>NZ_CP181044.1:3600000-3900000 GCF_047795635.1 Halomonas sp. HK25 | reverse complement strand
CCAGCTCGGTCTCGATCGCGGCGGCCCGCCGGGCATCCTCGTAGGCATCGGCTACCAGTTCGCGCAATGACCCCTTGAGGCTGGGGTTTTCATTCAACAAACGCACGGTCTTCGCCTGCGCGTCCTGGATGGTCAACGCCCAACTGCGCGAACGGCGCTCGGGCTGGTGGTCCCACTTCAACAGGTACATGAAGAGCCGCGCCAGCTGGCTTACCAAGGCGCGCCGCTCGCTCTTCCCCATGCTCTCGATCTCCTCGGCCAGGTGCTCGGTATCAAGCTGCTCCAGTTTGCCGCTGCGCAGCAAGGCGGCCTGTTCCAGAGCCCAGGCGTAGGCGTCCCGATCATAATGCGTCGGCATCTGTAGGCTCCATGGTTCGCGGTTCCAACAACCCTTGGACATCATAAGCCCCGGTTCAGCATGTCATCACTGGGGGCCATGCTTCCGGGGCGGAATGGAGGTGTGTGGCCTGTTGCCACCCTAATTGGCGCCCGTCGTCGATCCGCCAGACCAGCATGCCCCCGGCGAGGCCGCTGGCCATTAAGGTACCGGCTGTGGTTGGCCGGCAAAATGCGATGAACCTGAAATAAGACCGCCCAGCAGCTGGATGACGAGGCGATGGCGGCAAGGAGGTTGTCGGATTGAAGAGTAAAAAGTTGGCAGAGAAGGTCTCAGAATGCTTAGCTATGGTCTGACAACTAGAGCAGATACGTGGCCGTCATGGATGACCTATCTCCGTCAGATCTGAAGACGATTCTCCATTCCAAGCGTGCAAACCTGTATTACCTGCAACACTGCCGGGTGCTGGTCAATGGCGGACGCGTCGAGTACGTCACCGACGAGGGGCGCCAGTCTCGCTACTGGAACATTCCTATCGCGAATACCACCTCGCTGTTGCTGGGCACAGGTACGTCCATCACCCAGGCGGCGATGCGGGAACTGGCCAGGGCCGGGGTGCTGGTCGGCTTCTGTGGTGGTGGTGGCACGCCGCTGTTTGCCGCCAATGAGGTTGACGTGGATGTCGCCTGGCTGACGCCGCAGAGCGAATACCGTCCTACCGAATACCTACAGCGATGGGTGCGCTTCTGGTTCGACGACGAGAAGCGTCTGGAGGCAGCCCGGGCATTTCAACTGGCCCGATTGGCCCGAATCGAAGCGCTCTGGACGGGCCGGCCACTCAAGGAGGTCGGCTTTGTCGTGACTCCCGAGGCGCTGCGGAA
Organism: Halomonas sp. HK25; assembly: GCF_047795635.1. Classification (GTDB taxonomy): domain Bacteria; phylum Pseudomonadota; class Gammaproteobacteria; order Pseudomonadales; family Halomonadaceae; genus Halomonas. The sequence continues at coordinate 3,898,782 of NZ_CP181044.1, read as the reverse complement.
TGCGCTCGGCCAGCATCGCGACGCCATCCGGCAAGCGCCCAGCACGACCGACCTTCTGACCCTGGAGGCTCGCTTGACAAAGAGCCTCTTCAAGCTCGCCTCCAGGGCGGTCAGCTACGGTGACTTCACCCGAGCCAAGCGTGGTTCCGGCACCGACCCGGCTAACAGCTTCCTCGACCATGGCAACTATCTCGCCTCCGGACTGGCGGCCACTGCCACCTGGGTGTTGGGTATCCCGCATGGCCTGGCGGTGCTGCATGGCAAGACCCGCCGTGGCGGCCTGGTCTTCGACGTGGCCGACCTGGTCAAGGACGCGGTCATACTGCCACAGGCCTTTATCTCCGCCATGCGCGGTGACGAGGAGCAGGAGTTTCGCCAGGCCTGCATCGAGCGGCTGACGAAAACCGAGTCGCTCGATTTCATGATCGATACCTTGAAGGCGGTCGCTGAGGATCTGGGGGAGGTTCAGGCATGAATGTGCTGCTGGTCTCTCAATGCAGCAAGAATGCTCTGGTGGAGACGCGTCGGATACTCGATCAGTTCGCCGAGCGCCGTGGCGACCGCACCTGGCAAACCCCGATCACCCAGGCGGGGCTCGATACGCTCAGAAAGTTACTGCGCAAAAAGGCACGCAAGAATACCGCCGTGGCCTGTCACTGGATTCGCGGGCATGATCATAGCGAGCTGATGTGGATCGTTGGTAATGCTGCGAAGTTCAATGCTCAGGGGGCATCGCCGACCAACACGACTCGCCGCAATATCCTGCGTGCTGAGGATGAAAACGATTGGCATAGCGGTCATTTGATTCATCTGCTGGCATCGCTGGCAGCGCTTTTCCATGATCTCGGCAAGGCCAGTCGTGCATTTCAGGATCGGCTTCATGGTCGCCTGGAGGGGCGCAACCGTTACCGGCATGAGTGGGTGTCGCTACGTTTGCTGGAAGCTTTTGTCGGCGAAGACGATGACATGACGTGGCTCTCGAGGCTCGAATCCCCCTCTCCCGATGACGATGCCTGCTGGCTCGGTCGGCTCAGATGTGATGGGCTGGATGATAGCGACGAGCAGGCGAAAAAGCCGTTTGCTCAATTGCCGCGGCTTGCCGCAGCGATTGGTTGGCTGATTTTGAGCCACCATCGGTTGCCTGCATTGCCGGCTTTCGATGAGAACGGGCAACAGAAATGGTCCGGCGCCAGAGGCATATTGAATACTGATATCTTGCCTTCATTGCCGGAGGCGTTTACCGCTGCCTGGAATGAAAGGGGAGAGGAAGCCTCGCAGGCAGAGGTTGCGCCCTACTGGGAGTTTCCCGAGGGGCTGCCCGTTACGAGTGATGCCTGGCGCCAACGCAGCCAGCGTCTGGCGCGGCAACTACGAGACGTCAGTATCACTACGCCACCACTGGAATCGCCCTATGTGATGCATCAGGCGCGATTGGCAGTAATGCTCGCGGATCATTACTACTCAAGTTTGACTGACACCGGCCGCCTGTCCGGCGACTGGTCTACAGCGCTCTACGCTAACACCGCTGTTCTGCACGGTAAGCGTCGGCTATGCCAGCCACTTGAAGAGCACTTGCTGGGCGTGACCCGCACGGCGGGTGAAATCGTGCACCGCATGCCGGATATGGAAAAAGGCCTACCGCGCATCGCACGACACAAAGGCTTTCGACAGCGTAGTCGCGACACTCGCTTTCGCTGGCAGGACAAGGCATTCGACCTGGCATCGGGTTTGCGTGATAAGGCCCGCGCGCAGGGCTTCTTCGGTATCAACATGGCCTCAACCGGCTGTGGCAAGACGATCGCCAACGGTCGGATCATGTACGCCTTGAGCGATCCCGAAGAAGGGGCGCGCTTCTCGATAGCGCTTGGTCTGCGAACACTCACATTACAAACCGGGCAAGCTTACCGTGAGAGATTAGGACTGGGCAGCGACGACTTGGCCATTCGGGTTGGGGGGAGCGCCAGCCGGGCGTTATTCGAGCATCAGCAGAGGCAGAATGGCGGCTCGGAGTCGCGAGCCGCCTTGCTGGATGAACAGAGCCATATTCATTTCGAAGGCCAGATCGACGAACATCCGCTGCTATCACGGGCTGCACAAGACCCACATGCCCGCGCGTTAATCAGCGCGCCAGTCCTAGTGTGTACGATCGATCACTTGATCCCGGCGACAGAGAGCTTGCGCGGCGGCCATCAGATCGCGCCCATGCTGCGGCTGATGAGCAGTGACCTCGTTCTCGATGAACCGGATGACTTTGATATAGACGATCTGCCTGGCCTGACACGCCTCGTGTATTGGGCCGGGCTGCTTGGCTCGCGGGTGTTACTCTCCTCGGCCACGTTGCCGCCGGCACTGGTGCGCGGGCTGTTCGAGGCTTATCGCACCGGTCGCGCAGAGTATCAGCGCCATCGCGGCGTACCAGGAACCCCGATGATCCCTTGCTGCGCCTGGTTCGATGAGTACGGCTGCACCCAGCAGGAGTGCGCCGACGGTGAGCAGTTCGATACCGGCCATATGCAGTTTGCCCGGCAGCGCGCCGCCCGACTCAGTGATCAGGCACCAGCTCGCCGGGGATATCTCGTCCCGTTATCTGCACCCTCCGCTCATCCGGACGACGTTCATCAGGCGGTCGCAGAAGCAATACTCACGCAAACGCTCGCCCTGCACGAGCAGCATCACACCGTTGACCCCCACAGTGGCAAGCGGGTCAGTTTCGGCCTGGTGCGTATGGCCAACATCGAGGTGCTGGTGGCCGTTGCCCAGATGCTTTACCGGTCAAATATTCCGGAGGGGCGGCAGATCCACCTTTGCGTTTACCACTCTCAGTTTCCCCTGCTGCTGCGTTCGCGCCTGGAAGCTCGCCTGGACCGGATGCTGGATCGGCGCGAAGCGAACGCCGTGTTCGATCTTCCTGATATTCGTCAGCGGATCGATGAAAGCGCCGCTATGGATCAGCTTTTCATCGTGCTCGGCTCGCCGGTCACGGAAGTGGGTCGCGATCACGACTACGACTGGGCAGTGGTCGAGCCCTCCTCGATGCGCTCTATCATCCAGCTCGCCGGCCGTGTGCGACGACACCGTCCCTCAAGCGTTCGAGCACCCAATATCGCGCTGTTGGGCACCAACGTCCGTCACTTGAAGCGGGCCGCACCGGCTTTTAGCCGGCCAGGCTTTGAAACTGAGAAGCGATGGCCGCTGGCGACGCATCAACTGGCGGAGTTATTGAGAGCCGATGAGATTGAGCATATCGACTCGCGCCCGCGACTAATGCCGCGAGAAGGGCTCTATCCCACCCAAAAGCTCGTTGATCTCGAGCATGCGCGACTTGCCGCGCTTATGGTCGAGGGAGCCGCCGCTCCCGGCCGGCAGCGACGTAAACGTCGCGGCGAGCCGGCACAGGTCGATCTCGGGGCCTATCTCTTTTATCGCACCCCATCGATGACCCTCGGGGCGCTACCAATCCAGCAACAGCCTTTCCGGGAGGACAACGAGCCTGAGTGCGAGTTCGTGCTGCTGCCGGATGAAGCAGAGGAAGACTACGGTTTCTGGCGGGTGGATCAGGATGGTAGGGACGAGAAGCTGACGCCTGTCGAAACCGAACTGGATCGCCTGCAGGATGACGTCTTCGGTCATCCAGGAATCGCGCCCTGGAACGAGCCCGACTACATGGCCGCACTGGCAGATCAGGCAGAGGCCATGGACATGGCCATAGAGCGCTGCGCCTGGCGCTTCGGCCGCATCCGTCTGAAAACGAACTACGCCCCGCAGGGCTGGCATTTCCACCCTGCGCTGGGATTCGTGCGCAGGAAGTGAAAATGCGGCAACAATTTCGAGGAGTTTTATGACTGAACGAGTAAACAGTCCGCCATCTTCGGTCAAGGATCTAATTCATGAGTTTATTCATGACCGCTTCGCGACCAAGGCAGAAAAGCTTCTAGCGGACGACCCAAAGTACCTTGAGCTGCAGCAGCAGTTCGAGCCGAAAACCTGGCTTGCCGATGCCGCCCGCCGTGTCAGTCAGCTGCAAGTGGTCACACATTCTCTGAAGGCAATTCATCCAGATGCTAAGGGAACGAACCTCTATATCGAACCTAGTAAGCTCACCCAAGGTGATCTGGTAGGTAGCCACTGCCTGCCATCCGACTTTCAGGGCGATGTCGTCGGCAACGCAGCGGCGCTGGACGTCTATAAGTTTCTCAAACTTGAGTGGCAGGGCCGCTCCTTGCTGGAGCTGGCGCTAGATTTCGATGAAGTATTGATCGGTGCCTTGAGCCAGGATCGCGCCGAGGCAGAAAGCTGGGTGCATGCCTTTGCGAGCATTACTGAGCCCAAGGGTAGGCCCAGCTCTCATGTCATGGGGAAACAGCTCTACTGGCTGGTCGGCGACGATCCAACCGATGATGAAAGCTATCGGTTACTGGCGCCACTCTATGCCACAGCGCTCACTCACCGTTTCTACGCCCAGGCCAGTCCCAATACTTGGTTCTTTGGTGATCACAACAAGGCGGCACGCAAAGCGCTGAAGGATAAGACGCTTTTTGAGGGGGGGTATATCAGCTACCCCAATCTGGCAGTCCAGAAACTCGGCGGTACCAAGCCACAAAACATCTCGCAGCTCAACAGCGAACGGGGCGGCCAGAATTATCTCCTCGCCTCCCTGCCCCCTAATTGGCAGTCAAGCGAGGTTTACGCCCCAATGCGTGATGCCTTCCGAGCGTTCAAAGGACGCCCTGATGTCAGGCGTATTCTGGGCGAGCTGAAGCGCTTTCTGGAAACCGACCCCAGCAAGAACATGCACACCCGCGATCTGCACGACGACCTGACCGCTATGCTGATCGACGAGCTGATGCTGTTTACATTCGATATCCACTCCCTCACCCCTGGCTGGACGGCTGATGAAAAGTGTCAGTTGGTCCCGGAAGAGCATTACTGGCTGGATCCAGGGCGGGCACATGAGGATAGCGAGTTTGCCGAGGCGCGCCGCCAGTCTGACTGGCACGAAGTCGTTAGCTCACGCGCCGCCAACTGGCTCAATCGTGAACTGAATTATAAGAGCCCAATGAGCTTCGGAGATGCAGAACACCATCACTGGAAACGCCGGTTTGAAGGCATCGTGACTGAGTTTCGCCGTCAGCTCGTCGATCTGCAGGGCGCACTACACGATGAAGAAGATACGGAGGCCCTCGCATGATCAATCATCTGTTGGTGCTCCCTCGGCTGCGCATCCAGAACGCGAACGCTATTTCCAGCCCGATGACATGGGGCTTTCCCGCCATGAGTGCCTTCATGGGGACGGTACAGGCGCTAGAACGCAACCTGCCGGATGATATCAGGCTGGTTTTCAACGAAATCGGTGTGGTGTGTCACCGTATCGATCCTCAGGTTACGGAAGGTGGTTTCACCCGCGCCTTTCACCTCACTCGCAATCCGGTAGACAAGAGCGGCAGCACGGCGGCTATCGTCGAGGAAGGCCGGGCGCATCTGGAAATCTCGCTACTGATCGGCGTCGAGGCTGACGGAGGGGATGACCTGAAAAACGTAGACCGCCGCCAGGCCATTGCTCAACAGCTCTATCAGCAGGTTCAGGGTATGCGCATCGCAGGCGGTAGCGTGATGCCAGCTCGCCCCGGCGAGAGGCGGCACTGGCCGGAGCTGGTCAGCTTCGATGCCGATGAGCAGGAAAGCGCCAGGCAGTGGCGTCGAATCAAGCGTCGACTACTGCCGGGATTTTCGCTGGTGCTTCGCGACGACCGACTAGCCGAGCACACCGCTACGCTCAAGGCGGAAGATCAACATGCCACCCCGCTGGACGCTTGGCTCGATCTTTCGCGACTTAATCACGAGTGTCACCTCACTGCCACCACTGAAAAAAATGGTGAAACCAAGGAGGAGGTGAGCTGGGAGATGCGTCGCCCTTATCCTGGGTGGTTGGTACCGATTCCGGTGGGTTACGGCGCCATCTCCGATCTGCTTGACCCCGGCGCGGTGACCAACGCCCGCGACCCGGAAGTGCCGTTTCAATTCGTCGAAAGCCTCTACTCCATCGGCGAGTGGGTAAGCCCTCACCGTATTCAGGATCCCGAAGCCCTGATGTGGTTCGTGGAAAATGACCTCGAACGCGGCATCTATCGATTGAACAACGACTATACCGATACTTTGATCAACGACTGACGTAGGAAACCTCTCATGGCTAAGAAAGATGACGCACTCAAGACAGCTTCCGTTCTCGCTTTTGAGCGCAAGCTTGACCCCTCTGATGCGCTATTCAGCGCCGGCGCCTGGGATGACCGAGCCCAGTATACCCAGTGGCGTGGTATTCCGGTTCGCGAAAAGTCGGTTCGCGGCACCATCTCCAACCGCTTGAAAGCCAAGGACCAGGACCCAGCCAAGCTCGACGCTGCCATCGAAAACCCCAACCTCCAGACCGTCGATGTCGCAGCACTGTCGCATGATGTCGATACCCTTGCGGTGCACTTTACCCTGCGTGTGCTGTCTGGCGCCGGGACACCTTCAGCCTGCAACAATGCCGAGTATCAGCGCAAACTAAAGGCTACGGTGGCGGGCTATGTCAGCGAGCACGGCTTTAGCGAACTCGCTCACCGCTATGCCTGCAACCTCGCCAATGGCCGCTTCCTGTGGCGCAATCGCGTCGGCGCGGAGGAGGTCGAGGTCATCGTCAGTCAGATGAAGGATGGCAAACCAGAGCAGCAATGGACGTTCAATGCGTTAGATCATTCGCTGCGTGACTTTGAAGGCAGCGAAGCCACTCGTGAGTTGGGTAGCCACATCAATGAGGCGTTATCCGGCGAGCATTATCTGCTGCTCGATGTGGTGGCCTTTGCCCGAGTCGGCGCCGGCCAGGAAGTGTTCCCCTCGCAGGAGCTGATTCTGGACCGTTCGCGTGGTGACAAGAGCAAGACGCTTTATAGCATTGGTGACGATAAAAACGCCGCCATCCACTCCCAGAAATTGGGTAATGCCCTGCGCACCATCGATAGCTGGTACCCGGTACCGGATGATGGCAGCGACCTAGGCCCAATCGCCGTAGAGCCCTATGGCTCGGTGACCACTCAGGGCAGCGCCTACCGACAGCCGAAGCAGAAGGTAGATTTCTACAACTTGCTCGATAACTGGCTGCTTAAAGACCAAGTCCCTCCTGCCGAGCAACAGCACTTCGTTATGGCGACCCTTATCCGTGGCGGCGTCTTCGGCGATGCGGGGTGAGTCATGGAATACTATCTCGATATTCGTCTGCGGCCCGATCCAGACTTTCCGGCTGCGATGCTGTTGGGGGCGCTCTACAGCAAGCTGCATCGGGCGCTCCATGATCTGCAAGCCGATGACATCGGCGTGAGTTTTCCCGATCACAAGACCGGTGTGCGTGCGCGTACGCCGGGTGATCGGCTTCGACTGCACGCTCCTCAGGCGCGGCTGGATCAGCTAATGGCGCTCTCGTGGCTCACCGGCATGCGCGACCACGTGATCATTGAGCCTGTAACGCCAGTCCCTGCTGAAACGCGGCACAGAGTCGTTCGGCGCCGACAGTTCAATACCGGAAGCCCGAGCCGAGCAAAGCGTTATGCCAAGCGGCATGGCATCGAAATCGAAGAAGCGCAGTGCTTGATGGATAAGCCCGCCGCCAGGCAGATCGATTTGCCTTTTGTGAAGGTCAGTAGTCGTTCTAGTGGGCAGCGGTTTGCGCTATTCATCGAGCATGGCCAACCACAAGTTCGGCCTGTCGCCGGCCGCTTCAACCACTACGGGTTGAGCAGTGAGGCCACGGTGCCCTGGTTCTGACCCTTTTTCTAGGCGCTTCTGTAGAGTTTGGAGAATCAGATAGTTATCAGCGCCTCTCTAAAAAGGGAGGCGCTGTTCTATCAATCTATTGCTCTTTAACAATCAGTCGCTTACCTTTAAAAAGCTCTTGTTCGCTGCCGCCCAGGCAGCTCAGAAAATTGCCGGCGCGCTTCCGGGTGCGATTCAGGTGTTCGCTGCCGCCCAGGCAGCTCAGAAACTGGGGAGGACTTGACCATGCGACTCGTAACCGTTCGCTGCCGCCCAGGCAGCTCAGAAAAGACAGACGTTTCGCAATCGGCCTCACGACGAGTTCGCTGCCGCCCAGGCAGCTCAGAAATGGATCAAGCGATGATCTACATGGGTCAGGCTGTTCGCTGCCGCCCAGGCAGCTCAGAAATGACGGTCATCAATACCATTCCAGTGCATCACGTTCGCTGCCGCCCAGGCAGCTCAGAAACAATACGGCGCGAGACAAGCGTTTGTCTCAGTGTTCGCTGCCGCCCAGGCAGCTCAGAAAAAGAGATGCAAGAGCACCCAATCGAATCTTAGGTTCGCTGCCGCCCAGGCAGCTCAGAAATTCGACATAGCGACCGTACCAATCCGCCGTAGGTTCGCTGCCGCCCAGGCAGCTCAGAAATGAAATTGACCCTTATATACCTGCTTCCCTGGGTTCGCTGCCGCCCAGGCAGCTCAGAAAACAACTATCATTCGAGCTAGACTATCCAGATAGTTCGCTGCCGCCCAGGCAGCTCAGAAAATTCGCACCGCCTCATGGCGCCAGCGGTAGCGGTTCGCTGCCGCCCAGGCAGCTCAGAAATCTACCTGATCCCCAACCGCAAAGGCGCCTGCGTTCGCTGCCGCCCAGGCAGCTCAGAAATCGAGCTGCTGCTGAGGGAGGAGGCCCAATGAGTTCGCTGCCGCCCAGGCAGCTCAGAAAACCTGGCGCCAGGTGGGCACGTCGTCGGTGTCGTTCGCTGCCGCCCAGGCAGCTCAGAAATGGCGATGTCCGCCCGCCCTGCTGGCCATGCCGTTCGCTGCCGCCCAGGCAGCTCAGAAAAAGCTAGGCGGCTGGCCATCGCGGTAGTAATTGTTCGCTGCCGCCCAGGCAGCTCAGAAACGCCTGGCTACCGTGTCGTTTATCCAGGGTCTGTTCGCTGCCGCCCAGGCAGCTCAGAAAAAGCGCTGGGCTTTTTCATGTCCGGAGCCTGAGTTCGCTGCCGCCCAGGCAGCTCAGAAATATGGTCGGCGGGTGGGTATGATTGATCCCTCGTTCGCTGCCGCCCAGGCAGCTCAGAAATTTACGTTCCAGTTGCCAAGGTAAAGGGCTTCGTTCGCTGCCGCCCAGGCAGCTCAGAAAACCGGGTTCTCCTCCTGGGCCAGCTTGCGCTCGTTCGCTGCCGCCCAGGCAGCTCAGAAAAGCGGCTGACCGACGCGGTAGAGGAAATCCGCGTTCGCTGCCGCCCAGGCAGCTCAGAAATGGCCGCCCAGCGTGAACACCATTTGGCGCCGGTTCGCTGCCGCCCAGGCAGCTCAGAAATCTACCATCAGGCGCCAGATCACCAGGCCCCAGTTCGCTGCCGCCCAGGCAGCTCAGAAATAACCCACCCGCCAGCTCAGCGGTGAGCCACAGTTCGCTGCCGCCCAGGCAGCTCAGAAATGGCTGCGTGATGAGTGCGGGGTGGCGTACCTGTTCGCTGCCGCCCAGGCAGCTCAGAAATATCACTCAGGCTGGAGGTAGCCGTTAACGACGTTCGCTGCCGCCCAGGCAGCTCAGAAAAAGCGTCATCTTGCCAAGCAGGCCATGAAGCAGTTCGCTGCCGCCCAGGCAGCTCAGAAAACCCTCGCCGAGCTCCACCAGCTCCTCGAGGAGTTCGCTGCCGCCCAGGCAGCTCAGAAAAGCACGCCAGCAAGATCGAGCAGTGCCTGATCGTTCGCTGCCGCCCAGGCAGCTCAGAAATTGTGCCCGGTCTCGGCGGTGATGGCCCGGGGGTTCGCTGCCGCCCAGGCAGCTCAGAAACGACAGCATGGACGGTGCAGCCATTGCTGCGCGTTCGCTGCCGCCCAGGCAGCTCAGAAACCAGGATGCGGTGCGGGCGCCTCAGTCCACCAGTTCGCTGCCGCCCAGGCAGCTCAGAAATGAGCCGCCCACGGCCTCGCCACCCGCGCAGCGTTCGCTGCCGCCCAGGCAGCTCAGAAATGTGATGCTGACCAGCCCCAGGCGCCGCATCAGTTCGCTGCCGCCCAGGCAGCTCAGAAATAACGGAGTGGATCGATGGCATCCGGATGGATGTTCGCTGCCGCCCAGGCAGCTCAGAAAAGGTGCTGCTGGCCATGGGCGGCGCTTATGCTGTTCGCTGCCGCCCAGGCAGCTCAGAAAATGCCCAAGCCCGAGCTGTGGGGCGTGATTGCGTTCGCTGCCGCCCAGGCAGCTCAGAAAATGCTGCCCGCCAGGTCCGCACGCAGCAGCGCGTTCGCTGCCGCCCAGGCAGCTCAGAAAGGTCATGATCTCGCCGACGCTCTCCCCCACCAGTTCGCTGCCGCCCAGGCAGCTCAGAAAGAGGCGCGGCGTGCCTTCCTGGCCCACCTGCAGGTTCGCTGCCGCCCAGGCAGCTCAGAAATCGATGCCACGGCATTCATCGACTTGGACGAGGTTCGCTGCCGCCCAGGCAGCTCAGAAATACACAGTGACTGTCCCGAACCCGCGTAATGCGTTCGCTGCCGCCCAGGCAGCTCAGAAAAATCACTTCAGCAGCTTCCCAGTCAATACGGAGTTCGCTGCCGCCCAGGCAGCTCAGAAACGCACCAGTTGGTACTCGGCGAACTCGGCCAGGTTCGCTGCCGCCCAGGCAGCTCAGAAATGGATGCTCCTGCTCAAGCGCAGCCGCATGACGTTCGCTGCCGCCCAGGCAGCTCAGAAATGGTCGAGCAGGGCGGAACAGCGGCCACATATGTTCGCTGCCGCCCAGGCAGCTCAGAAAATGCTGCCCGCCAGGTCCGCACGCAGCAGCGCGTTCGCTGCCGCCCAGGCAGCTCAGAAATGAAGCTGACCGAGGCCGTGAAAGACCAGTGCGTTCGCTGCCGCCCAGGCAGCTCAGAAATGCTGGTGGACGAAGGCCTGACCTACAAGCAAGTTCGCTGCCGCCCAGGCAGCTCAGAAAATCCCGAGATGCTGGAGAGGACCGAAAGTGGTGTTCGCTGCCGCCCAGGCAGCTCAGAAATGCTCAACCTGAAGCGCAGTGTTGCTGAAAAGGTTCGCTGCCGCCCAGGCAGCTCAGAAAACCACCTGGCCGCCCTGCACGAACGCCCTCTCGTTCGCTGCCGCCCAGGCAGCTCAGAAATTCAGCAGTAGTACCCACGAAAAGAGGGACGCGTTCGCTGCCGCCCAGGCAGCTCAGAAAAAGCCGGTATTCCTTGCGCTGGCAGGGGAGCCGTTCGCTGCCGCCCAGGCAGCTCAGAAATCACAGGCCGATGCGTAGTCGCCTGTCGCGATGTTCGCTGCCGCCCAGGCAGCTCAGAAATCCTCCTCCAGCCGCGGCTCGCACGGGACCTGGTTCGCTGCCGCCCAGGCAGCTCAGAAACTGATCAGCGTGATGATCTGGCTCCACGGACTGTTCGCTGCCGCCCAGGCAGCTCAGAAAACTACGTCGAGGCTGCTCCGGGCGACTTTCAGGTTCGCTGCCGCCCAGGCAGCTCAGAAAACGATCAGTGATGCGGAAGCACGGCTCTCTCCGTTCGCTGCCGCCCAGGCAGCTCAGAAAACGACACCATCATAGATACCGATGTGGGTAATGTTCGCTGCCGCCCAGGCAGCTCAGAAAACGATCATCAGTCACCTCCCAGCTCTTGCTCGGTTCGCTGCCGCCCAGGCAGCTCAGAAATCATGCGCCCGACACCAGCGTGAATCCCACCGGTTCGCTGCCGCCCAGGCAGCTCAGAAATACACGCTGAATCAGGACAACTCAGGGCTGTGGTTCGCTGCCGCCCAGGCAGCTCAGAAATGATCGCAAGCCAGCGGCAGAGCCATGGCCGGGTTCGCTGCCGCCCAGGCAGCTCAGAAACAGCTCCACCAGCCGGCGCCAGGTGCGTACCAGTTCGCTGCCGCCCAGGCAGCTCAGAAAAGGACGAACTGCTGACCCCCGAGCAGGCCCAGGTTCGCTGCCGCCCAGGCAGCTCAGAAACGAAGCCACCGTCTACGCCCGCCTGGTCACCCGTTCGCTGCCGCCCAGGCAGCTCAGAAATTCCCGACACCAGCGCCGCACCGTGGTCATGCGTTCGCTGCCGCCCAGGCAGCTCAGAAATATGCCCCATGATGACAGCGATGCGGCCAGGGGTTCGCTGCCGCCCAGGCAGCTCAGAAAAGCGACACCTCGGCGCAGCCCTGGCCGGTCAGGTTCGCTGCCGCCCAGGCAGCTCAGAAAGTGTAGTAATACGGGGGTAAGTTCTGAACCTGGTTCGCTGCCGCATGGCGCCGCTCCAGGCCGCGGGGGTGGCGGTAGTCGATGTCCTCGACGCAGGCCGTGACGCGCAGCTTGGCGGCCTTCAGCAGGCGGTCGAGGCGGCGGTTGTCACGGTGCAGCACCTCGCGGTCGAGCAGCATGCCCAGGCGATCCTCGAACGGCAGGTCGTAGGTGTCCGGCTGGGTGAGCTGGTGGGCCAGGGCATCATGCATGCCGGTCAGCTTCAGGTGGCGCAGGGTGTCGAGCAGGGGCTGGGTCATCATCGGTCGTTTCCTCGGGTCAGTGGTAGTACTCGCGGCCGCGCACGTTGGTGTGGGGCGGCAGGTCGTCGAGGGCCTCGGGTAACGTCAGCATCGGCTGCTGATCCAGCCCCTGCTTGAGGATCGAGGCGATGCTGCTGTAGCGGGTGGTGGGGATCGCCAGGGCATGGGCGCAGGCCTGCTCCAGGCGGTCCTTGCCGTAGCGCCGGCTGAGCTGCAGCAGGCCCAGGCAGGCACGGTAGCCATGCTCGGGGTGGGGGCGGTCCTGGAGCTGTCGCTGGGTCATTTCCCGCGTGGCGACGCCGATGCCTGTCGCCCACTCAAGGAAGCGGCTCGGCGACCAGTCGCGATGGCCCTGGTGCCGCTTGGGCATGTGCTCGGCCAGGGTCGAGAAGCGCCCCGGCGCGTGGCGCGGGTGCGCCGCCACCCGGTGCCCCTTGTGGAACACCTCGACCACGGTGTGGGTCAGGCGGACCTCCAGCACCTGGCCGACCAGGCTGTGGGGGACGCTGTAGAGGCGCTTGTCGATGTCGAGGTGGTAGTCGATGCCGGGCTTGGCCTTGCGCCACTCGGCGTACTCGTAGGGCGTCTCCGGCAGCGGGCGCAGCACCGGCCGGTCGATGGCCTCGAACAGGTCGCGCCGGCTCTCTTCCCGGCCCTGGAAGGGCCGCCGGTTGAGGTCCTCCAGTAGCTCGCGGATGGCCTGATTCAGCGAGGCCAGGGTGAAAAAGGTGTGATGGCGCAGGCGGGCCAGTATCCAACGCTCCACCAGCAGCACACCGGCTTCCGCCTTGGCCTTGTCCTTCGGCTTGTAGGGTCGCGCCGGCAGCACGGCGACCTGGTAGTGCTGCGCCATCTCGGCGTAGGTCGTATTGAGCTGGCTCTCGTAGCGGCACGCCCGCGTCACGGCGCTCTTCAGGTTGTCCGGGACGAGCAGTTCCGGCACCCCGCCGAGGAACTGGAAGGCACGCTGGTGAGAGGCGATCCAGTCGGGCAGCGACTGACTCCAGGTCGCCTTGGCGTAGGTGTAGCTGGAGGCGCCCAGCACGGCGACGAACACCTGGGCCTGGCGCACCTCGCCGGTGGCCTGGTTGATGATCGGCACGGTGGGGCCGCAGTAGTCGATGAACAGCTTCTCGCCGGCGCGGTGGACCTGGCGCATGCTGCGCCGCTGGCGGTCCCGCCAGGCGCGGTAATGATCGCAGAATCGACTGTAGCGGTACGCCATGTCGCCGTGGACCTCGATGTACTCCGCCCACAGCAGCTGCAGGGTCACGCCCTTGCGCTTGAGAGCCTGGTGGATCTGGAAGTAGTCCGGTGCCGAGAAGCGCACCGGCGGCGTCTTGGCCGGGAACAGCCTCGCCTCCAGCGCCGCCTCGTCGGTGCCGTCGGGCAACGGCCAGCGGATGCCGGCGACCTGCGCCAGGCTGACGTACTTGCTGACCACGCCCTTGGAGAGGCCGCAGGCCCGCGCAATCTTCTCGTGGCTGAGGCCGGCGTCGTACTTGAGGCGCAACACCTCGGTGATGGTTCGCATGGGAATCCTCGGTGCTGGCATGGTCCCCTCCAGGGGCAAAGGCAACAGGAGGGGTATGCCGTAAAAGTCCGAATCATTCCAGCGAGTTAGGTGAGATTCCGGGAACGTGACCGATGATTCCGGCATCGTGACCGCGGATTCCGGGAAAGAGGCCGAAATCGGTCACGATGAAACGGAATGGCCGGTCACGTTGGCCCGGAATGGTCGGTCACGATAGATCGGAACGGGCGGTCACGATGGCGCGGAATACGCAAGAGTGCCAGTAGGGTTGTGATTGCCCTTTCGTCACGCAGGTTGCCCGTGTACCTGGTTGCGTCCTTGTTTCTTGGCCGCGTACAGATTCTGGTCAGCGCGCTTGATAGCGGGCTTCAGCGAGACCTCATCGGCCATGATCAAGGTCACGCCCAGCGAGGCGGAATAGGCCAGCTGTCCCGTCTCGATAACAACGGGACCCACCTTGGCCGGCGTCGTAATTATCGCCTGGCGAATGCGCTCAGCCACCTGCAAGGCCTGCTCGTGGGAGGTGTTGGGCAGCAGCACGGCAAACTCCTCGCCGCCCATCCGGCACAGCACATCGCCGTCGCGCAGTTGATCGCGCGCCGTATTGGCGAAGGCCTGCAGCACCAGATCGCCCACGTCGTGACCATATTCATCATTGATGCGCTTGAAGTGGTCCAGGTCGATGGCGATCAGGCTGAGCGGCGCCCCGCTGCGCTTGGCGCGAGCGATCTCCATGGCCGCCTGGTCCTGCAGGTAACGTCGGTTGCCGAGTCCTGTCAGCGGGTCGGTCATGGCCTGGCGAGCCAGCGTCTCTTCCAGCTTTTTGCGTTCGCTCAGGTCGAAGACCATGGCACGGGAGTAAACGAAACCGCGGGGCGTGGTGTAGGCCGTGGCTTGGATGACGACAGGGAGCTTCTCCCCGTGCCGGGTGAGCAGCTCGCACTCGGCCGAGCCTTCCTCGTCCGGCCCCAGGACCGCCTGAAAGGCGGCCTTGAACGCCTCACGCGTCTCGGGGGTGACGAAGTCCCGATAGAGCACTTGGCCGATCACCTCGTCGCCACGATAGCCTAGCCAGTCGAGCTCGGTAAGATTCATCTTCACGATGCGACCGTCGGCATCCAGCGAATGATACCCGCACGGCGCATGCTCATAGAGATCGCGCACCTCTCTGGCGTGCTGCTGGGCGTGCCGCCGGAGGACCCTCTGACGATGGCTGCTCAGGGCCCAGAACACGCCGAAGGCGATGGACAGGCCATACAGCAGGGTCATGATCAGCAGCGGGGCCCGATCCTGTGACAGCAGTGTCCCCAGACTTGGCTTGGGAAGCATGATACCCAGCCGCCAGGGGTGATACCCCGGCAGGCTATACACCATGCCGGCCTGGCTTCGGTAGTTCTGGGTGCGGATATCTTCCGCCTGGAACAGTACCCGGTGATCCCCCAGATCTGCCTTTCCTTGGTTGCGCCGCGAGAGCGCCTCCCAGGCGTCAGGGTACGCGGTTGCGAAACTTCTCCCGAAGCGCATCGGCGCATCCGTATCGGCCAGCAACCAGATGCCCTGGGCATCCATCAGAAGGGGCTGTGCGGCCTCGTCGATGGCCATGGCGTGGTGCAGGCCAGTGGTCAGATACTGCCAATCCAGGCTGAGCAGCAGCACGCCCTTGCGTTCACCCTGAGCATCAAAGACCGGGGTCGCGATGTCGACCACGGGCACCAGGCCGTCGCCGGCATTCTCGTATCGAAGGTCGCGTCCGGGGGGTGAGACGTAGAGGTCACGGGGAAACAGCGTCTTGGCTTCCCGAAAATACTCGGCATCGGCATGCGAGGCCGCTGGAGACAGCTGGTGTCGCTGCTGGCCATGGCTGACATGCAACAACTCGCGTCCTTGCGGGTCGATCAGGACCAGTTTGGTGTAGCGTTCATAGTGGGTCAGCAGGGTGTCGAACAGAGACGCGAGCCGCTCGGCGGTGAGCTGTTGGGCATCGGCCTGATAAGGCGAGTGGGCCTCTCCCACGCGGCTGAGGTAGCGCGTGAGCAGGGGCATCTCGGCCGTGGCCAGGGCATGGTTGAGACTTTCGTTCATGCCGCGCTTAAGCGACTCGTGCCCCGCTTCCAGCATCGTCTCGGCACCGGCCTGGGCGCCCTGGAGCCGGGCATCGAGTTGGGCCCGAAAGATCGGGTACAGGGTGGCCGTCACCAGCACGACAGGCACGACGACGGCCAGGGCCAGGCGGGTGCAGAGGACTTTCAGCGTCACTGAAGCATCTCCAGAAAGAATGACGCGAGGAAGCGAGGCTGGCGTATTCTGGGGTAAGTCGCCAAGGATAAGACACGCTGTTCACCTTGGGGGGAGAGACGTGGAGCGGCATGGTGTCCATGCCCCCTCACGCTGGGGAGAGGCATCGCGAGGGTCTCGAGATGCCTGGCGGTCGGGAGACTACGGCGGCACGGTCACTGCCGGCAGGGTATCCGGCAGCGCCAGGAGCGCTTCCAGCGGCATGGGCCTGGCGAAGAGGAAGCCCTGCAGCAGGTCACACTCACGACGGACCAGATCCTCTTGCTGCGCTCGCGTCTCGATACCCTCGGCGACCACCACCAGGTCCATGTGATGCGCCATGGTGATGATGCCCTGGACGATGGCGGCATTGCGGTGGTTGGTGAGGATGTCGCGGATGAAGGCGCGGTCCAGCTTGATCTTGTGGATGGGCAGGTCGCGCAGGTAGCTGAGGCTGGAGAAACCGGTGCCGAAGTCGTCGATGGCGACCGTGATGTGCATCCCGCGCAGGGTGTCGATCATCTCGATGGCCTGTTCGGCGCCGCCCAGCAGGATGCTCTCGGTCATCTCCAGCTCGAGGAGCTCGGGCGGCAGGCCGGTCTCATCGAGGATGCCTTGCACCTCATCGAGGAAGCCATCGCGGCGGAACTGCAGCGACGAGATGTTGACTGCCACCGGGCACACTCGCTCGCCCTTGGCGCGCAGCTCGGCGAGGTGCTGGCAAGCCTGTCTCAGCACCCAGCGGCCCAGCGGGATGATCTGCCCGGTCTGTTCGGCGATGGGAATGAAGACCCCGGGTGACACCATACCGTGGGTCGGATGGTGCCAGCGGACCAGCGCCTCAACGCTGCGGATGCGCCCACTGACGGCCTCGACCACCGGTTGGTAGTAGAGCTCGAACTGGTTGTCGCGCAGCGCAGCCTGCAGGTCATGGCGCATCAACACCTGCTCGCTGGTGTCCTCCGTTCCTTTCCCCTGATACCACTGCCAGGTATTGCGCCCCTGGAGTTTCGCCGCTTCCAGGGCCAGGTCGGCATGCTGCAGCAGTTCGTGGGCCTGCTGGACCGGCTCGTCACTGCAGGCGGCCCCGATGCTGGTACTGATGTGCAAGGCGCGACCGTCGACCTCAAACGAATGCTCGAAGGCAGCGAGGATACGCTCGGCGGCGCGGGCCACCTCTTCGCGGGTCGTGAGAGTTGGCATCAGGAAGGCGAACTCGTCGCCGGTGAGGCGCGCCAGGGTGTCGCGGGGGCCGAGCAACGGATGCAGGCGGTCGGCGATGGCCACCAGCAACCGATTGCCGACGCGGTGTCCCAAGCCATCGTTGATCGCCTTGAAGCCGTCCAGGTCGAGGTATAACACCGCGAGTAGACGCTGTTTCTGCCGGCTCCACCAGAGGTCGTGCTCGAGACGGTCATCCAGGGTCGTCCGATTGGGTAGGCCGGTGAGCAGGTCATGGCTGGCCTGATAGGCGATCTGGGCTTCCTGGTCGCGCTCGCGGGTGATGTCCTGTTGAGTTCCGATGAAGTGGGTGCAGTGGCCGGCCTCGTCGACGACCGGGCTGATCGCCAACCGATTCCAGAAGGGCGTGCCGTCCTTGCGGTAATTGAGCAGCGTGACCTGCACCTCGCTACGCGCCGTCAGGGCGTGGCGGAGCGTCGCGACGACCGCGGGGTCGGTCTCTTTGCCTTGTAGGAAGCGACAGTTTCGGCCGAGTACTTCGTCCGAGGCATAGCCCGTCAGCTGACAGAGGGCCTCATTGGCATAGACGATCGGCATATCGGGCTGGGTAGCATCGGCCATGAGGACCCCATTGGGGCTGGACTCGATGCCCCGTTGCAACAGGCGTAGCTGGGCCTCCTGACGCTTGCGCTGGGTGATGTCGTGACAGATGCCGTAGACACCGACGATCTCGCCCTCGACGATCACCGGGAAGTTGGTGACCTCAAGGTGGTAGGTGCGGCCATCGGCATGGATACCCAGCGTCTCGTAGTGGCGTGAGGCCCCGGCCCTGGCGGCATCGAAGGCTGCCTGAGTCAGCCCGTGATAGTCGGGCGCGATGAACTCGTTGAAGTGGCGGCCGACCAGGCGCTGCTCCGGGTAGCCGGTGATCCGTTCCAGGGCGGCGTTGCCTCGCTGGAACCGGCCCTCGAAATCGAACTCGTAGACTCCGTCGGGGTGGTTCACGAACAGCGAGCGATGCCACTCGGCCAGCGTGCGGTGGTGGCGGCTGTCACGGTCCCTGATGATCGCCAGGGAAATCAATGTGGCGGCCTGGCGAAGCCGTTTCCTGCTCACCTTGCCGGGCGTGGTGGGCTGGCGATAATAGGTACCTAAGGTTCCCAGCAACTCGCCCTGGGCGGTAATCACCGGGCTCGACCAACAGGCACGGAGACCCTCGGCAAGGGCCGCGCTACGGAACGCCTCCCAACGTGAATCCGTCTGGATGTCTTCGGTGATGACCTGGCGGCGCAGGTAGGCGGCCGCCCCGAAGGAGGCCACCGCCGTGCCGATGGGAACATCCTGGAGCCGCTCGCAATAGTCCCGCGAGAAGCGCTGGCTGGGAAACAAGCTGAGGGAGCAGCGTGCCGGGTCGAAGCGCATGAAGGCCACAACGGCACTGGGGAGCTGCAGGCAGACCCAGTGGGCAATGGCGTCCAAGGTCTTATCCAGCGGCGCCTGCAGGGCGATCAGTTCGTGGATATCCTGTTGTGCGTCCAACAGGACGAGTTCGTCAGTCACGCCTATGCCTCCATGTGACATTTCCCCCAGGCTTTGTTAGGAGGCTGATAAATTCGGCAAATACTGAAGGAGGCGCTCAGGTTAGGCAAGCCAGTCATCTATAGATAAGAAAGCACCCCGTAACGGCGCCAGCGACGATAGTGCTGAATACGAGCCATCGGACGAATCCCCTCTTTTCATATAAGAAATGTCTTACGCCGAAGTAAGGAATCTCGCACATTGGCTATCATCCATGGCCACTCCCACGCGCAACCTCCTGAGCCGCGTGGTCCCGCGATGGATTGCTAATTTCTATTGAGTAGTAGCCTGGGGCCGCCATCACCAATGGCCAAAGGCTGCGCTAGATCATTCAAATATTCTTATAAAATGTCTATGGCGCAGCGCGAAGGCATGGCGCGAATTCGAGGCATTGATGCTGCCGGGTCATCGCTACCGGGTCACCTGCAGGTCCTGCGGGCGCTGCAAGGAGAATCAGCTGTGCTACGGCGCCAAGGGCTCCACCAGGCTGGCCCCCTCCTGGTCCGACCGATCGACCCGGATGGACACCGGCCAGGCCGTCAAGCCTCGGCCGCCAAATGATGCACCGCGGCGCGGATGGCGCCGCGCTCCACCAGGTCAGGAGCCAGCCACGCTTCGAGGCTGTCGTTGTCGAGAACCAAAGGCATCCTGTCGTGGGTCTCCCTGGCAATGCCGCGGGCCGGCTCGGTGATGATCGCGCAGCAAGCGGTGTCGTCATCCACGGGTACCGGCTCCTCGAATTCGCCGATCAGGCGGATTTCGCAGTTGGGGACTGACCTGCGTTCTCCTTTACCATCGAGTCGTGCTGTGCCTCCATGGTGTTGCGGCTGGCCTTGCGCTCCCGGTGCGCAATGGCAGCAGCGTGCTGATGTCGTGTCACCTGCCGCCTTGGGGTTCCTCCAGCGGCGGTTGCAGGAAGCGGAACATGAACGACAGCGCCGGGCCGATGCTGGCCCGCCACACCCGCCAGGTATGGCCGCCGGAGAGCACCTCCAGCGGCACCTGCCCCGGCTGGTGATCCTCCAGCGCCGCCTGCAGCCGGCGGGCGTGGCCCACGGCATCGAAGACGTCACGGTCGCCGGCGCTCAGGTAGAGCGGCACCACGTAATCCTGGCCGAGGTAGCTGTCGAGATGGGCGGTGTAGTTGAGCCTCTGCCAGAGGTCGGCGTCGAAGCGGTTGTCCGGCGTCAGGAAGGCGGCATGTTCCCGGGCGGTGGAATTGGCCGGCGGCAGCGGGTAGTAGCTGGCCGGGCTCAGGGCCGCTGCGGCGGCGAACAGCTCGGGGCGCTCCAGGGCGAAGTTGATGGTGCCGTAGCCGCCGGCGGAGAGCCCGGCGATGCCGCGCCATTCGCGTTTCGGCACCACCCGCCATACGTCTTCCACGTGCGGCAGCAGGTCCTCCAGGAAGGCGGTGCGGGCCGGCTCGTTATGGCCGTCGACCCACCAGCTCTGGCTGCCGGGCATCACGATCACCGCCGGCGGGATTCGCCCCTGGCGGATCATGCGGTCGGCGATCTCCTTGAGCGCCCCGCGGGTCACCCAGTCGCGATCGCTGCCGAAGGAGCCGTGCAGCAGGTAGACCACCGGATAGTCGAGCCCGGTGTCGTGATACCCATCGGGGAGATAGAGGGTGTAGGGGTAGTCGCGCTCCAGCGCCTCGGAGTGGAAGCGGTGATGGGATACCTGGCTGGCCAGCGCCTGGCTAACCAGCATCAGGAGCGTCAGTATCGTCAGTGTGCAGCGTCTGGCTGCCGCCATATCGGGCTCTCCCCGTCCTCGAGATGGATGGGAATTCCCGGATGAGGGGAATTCATGCTGTCTGTCGCGGTCCGACAACAGGCCCGGCAGAGGCGTTCATCCCATGCGAGGTCAACGGGGAACCGAGACATGCAACGAATCGAGGAAATCTACTGGCTGCGCGCCTACGGCTGCCTGGCGGTCTTCAGCTTCCATCTCCTCGATCACCTCAACCAGCGCGTCGACTCCCTGGCTACCGACCTAGTCCGCATCCCCACGGTGCTCGGCACCCCGATCTTCATCTTCATCTCGATCTTCCTGTTTTCGATGCGCTACGGCAACGAGATCCCCCGGGGCTTCCTGGGCAGCCGGGTGAAGTACGTGATGGTGCCCTACCTGGTTTATGGCCTGGTCTACTCGATGGCAGAGTTCCTGCGCCTGCGAGCCGCCGGTGCGGATGTCGGCCTGGTGGAAACCCTGCGCGAGTATCTGCTCTACGCCGGCTGGCACGGCTACTTCCTGATCATCGCCGCCCAGTTCTACGCCTTCTACTGGCTCTACGGCCGCCTGCATCTCGAACGCTGGTTGCCCGCCTCTCCCTGGCTGGTGATCGGCAGTCTGATCAGCATGGCCTGGTGGGGCTACTGGGCGTGGCGCAGCAGCCTGCCGCCGGGCTACCTGCACTGGATCGCCCCGCTCGGCTGGCTCTACCTGTTCTTCCTCGCGCTGGTGCTGGTGCGCCACTACCACATCCGCCCCGAGGCGCGCCCGGCCTGGCTGGTGTCGCTGGCCCGCCCGCGCTGGCTGGCTGCCCTGGTCGGCCTGGTGGCGCTGCTCTCACTGCCCGGCTGGATCGAGTACTCCTCCAAGGAGGTGTGGGTGGTGCCGCTGTTCCTGCTCTTCACCGTATGGGTGATGGGGCGGCTGCGCGGCCGCCCGGCGCCGCCCCTGGTGCGACGCCTCAACGAGTTCTCCTTCGGTATCTACCTGGCCCACCCGATGTTCTTCAACCTGGTGGACGTGCTGGATTCCGGCCAGCGCCTGCCGCCGGGGCTCTACGTGCTGGCCCTGGCGCTGGTGGGTATGGCCGGCTCCATCGCCTGGAACCTGGCCGCCAATCGCCTGGAGTGGGGCGGGCTGCTGTTCGGCAAGCGGCTGCGGGTGGCCTGATACCCGATGATTCATCAGAATTGCGCGAGATACCCGGTACTTTTAGTGCCGGGAGGGATAGCGCGTCGTCCGCAGGACGACCCTGATCTCGCTGCCTCCTTCTCAGGCTTGCTATCTTACAGAATGCGGCATAAGTTGTGAGCCATGACGAGACGCGCCTACAAATACCGCTTCTGGTATGGATTGACCCGTCAAAGGGTCGGTTGACTCTACTACATGTGATTGTCCTCAATGCCTACGGCTCAGGAAGCGAGGGGCTATCAGCGACGGTGGATCTCTCTGGTATTCGTGGGTTGGGTACCGACCTGTCATCACTTCGTCGCGGAGCTGCCCTGGTCTGGTATGGATTGACCCGTCAAAGGGTCGGTTGACTCTACTACATGTGATTGTCCTCAATGCCTACGGCTCAGGAAGCGAGGGGCTATCAGCGACGGTGGATCTCTCTGGTATTCGTGGGTTGGGTACCGACCTGTCATCACTTCGTCGCGGAGCTGCCCTGGTCTACACGCGAGGGTCACCCTGCCCCGCAGGGCGGGGGCCTCATAGGAGCGTCAGGGGTTCTCCCACCGGCCCGACGCTCCCTGACCCGAAGGCACTGAGAGGTGATACTCATGCCGTGGCTCGACTGCCGTGGGGTTTGCCCATGGCCTCGCAGGCGATGGCCCACAGGAAGCCTGCCATCTCCCGTGCGATCGCGGTGACCACCTGCTGTTTGACCTTGCCTGTGGCCGCCAGCCGGCGGTAACGCCCGCAGAGCCGCTTCTGTGCCTCCCAGGCGATCGCCTGGACCGTCGGCGTGGTCTTCTCCGCTCGCTGCTCAATGATGCGCGTCTTGCGCGCCGGGAAGCGATAGCTCCAGGCGGCCTCCACCAGCACGCGTCGCACATGCCCGTTGCCCGTCTTGGTGATGCCGCCCTGTCGTCGGCTGCCACCGCTCGAGTGCTCACTGGGCACAAGCCCCAGATAGGCCATCAGCTGACAGGGTGAATCGAAGCGGCTGATGTCACCAAGCTCGGCCAGCACCGTCATCGCGGTGATCAGACTCACGCCGCGCATCGCCTGGATGGCCTCGACCACCGGGGCCAGTGACCAACTCGGCAGCGCCACCGCCATCTGCCTTTCCAGGCCGGCCACGCGCCGCTGAGCCTCGCGCACCGCCTCGATGTACTCCTGGAGCACGATCTGCTGAACAAGGGTGTTGAATCGCACCGTTTCCAGCCAGCGGAAGTGCGCGGGAATCCACTTGCTCTTGCCACCATAGATCTTGCCGTGACGCAGCAGGAAGGCGTTCAGCCGCTGACGTGCCTTGAGCTCGATGGCCTTCATGTCCTCGCGGGCCCGCGTCAGGTCGCGTATTGCCTCCTGCTCCGGGGTGGGCACCCACACCGGCGTGAGCTCCCCGGAACGCGACAGACGCGCCAGCATCTGCGCGTCTCGCCGGTCGGTCTTGACGCGATCGCCTGCCCGCCGAGGGATCAAGGTCGGAGCGACGACCTCACAGTCATGGCCGCTGGCCTGGACCTGGTGATAGACCCCGTAGCCACAGGGGCCTGCCTCATAGCTGAACAGCAGCGGCTGCCCGGCGAAACGCTCGCTCAGCTGACGAACCAGCTTATCGATGGCCTGTGGTTCGTTGGGGATCTCGCCGCGGAACTCGGGCGCCTGTCGTCCGGCCTCGGCGATCGCCACCGAGATGCTGACCTTGTGCACGTCCAGGCCGATATAGGCGGCGTGGCCATCGCTGGCGGCGTTGACCTGCTCGGCGACGGTACGGTCCACAACGGCTCGCTGAGTTGCGTTAGACTGTTTCATGACCTGCCTCCCTCAATAGTGGCTCTGTGTTCTGGTCCCACCCTCAACGTAACCCACGACGTTGAGGCGGGGCAGGTCAATCCATCATGTCTACCCGACGCCGGAACAGGAACAGCTCCTGGCTCGGACGTTCGGGTGTGTGCGTTTCGTCTACAACGCGGTGCTGCGTTACCGCACCGATGCGTTCTACGAGCGCCGAGACAAGATCGGCTATGTAGCGGCAAACGCTGAGCTGTCGCGGATGAAGAAAACCGATGATCTCGGCTTCCTCAACGAGGTCAGTTCGGTCCCGCTTCAGCAGTGCCTGCGCCATCAGCAGACTGCATTCAAGAATTTCTTCGAGGGTCGAGCCAAATACCCGAGCTTCAAGAGCAAGCGGCACCGTCAGTCGGCCGAGTTCACCCGCTCGGCGTTCAAGTACCGCGATGGCCAGCTGTTCCTGGCCAAGTGCAAGGCGCCGTTGGCGATCCGCTGGAGCCGAGAGCTGCCCAGCGAGCCGACCACCGTGACCGTATCCAAGGACGCCGCTGGGCGCTATTTCGTGAGCTGCCTCTGCGAGTTTGAACCCGAGGCGCTGCCTGTCACCCCGAAAATGGTGGGCATCGACCTCGGCCTGAAAGACCTGTTTGTCACCAGCGACGGGCATCGAACCGGCAATCCCCGCCATACGGCGAAGTACGCAGCCAGGCTGGCCAAGGCACAGCGTCGGCTGAGCAAGAAGCAGCGCGGATCGAAGAATCGCGCCAAGGCTCGGCAGAAAGTGGCCCGACTTCACGCCAAGATCTCCGATTGCCGGATGGACCGCTTGCACAAGCTGTCCCGCCAGATCGTCAACGAGAACCAAGTGATCTGCGTCGAATCCCTCAAGGTGAAGAACATGCTGCGCAACCGCTCGCTGGCCAAGTCGATCAGCGACGCCGGCTGGGGTGAGTTCGTCAGGCAACTGGAGTACAAGGCTGCCTGGGCAGGCCGGCAGCTGTCGGCGATTGACCAGTGGTATCCGTCCAGCAAGCGCTGCTCCGACTGTGGGCATGTGATGCCCGAGATGCCGCTGCAGGTTCGCACCTGGACGTGCCCTGAGTGCGCTGCCGAACATGACCGCGACCTCAATGCCGCGATCAACATTAAAGCCGCCGGGCTGGCGGTGTTAGCCCTTGGAGAGAATGTAAGCGGCATGGAGCCCGTCTCCGTGTCCGGTTCTCGGTGAATTGGGAATCCTCGTCCTTCAGGGCGAGGAGCAGTCAACCTGTTACCAATGCTTACCCGAAAAATCTGAACGCAGGCCAGTGGCCATCGTCACAGGAAACTCATGCACGTAATGCCCCTTGGAGGGGTGATTCCCTGGAGGTATCAATGAAACGGATGACTGCCCTGATCTCTGCCGCCCTGCTCAGCGCTGGCCTGATGTCGGCCACCGCCCACGCCCAGCAGGACCCGGCGGCTGCACCCGAGCAGCCCCAGGCCTCGGCCCCGGCGATGGACATTTCCGATCAGCAGCTTCAGCAGTTCGCGGATGCATCCGAAGAGATCGTGGTGATCTCCCAGGAGTACACCGAGCGCCTGCAGGCCGCCGAGGATGAGCCCGCCCAGCAGGAAGTGCAGATGGAAGCCAACGACAAGATGGTCGAAGCGGTCGAGGACAGCGGTCTCGACGTGGATACCTTCAACGCCATCGGCCAGGCCGTACAGCAGGACCCGGAGCTGATGCAGCGCGTTCAGGACATGGTTCAGTCTTGAAGCGGGTTGGTCAGAATGAGCGCCACATGGAGCGAAGCATGATGACGAAGCAATGCTTCAAGAAGGCAGGCGTACTGGGGGTGTCACTCGGCCTGCTGGCCAGTCGCTGGCCGTCGCCGACATGCACGACCCGGCGGTCGATGAGCATGAGGCTGGTGCTCCTATGACCATTCAGCCGGCCGCTCCGGCGGCTCAGCATGCAGACCCCTCCGCCGATCCCATGGCGGACCCGGGTGCCCCGGCCGAGCCGGGCAGCCCCGCTGAAGAGCCCGGCTTTGGTAGCGGCACCGAGCCGATGCCCAGCGGAGAGGGTGCCGCTCAGCCTGATGATGAGGGCGAGTGGGAGTTGCCCGACGAGGAGTAACCCTTTTTCATGGTGTTCCCCGGCGCGGCCGGCCAATGCTTCCCCATACCCTCGGCATATCCGGCCGGACCGCGCTTTTCGCCCCCGCACTTGCGGGGTTTTTTGTAGTTCTTCTCTTCGCAAATTGACGCAGGGTAAGCGAAGACGTACCCCTTTTCCCGTCCAGTATTAGCCCAGACAAAAAAGGGCCGCTCTCCTGAGAAAACGACCCTATAAGTTACAATATCCTTTCTGGATTCAACCAACCAACATTACTTATCCCACTTGCTGGCTGTTTTTGTACTCTTGTCAGCCTGCTGCTGGCTTTTTTTCTGAGCATTACCAGACTCTTCCTTGCCCTTCTGAAGGCTGGACTCAACTTGCTCCTGGCCCTTCTGAAGGTTTTCCTGAATTTGCTTCTGGCCCTTCTGCATGTTTTCTTCGAGCTGTGAGCGGCCCGACTGCATGCTCTTCAATGTTAGCTCCTGGGTCTCCTTCAGGTATTCCTGACTCAACGACCGGATCTTGTCAGCGTCTTCCTTCAGTCGCTCACCCATTTCCTTGACGGCCTGCTGCTGCTGCTCGATCACTTGCCGAAAACTGTCGGGATCCTTGACTTCTAGCCAGGAGCGGGATTGCGCTACACTGGTGTCCGCAAAGGCGCGAACGGCATCGAACTGAGCCGAGAATAGTTGCTCAAGGTAATCAGTGGTCAGTGCTCCGTAAGCATGCATCGGCTCGACAACATTGTTGTCGAACTGCTGGGTAGCTTGCTCGTTAGCTTGCTCGGCATCTGCTTTGGTTTTTTCAGCGCACATCTAACCGCTCCTTGTCTTGCGACAATTTAGTCAAGTGATTACTCAAGTGAAAAACCACTCAAGTAAATTTTTCCATTCGGGAAGCAATCCAGCAAAAAAACCGATGCTGATTTCGTCCGTTGGTGTAGAAGCGTCAGCCCTACGATGACAGCTCGTCATTTCTTGTCGGGCCGGCATCTGCCGCTACAACATTTAAATTGTAAATAGCCATCGAGTGGTTTTCCGTGCGGTAGCACACATAAATGCTGGGTAATATCAGGCTCTCTGCATTGCGCAATTGGACCTCGCTACACTCGACTGCTCGTGGTGGTCTCTGATGTGAAGTGGTCCCTATGCTCGACGGCATGGGTGTGGATCTTGAATCCGTTCATCTGGCTCTCGGAGCGAATCACCAACCGCATCGGCAAGGAGGCTCTCGACGCTGTCATACTCGGCTTGACGGTGGATGAATTCGACAAGGAGTTGGGGCCCCCCTTCACCCCCTGAATTCAAGCGGACTCGGTAAGCTATCCAGCCTTGTTCCCCGGCGGCATCACCACCCACTCCGGCTCCTCGAATTCGCCGATCAGACGGATCTCGCAGAAGGGGGCCGCGCGGCGAATGATCTCCTTCACCTCCGGGTCGTGCTGGGCCTCCATGGCGTCGCGGCTGGCCTTGCTGTCCCAGTGGGCGATGGCGACCAGGGTGGTGGGGTCGCCGATCTTGCGATGCAGCTCGGTGCCCTGCGCCCCCGGCGCCTGCTGGATTCTCTCACTGGCCCGTACCCAGGCCTCGGCGTAGTCCTCGGCGCGGTAGCCGTCGCGGATATGCACTTCGAAGATATATTTCATGGCGGCACTCCTTCTCGCTGTTCCTCGGTCTTCCGATCAGTGTATCCCGATGCGGTACTGCCATCGCCCTGATCCAGCCGCTACGCTGATAGGCTGTAAGGCAGCGAGAATGATCCGCCATCGATGACAAGGAGTGAGCATGTCTGAAACCCCCTATGCGAAGACCCTGGCCGCCCTGGATGCGCTGCATGGGCAGGACCCGCGGAGCGTTGAGGTGGAGGGCGAGTCCGTGCCCCGGGAGCTGTGGCATGCCTGGCAGATGAGCGCCTGGCTGGAGCGGCTGCATGACCATCCCGACGAGCTGATGCGCCTGGCGGTGCGCGGACAGCACCTGCAGCGTTGGCAGGTACCCCGTAGCGACTATCCGGAAGGGCGTGTGGGCTATCTGACCTGGCGGCGTGATCAGGGGCAGCGCGCCGGCGAGACTACCGCGCGGCTGATGCGCGAGGCGGGCTTCGATGACGAGGCGGCCGAGGCGGTGCAGCGGATGATCCGCAAGCAGGGCCTGGGGCGCGACCCGGGGGCCCAGGCGGTGGAAGACTGCGCCTGCCTGGTGTTCCTGGAGAACTACTTCGCCGATTTCTCGAAGCAGATCGACCACGACCACCTGATCCGCATCGTGCAGATGACCTGGAAGAAGATGTCGCCGCAGGCCCATGTGCTGGCGCTGGGCCTGCCCATGAGCGATGCGGCGCGCGGCCTGGTGGAGGAGGCGCTGGGCACCTGAGGCCGCGCTGCAGGCTACCTCACCAGGGGGCGAATGGTCTCCAGGTAGGTTTGGCCGTTCTCGCGTACGCGATCCCGCTCCATGCTCTCCGAGCCGAGGTGGACCTCTTCCACGAGGTCCGCCATGGTGTCCACCTCCTCGCCGAGCTTCGCCAGGGCATTTTCCAGGGTATAGGTAAGCTGATGGATGATGGCCATGTCGTCATCGCTCAACTCATCCTTGGCGAGCAGGGCGGCGAGATGGTCATTGGTCGACGACAGGTTGCTGACCGCCTGGGAGAGGCTGTCGGCGCTCTGGCCTTCGAAGTGGTCGGGACGCTCCTCGGCATGCTCCTTGGCATTCTCTTCGGCATAAACGCCGCCGGCCATCAGGCCGGCGAACAGGGCGACAAGCAGCACTCTAGTGATGGGACGCTTCATGGGGCGATGCTCCTGCGGTTTCATGGTAATGATTCGTGTTTACATAACGTAGTCCCGGTTCCGTGGGGCCGCAAGAAAAGGCTGACGGTGCCGGACGGGACCTTGATCCAGGGCAACATTTCACCCAGGGCAACATTTAACAAGTGGGAGACATCACACCCGCACCTGAGCCATGCCGGCTCGCCGGAGGCGGGCCGCTTTCCAGCGTGGCGGCGGACTATGTCTGGCCCTGCGCCTGGCCCACCAGCCGGGCGCTGTACCAGGCGATCATGCGCTCCTCGTCGGTGGGAATCACCCAGGCGCCGACGCGGCTGTCGGCGCGGCTGATGCGGCGGGCATTGCGGCGGTTGGCAACGGCGTCGAGTTCGAGGCCCAGCCACTCGCAGCCTTGGCAGATGGCCTCGCGCACCGGGGTGGCGCGTTCGCCGATGCCGGCGGTGAAGACCAACTGGTCGAGCCCGCCGAGGGCCGCGGCCAGGCTGCCGATCTCGCGCACGGCGCGGTAGGCGTAGAGCGCCACCGCTTCGCGGGCCTCTTGCGCGGGGCTGGCGAGCAGCTCGCGCATGTCGCCGCTGATGCCGGAGACGCCGAGCAGGCCGGAGCGCTTGTAGAGCAACTCGGTGACCTCCTCGACGCTCATGCCCTCCTGCTGGATCAGGTGCAGCACTAGCCCGGGGTCGAGGCTGCCGCTGCGGGTGCCCATGGGCATGCCCTCGATGGCGGTAAATCCCATGGTGGAGGCCACGCTTGTGCCGTTATGGATGGCGCACAGGCTGGCGCCGTTGCCCAGGTGGGCGACGATCACCCGCTCGCGGGGGGCATCGCCCAGATGCTGGGGCAGCACCTGGTTGATGTAGTCGTAGGAGAGGCCGTGGAAGCCGTAGCGGATCAGCCCGCGCTCGGTCATCTCCCGGGGCAGCGCGAACCAGCGGGCGACCTCGGGCTGGTCGGCGTGGAAGGCGGTGTCGAAGCAGGCCACCTGGGGCAGCTCGGGATAGCGCTCGGCGAGTGGCGCCACCGGGGCCAGGCAGAAGGGCTGGTGCAGCGGCGCCAGCGATTCGAACTCCCTCAGCGCGGCGGTGATCTCGGGGGTGAGCCGTACCGGGCGGTGGTAGGTGCGGCCGCCGTGGACCACCCGGTGGCCCACCGCGGCGAGAGAGAGGTCGGGGAGGTCGTCGAGCCAGCCCAGCAGGCGTGCGGTGGCGTCCGGCAGCTCGAGCTGCGCGGGCAGCTCGCCCATGTCCACCGCTACGGGGCGGCCCTCGCCATCCTCCAGCGTCAACCTCGGCGTGCCGCCGTTCAGCCCGGAAAACTTGCCGCGATAGCGGGGCGTCAGGGTGTCGAGGGAGTCGGCACCCGCCAGCGGGTAGAGAGCAAACTTCAGGCTGGAAGAGCCGCTGTTGAGGGTCAGGAGATGGCTCATCTCAGGCGCCTTGCTCGGGGGCGGGCAGGCCCTGGAGCCTCTGGTGGTCGGCCACCAGCAGGGCCAGGGCGCAGGAGGCCATGCGGGTGATGGCTTCGTCGGCGCGGCTGGTCAGGATGATGGGGACCCGGGCGCCCAGCACCAGGCCGGCGCCGGTGGCATCGGCCAGGTAGGTCAGCTGCTTCATCAGCATGTTGGCGGATTCCAGGTCCGGGGCGATCAGGATGTCCGCGCGGCCGGCCACTGGCGAGTCGATCCCCTTGGTGCGCGCGGCGCTCTCCGAGATGGCGTTGTCGAAGGCCAGCGGGCCGTCCAGGGTGCCGCCATTGATCTGGCCGCGGTCGGCCATCTTGCACAGGGCGGCGGCATCCAGGGTGGAAGGCATCCGGGGATTGACGGTTTCCACCGCGGAGAGAATGGCCACCTTGGGGTCGAGATTGCCCAGGGCGTGGGCCAGCTCGATGGCGTTGCAGATGATGTCGCGCTTCTGGTCGAGGTTGGGAGAGATATTGATGGCGGCGTCGGTGATGAACAGCGGCCGCGGGTAGGTCGGCACGTCGAAGGCCATCACGTGGCTGATGCAGCGCTCGGTGCGCAGGCCGCCGTCGCGCTTGAGTACCTCGTGCATCAGCTCGTCGGTGTGCAGGGCCCCCTTCATGATGGCCTCGGCGCGCCCCTCCCGCACCAGGGCCACGGCGCGCTCGGCGGCGGCGTGACTATGGGGGACGTCGATCAGCTCGAAGCCGCTGATGTCGAGCTGGGCGGCATCGGCCGCGGCGCGGATCTTCGCCTCAGGGCCGAC
The DNA here is from genome assembly GCF_047795635.1 of Halomonas sp. HK25. Lineage (GTDB taxonomy): Bacteria > Pseudomonadota > Gammaproteobacteria > Pseudomonadales > Halomonadaceae > Halomonas. The sequence continues at coordinate 3,867,882 of NZ_CP181044.1, read as the reverse complement.
CAGCAGGGGGATGATCAGGCCCTGGTGGGCGGCGGCCACGGCGCCGGTCAGCGAGACGTCATCCACCGGGTGCACCACGGCCACGGGAATGGCGGGCGGGTGGTCGGCGGCGGAGAGGATCTCGTGCAGGCGGCCGCGCTCGGCCAGGCGCACGGTGGGCATCACGGTGCGCGGCCGGCGGATCTTCTCCGTGGGGGCGAGCACCCGGGCCTCGCCCTCGATCACCACCTTGCCCCGTTGGTTCTCGCAGCGGCAGTCCAGGGTCAGCTGCGAGCGGGCGTCGTCCTTGGCGGTGACGCGCACGCTGACCTTGAGCACGTCGCCCAGGGCGACCGGCGCCCGGAAGCTCAGCGTCTGCTTCAGGTAGAGGGTGCCGGGGCCGGGTAGCTGGGTGCCCAGCACCGTGGAGATCAGCGCACCACCCCACATGCCGTGGGCGATGACCTCCTGGAAGCGCGAGCTGCGTGCGAAGTCGTCGTCCACATGGGAGGGGTTGATGTCTCCGGACATGATGGCGAACAGCTTGATGTCATCGAGGGTCAGGCGCTTCTCGAGGTGCGCCTCGTCGCCTACCTGGATCTCGTCGAAGGTCCGGTTCTCGATATAGCGGTCGTCGTTGGGGGCATCCATGGGGGGCTCCGGTGGCGGCTACTGCGATGCAACAAAGTCAGCCTCCATCATAGCCTGGGATTGGCGCCCGTGCGTTGACCGCCAGGGCGTTGCTAGCGGCCCCGTGACTTAGGGGCGGGGGGTGTGCCGGAGCGGTTCACAGTGTCACCACCAGCGTTTCATCGGCCTCGCACGGCTTGCCGTGGCGCAGGCTCAGGCGTTTCTCGGTGAGGTTCATCACCACGCCGAACAGCGTCTCCATGCGCTCCTCCTCGGGCTGGGCGGGGTTGAAGTGGCGGCAGATCGACAGCGGTTCGCCATGGTGGTCGCTGAGGATCTCGAAGAGTGCCGTTTCCTCCACCAGGGCGTTGGCGGGTGGCGATTTCTGCAGCAGCTCATCCAGGCGCGCCAGGCGCGGGCGCGAATCGGGACGGGGGAAGTCTTCCACCCGGCAGGTGGCGGCGGGGGCGTAGAGGTGGTTGGTGTGGGTGACCACGCCGCCTTCGGCGTCGAGCCGGCCGGGCTCGCCGGGGTGCACCTCCAGGCCCACCGCCTCTCCCACGGCGCTGCCGATCAGGAAATGGGCGGGGGAGCAGACCCGGTCGCGGGTGGCCACCGCCACGGCGCTCTCCAGGTCGGGGCTCTCGAGGATCTTGCGCAGGGCCACGTGGATCGGCAGCCCCTCGCCGCAGGTCTGCGAGCGGATGGCGTTGAGGCAGACGCCGATGCCACGGGCGTTCATGCCGATCTTGGCCACCATGCCCGCCTCGCCGACGCTGACCAGTAGGGCATGGTCCTGCCCGCTGATCTTCAGCACCACCACGTTGTGCAGCTGGTCGGTGCGCCAGTCCCAGTTCTGGGCCAGCCACTGGGTGCCGGCGTGCGCCAGGGCGAAGGCGGAGCAGCCGCCGCTGGCGCGGGTCAGCGAGATCTCGCTGCGGCAGTTGAGGGTGAGGATGTCGAGGGGCTCCACCCCGGCGCCCTCGGCGATGGCGTCCATCTCCTCGAGGATCTCGGGAAAGCCGAGCTCGATCATCCTGCCGAAGCGGCCGGCCTCCACCCTGGCCCGGGCCCAGCCGATGCCGACGAAGTCGTGGAACAGCCGGTCGTAGACTTCCAGGCTCCGCTGGATCAGCCGGGCATGGGTGCGACCATGGGCCAGGCCGATCTCGCGACGGCTGCCGCTGAGCTCGGTGACGGTGAGCAGCTCCTGCAACATGATTAGAGCGCCTCCTCCAGCAACTCGAGGAAGGCGGCCCAGGACTTCGCGTCGGCGCGCTCCTGATAGTCGTCGCTGCCGAAGACCGTAAAGCCGTGTACGCCCTCGGCCAGGCCGGCGAGCGCCAGGGCGGCGGTCAGGGGAAAGGCGAGTGGTGGGGTGCGCATCGGTTTCTCCAGTGGCTGGCAAGCGGTCAGGGACCTTTCAGTATAGGCGTGATGGCGCGCCCTGCCGTTGCCCCCGGGAGTTGACCGCCGGGGTTGCCTGCGTTGGTAGGGGCGGCTTGTGATTTCCCGTGGGGCGTTCCAGATTGAGCTTGGAACCACAACAACGGGACAACAACATGAAGAAGAGCATCCTGTCGATAGCCATCGCGGCCTCTGCCCTGAGTCTGGCCGGCACGGCCCAGGCCGAGGTGAAGGTCGGTTTCCTGGGCGGCTTCACCGGGGGCATCGAGAGCCTGACGCCGCCGATCTTCGAGGGCGCCCAGCTGGCCGTTCAGCAGGTCAACGAGCAGGGCGGCATCCTGGGCGGCCAGACCCTGGTGATGCCCAGCGGGGACACTACCTGCGGTGACGCCTCGGCGGCCTCCAACGCGGCGGACCGCATGGTCAACACCGAGAACGTTACTGCCATCGTCGGCGCGCTATGTACCGGGGCGACCATCGCGGCGGCCAACAACGCGGGCATTCCCGGCGGTGTGGTGATGGTCTCGCCGGCCTCCACGGCGCCGGCGGTGAGCGAGCTGGACGACAACGACCTGGTGTTCCGCACCGTGCCGTCCGATGCCTTCCAGGGCGAGATGCTGGCCAAGCTGGTGCTCGACAAGGGCATCGACTTCGTGGCCGTGACCTACGTGAACAACGACTACGGCCGCGGCCTGGCGGATGCCTTCGGCGAGGCCTTTGAGGCGGGCGGCGGTGAGGTGGCCGAGAACCTGGCCCACGAGGACAACCGCGCCGACTACCGCTCGGAGTTGGGGTCGCTGTCGGCCAGCGGTGCCGATACCCTGGTGGTGCTCGCCTATGCCGATACCTCAGGCCAGACGGTGCTGCGTCAGGCCTACGAGGCCGGCACCTTCACACAGTATGTGGGCGCGGACGGCATGGTGGGCGACAGCCTGGTGGAGGCGATCGGCGCCGATGTGCTCGAGGGCATGATCGCTACCCGCCCGGGCAGCCCCGACCTGCCGGGCGCCGAGCTCTTCAACGAGGCCGCCGAGGCCGCCGGCATCGATCCCAGCGCAGTGTTCGCGGCCCAGGCCTATGACGCCGCCTTCCTGGTGGCGCTGGCCATCGAGCAGAACGGCAGCGCCGAGCGCGAAGGCCTCTCCGCGGCGCTGCGCAGCGTGGCCAGCGAACCCGGTGAGGTGATCCTGCCCGGCGAGTGGGAGAAGGCCGTGGAGCTGATCGCCGCCGACACCGAGATCAACTACGAGGGCGCCTCCGGCACCCACGAGTTCGACGAGAACGGCGATGTGCCGGGCGTGGTGGTCGAGATGGTGGTCGAGGACGGCCGCTTCGTCAGCAAGGGTTTCGTCGAGCCCTGAGCGCTGCGGCATGACCTGAACCTCAGGCGGTAACAGCAGCAGGCCCCGGCGGTTTCCCGCCGGGGCCTGTATGTTTGCTTGCGAGACATTACCCGGCGGGAGATTCCATGTTTTTCCTCCAGCCTCACGACGCTTGAGGCGACTGGTGGGAGATCGGCTCTGCCGAGCGAATGGCGCCGCAGGCGCCTCGGCGGCGTTGCTTGCGTTAGTGCATGCCGCCCAGGAGCCCTTCGGTCTCCATTCGCCGGGCATAGCCCAGCTCCCACAAGAAGTGCTCAGCCTCAACTGAGATCACGCGGTGTGCTCTACCCGTGGTGTTTGACCTTCTCGGGCAACAACCCCTTGGGCGCGAAGCGCAGCACCAGGGTGATCAGCAGGCCGATCACGAATACCCGGGCCTGCAGAGCGCGGCTCTCGATGTTGCGTGGCGGCTCCCAGGCGAACCACAGGTCGCCGATGTGCACGGCCAGGCTCATCAGTGCCAGCGCCAGCGGTTCGGACATGATCCAGATGAGGTAGACCGCCACGGCACCGAAGAGGGTGCCCAGGTTGTTGCCGGGCCCGCCCAGGATCACCATCACCAGCACCAGAAAGGTGTGATTGAGCGGCAGGTAGCCGTTGGGGTCGAACAGGCTGTTGAAGGTGGTCAGCACGCCGCCGCCGATGCCCATCAGGATGCAGCCCAGCACGAAGATCTCCAGGCGGCGCCGGTTGATGTCCTTGCCCATGGCGGCGGCGGAGATCTCGTTGTCGCGGATGGCGCGGATCATGCGGCCCCAGGGGGCATGATAGGCGCGATGCAGCAGGAAGAAGATCACCGCGATGATGACTGCCGTGACCGACAGGTAGATGGCCCGGGACAGGGTGAAACCCAGTTCCGCCGGCCCCGGTGTGGGCCAGGGCAGCGGCGATACCGTGGCGGTGCCGCGGGTCAGCCAGTCGGAGTTCTTGAGGAAGGCCTTGATGATCTCGGCGATGCCCAGGGTGGCGATGGCCAGGTAGTCGCTGCGCAGCCCCAGGCAGATATGGCCGATGAAATAGCCCACGGCGCCGGCCAGGGCGCCGCCGACGATCCAGCCCGTCCAGGCGGGCAGGCCGAGGCCGCCGACGAAGCCGGCGCGGGACTGGATCTCGCCGGTGACCTCGCGCAGCAGGCTGATCACCACCAGGTAGAGCACCACCGCCAGCACCACGGCGATCAACGTACGCAGCTTCTTCGGCACGCCCAGGCGGTCGAGCCGGGTGGCGCCGAACACTAGCCCAGTGGCCGCCACGGCATAGAGCAGCACCCGGGCCAGCTCGCCAGGCAGATCACTGTCCCAGAAGGCGCCGTTGACCGGCACGCTGACGGCCATGGCGCAGTAGCCGCCCAGCGCCACGAAGCCCATGACGCCGGCGTTGAACTGCCCCGCGTAGCCCCACTGGATGGTCAGGCCCAGGGCCAGGATGGCGTAGCAGGCGGCCTCCACCAGCATGCGGGTGCTGTAGGCGGCGCCCATCAGGGCGTAGATGCCGAGGATGGCCGCCAGCAGGGCGGCGAACAGCACTACCTCGCGCAGCGGGAATCGCGCCGGAGTGGCGACCAGGTCCTCGCGGTGCTTGTCTTGTGTGCTCATCAGATCACCTTGCCCTTGAAGATGCCGGTAGGGCGCCACACCAGGATGGCCACCAGGATGAAGAACGGCACCACGATCTTGTATTCGGTGCCCACGAAGGCCAGGTTGCGCGGCAACTCCAGCCACGCCGGTAAGTGGTGGGCGATGGGCCGCAGCAGCACCGCCCAGTTGAATACCGCAAGCGTTTCCGCGAAGCCCACCACGAAGCCGCCGGCGATAGCGCCGTAGGGATGGCCCACGCCGCCGACGATGGCCGCGGCGAAGATCGGCAGCAACAGGAAGAAGCTCAGATCGGGTTTGAAGGTCACATCCAGCGCCAGCAGGGTGCCGGCGATGGCGGCCAGGCCGCCGGCAATCACCCAGGTCACCGCCACGATGGCGTTGGTGTTGATGCCCGAGGCCCGGGCCAGGTCGGGGTTGTCGGACATGGCGCGCATCGCCTTACCCAGCCGCGAGCGGCTGAGGAAGAGGTGCAGACCCACCACACAGGCGAGAGTCAGCACGAAGAGGATGATCTGCGGTTCGGTGATCACGATCGGCGCGCGCACCCCTTCGAAGGGCAGGGCGAGGCGGTAGATCTCCTTGCGCTCGCCGGCCATGTAGAGGCTCTGGCCGCTGGTGCCGGCGAACAGGCGGATCAGCCCCTGCAGCATCAGGGTGACGCCCAGCGAGCCGATCACCATGACGATCGGCTTGACCCCGTGGGCCCGCAGCGGCTTGTAGAAGGCCTTGTCGATACCCACCGCGAGCAGCGCGGTGAGCACCATGGCCAGCGGCAGCATGACCACGGGCGTGGGAAGCCCCACGACCGCTCCCAGCCCCGGAAAGGCTGCGGTGAGCAGCAGCACCATGAAGGCGCCGAAGGTCATCATGTCGGCGTGGGCGAAGTGGGCGAAGCGCATGATGCTGAAGATCAGCGTCACGCCGATGGCGCCGATGGCGTAGATCGAGCCGGTGACGCTGCCGGCGATCACCACGTTGTTGATGAAGAAAACGAGTTCATTCACGACGGTTGTTCTCCTGTCCCTGGCCTAGCCGCCCAGGAAGCTCCTGGCCACTTCCGGGTCTGCCAGCAGGGCGGCGCCGGTATCGGTGAAGCGGTTCTGGCCGGCGGCCAGCACGAAGCCCTTGTCGGCGATGGACAGCGCCTGCTTGGCGTTCTGCTCCACCATCAGGATGCCGACGCCGGCGGCGTTGATCTGCTTCACCTGGGTGAAGATCTCGTTCATGTAGAGCGGCGACAAGCCCGCGGTGGGCTCGTCGAGCAGCAGCAGGCTGGGCTCGGCCATCAGCGCCCGGCCCATGGCCACCATCTGGCGCTGGCCGCCGGAGAGTTCGCCGGCGGGCTGGTGGCGCTTGTCGTAGAGCGGTGGGAAGAAGTCGTAGATCGTCTTGAGCATGCGCCGGGTGTTATGGGGCTTGAGGAAGGCGCCCATCTCCAGGTTCTCCTTCACCGTGAGGCTCGGGAAGACGTTCTTCTCCTGGGGAACGAAGCCCATGCCCTGCTGGACCAGCCGGTTGGGCGGCAGGTTGTGGATCGGCTCGCCGCGCAGCAGGATCTCGCCCCGGGTGACGCTGAGCAGGCCGAACACGGCCTTGAGCATGGTGGACTTGCCGGCGCCGTTGGGGCCGACGATCACGCCGATCTCGTCGGCCTCGATGGCCATATTCACCCCGTTGAGGATGTTCATGCCGCCGTAGCCGCCGTAAACGTCACGCGCATCAAGGAGTGGCATCGTGGGAAGCTCCAAAATAGGCCTCGATGACCTCGGGGTTGCGCTGGATCTCCGCGATGGCGCCTTCCACCATCACGCTGCCCTGAGCCAGCACGATCACCGGGTCGCAGAGCCGGGCGATCATCTCCATGTCGTGCTCGATGACCAGGAAGGTGTAGCCCAGCTCGCGGTTGAGCCGCTCGATGTTCGCCACCAGGTCGCCCAGCAGGGTGCGGTTGACCCCGGCGCCGATCTCATCGAGCAGCACCACCCGGGCGTCGGTCATCATGGTGCGACCGAGCTCGAGCAGCTTCTTCTGGCCGCCGGAGAGGTTGCCGGCCAGCTCGTTGCGCACGTGGCGCAGGCCGATGAAGTCGATCACCTCCAGCGCGCGGCGGCGCACCTCCTCTTCCTGTTGCCTCACCCGCCCGGGCTTGAGCCAGGCGTTGAAGAGCCCCTCGCCGGCCTGGGCGGGCGGCACCATCATCAGGTTCTCCAGGGCGGTCATCTGGGAGAACTCTTGGGCGATCTGGAAGGTGCGCAACAGCCCCTTGTGGAACAGTTCGTTGGCGGGGCGGTTGGTGATCTCCTCGCCGTCGAGCAGCACCTGGCCGCTGTCCAGCGGCAGGGCGCCGGCGATGATGTTGAACAGGGTCGACTTGCCGGCGCCGTTGGGGCCGATCAGCCCGGTGATGGAGCCCGTCTCCACCGACAGTGAGCAGTCGTTGATGACCTTGAGGCCACCGAAGGCCTTGTGGACGTGTCGCACGTCGATCATGGCTGCCATGGAAGTGTCCATTGTTCTTGTTGAGTGCGCTGTGCTGGATGGCGCTGGTCTTGGTGGTGCTGCCGATGACGTGGGCGTGTCGCCGCCGCCCTTGGCCGGGGCGGCGGTGATACTGTCACTGCTCCTGGCTGTCTTCCACCAGGAAGGTGCGGCCGGCGGCGAAGGCGCCGACGATGACCAGGGCGCCGATGGTGGGGATCAGGTAGCCCTCCACCTGGGGAATGGCGCGCAGGAAGACGAAGGCCACCGCCGCCGGGGCGACGAAACGCACCAGGAAGCGCCAGATGGCGAACCAGGTCTGGTTGGTACGCATCTCCTTCATCACCTCGCTGTGGGTCAGCGCCCAGCCGGCGAAGAGCGCGATCAGCAGGCCCCCCAGCGGCATGAAGATGTTGGTGAGCAGTTCGATGAAGTCGAAGGCGCTGCGCCCGAACAGGGTGTGGAAGATAGTGCCCTCGGCGTAGACATTGAAGCTGACCACGGTGAGCAGCCCCAGCGCCCAGCTGGCCACCACCATGGCAAACACCGCCTGGGGCCGGGTGAGGTCGAAGCGCTCCACCAGGAAGGCCGCCACCGGCTCGATCAGTGAGATGGAGGAGCTGATGGCGGCGCCCAGCACCAGGATGAAGAAGACCCCGCCGATCAGTGCGCCGAAGGGCATCTCGGCGAAGGCCAGCGGCAGGGTGACGAACATCAGGCCCGGGCCCTGGCCGGCATCCAGGCCGGCGCCGAATACCAGTGAAAAGATCGCCAGGCCGGCCACCATGGCCACGGCGGTGTCCACGACGGCGATGGCCACCGCGGTGCGGGTCAGGGAGAGGTCGCTGGACATGTAGGCGCCGTAGGCCATGATCGCGCCCATGCCGAGGCTCAGGGTGAAGAACGACTGGCCCATCGCGGCCAGCCAGCCCTCGAGGCTCAGGTCGGCGATATTGAAGGTGAACAGGAAACTGGCCGCGGCGGCGAAGTCGCCGTTGGCCACGCCGTAGGCCAGCACCACCAGCAGGATGATGAACAGCGCCGGCATGATGATGCGCAGCCCGCTCTCGATGCCCTTGTGGATGCCCATGCCGACGATCAGCCCCGAGGCGATGATGAACAGGGTGTGGTAGAGGGTCAGCAGGGCCGGCGAGGCGAGCAGGGCGTCGAAGCCCGCGCCGATGGTCGCCACGTCGGCGCCGTCCAGGGAGCCGGTGAGCATCTGCCAGGTGTAGTGGATCGCCCAGCCGGCGATCACCGAGTAGAAGCTCAGGATCAGGAAGGCGGAGGCGGCGCCCAGCCAGCCGATGGACTCCCAGGCCCGCGAGGTGTGGTGGGTGCGGGTCAGGAAACGCATGCCCATGATCGGGCTGCGGCGGCTGTTGCGGCCGAGCATGGTCTCGGCGATCAGGATCGGGATGCCCACGGCGAAGATGGTCAGGGCGTAGACCAGGATGAAGGCCCCGCCGCCGTTTTCGCCGGTCAGGTAGGGGAAGCGCCACAGATTGCCGAGACCCACCGCCGAGCCAACGGCGGCCAGCAGGAAGGTCCCCTTGTGGGTCCAGACATTGTGAGTGCTCATGAAGGCTCCAGAACGCGAATCGGGTGGCCCAGAGGGCCCGTGCCGCAACTCTGCGGCAAAACGCGGTCAGGAACCAGACGCCAAGCGTTTATCGGCCGTTAAGTTCGTCGATGGTGTCGCTATCGACTAGCGCTCCTTGTCGTCTTCCTCGTCGTCGTCCTTCGCCTGGCCGATGCGCGGCTCCAGGGCACGGGCCTCGTCGGGCAGGCGTACGGTGTCGCCCAGGGCGAGCTTGCCGTGGGACTTCAGCCGCCGGCCGTTGTTGACGGCGATCATCGCCGCCACCTCGCCGATGCTGGTGCCCTCCACATAGGCCTCCACCTTTACCCGCACCACGGCACCCTGATAGCGGGCGGAGAGGACGTCGCCGGCGCCGGGGTCGGAGTGGCCCATGGGATCCTTCTCGAAGTGTCGCATGACGCTGTCGGCGCCGGGATCGTCCCACTCCACGTGCTTATGCATGCAAGTTCTCCTGTCTGTGGTGCTGATCGGGGGGCTGGCAGGCTACAGCATAGAAGATCTGGGGATCCATCACGACGACGCCCGCCACGGGGAGCTCCCGGGCGGGCGTCGTGAGCCGTGGCGGCTGGCTTACTTCTTGCTGGCGCGCTTGCGCTCATTTTCCTTGAGGAGTTTCTTGCGCAGCCGGATGTGGTGCGGTGTCACCTCAACCAGTTCATCGGAATCAAGGAACTCGATGGCTTGCTCCAGGCTGAACTTCACCGGCGGGGTCAGGACGATGTTCTCGTCATTACCCGTGGAGCGCATGTTGTCGAGCTTCTTGCCCTTGGTCGGGTTGACCACCATGTCATTGGCACGGTTGCTGATGCCGATGAGCATGCCTTCGTAAACTTCGGTAGCGTGATCGATGATCAGCTTGCCGCGTTCCTGAAGAGCAAACAGCGCATAGGCCAGCGCCTTGCCGTCGACCATGGAGACCATCACGCCGTTGCGACGCTCGATGGAGGCATCGGGCTTGAGCGGGCCGTAGTGGTCGAAGCGGCTGGTGAGGATGCCGGTGCCGGAGGTCAGGGTCAGGAACTGGCCGCGAAAGCCGATCAAGCCGCGAGCCGGGATAATGAAGTCCAGGCGCACGCGGCCCTTGCCATCGGGGTGCATGTTGGTCATCTCCCCCTTGCGGTAGCCGAGCTCCTCCATGATGGCGCCCTGGTGCTGCTCCTCGCAGTCAATGATCACCTCTTCGTACGGCTCCTGCTTGACGCCGTCGATCTCGCGGATGATCACCTCGGGGCGGCCCACGGCAAGCTCGAAGCCTTCGCGACGCATGGTCTCGATCAGCACCGAGAGATGCAGCTCGCCGCGGCCGGAGACCTTGAACTTCTCGGGGGTCTCGCCCGGCTCGACGCGCAGCGCCACGTTATGGATCAGCTCCTGCTCGAGACGATCCTTGATGTTGCGGCTGGTGACGAATTTGCCGTCCTTGCCCGCGAACGGAGAGTCATTGACCTGGAAGGACATGGAGACGGTGGGTTCATCCACCGACAGTGGTGGCAATGCCTCGACCTGGGCCGGGTCGCACAGCGTATCGGAGATGGAGAGGTCATCGATGCCGGTCACGCAGACGATATCGCCGGCGGTGGCCTCGTCGGTCTGCACACGCTCCAGACCCATGTGAGTCATCACCTGGCCGATCTTGCCCTTGCGCACCTTGCCATCCACGCTGATCACGCTGATCTGCTGGTTGGGCTTGACCGCGCCGCGCTTGATGCGGCCCAGGCCGATGACGCCGACATAGCTGTTGTAATCCAGCGCGGAGATCTGCATCTGGAAGGGGCCGTCCAGCTCGACCTTGGGCGGCTCAACAATGTCGACAATGGACTGGAGCATCGGCGCCATGTCTTCGGCAAGCTCTTCCGGGTCCATGCCGGCGACGCCATTCAGCGCCGAACAATAGATGATCGGAAAGTCGAGCTGCTCATCGGTAGCGCCGAGGTTGTCGAACAGGTCGAAGATCTGGTCGATGACCCAGTCTGGCCGTGCACCGGGACGGTCGATCTTGTTGACCACCACGATCGGCTTCAATCCCTGGGCGAAGGCTTTCTGGGTGACGAAGCGAGTCTGCGGCATGGGGCCATCGACGGCATCGACCAGAAGCAGCACGGAGTCGACCATCGACATCACGCGCTCGACTTCGCCGCCGAAATCGGCGTGTCCCGGCGTGTCGACGATATTGATGTGGTAATCCTGACCGGCCTGGTCCTGCCATTGGATGGCCGTATTCTTGGCCAGGATGGTGATGCCGCGTTCCTTTTCCTGGTCATTGGAGTCCATGACGCGCTCTTGCCCCTCGGCCTTGCGGTCCAGAGTGCCGGACTGGCTGAGGAGCTTGTCGACCAGGGTGGTCTTGCCGTGGTCAACGTGGGCGATGATGGCGATGTTGCGCAGATTACTGACGTCTGAATTGCTAGCGGTCGTGCTCATGAGGTGTGTCTCACTGATATGTACGCACCTATGTACACGTTTTGTTACGTACCCTAGGCGCGGGGCAGGGAATGTAGGGCGCGCATTGTACAGGCTCCCCCGGTCCGGTAATAGCGGATTCGCGCTTTCGATGGACTGTCAACGCGGTGCGCTGGCCTTCACCCGGGCGCCGCAGGCGTGCAGACGCTCCAGCAACTCCTCCAAGGCGCCATCATCGTGGCCGGGGTCGCAGCCGCCGATGCGCTCGAACCAGCTGCGTGACACACACAGGCCTTCGCCATGGGGCAGCCGTCTGATCCATGCCATCAGGCGCTGCAGCGGGCCGCGGTGCATGGTAGGGAGCGAGGCGGCATCGAATTTGCCCGTGGCAACCTCGGTGGCCAGTAGTTCCAGCGCCGCGGCGCTGGTGACATTGCCGATACCGGGAAAGATCAGTACCTCGCCGTTGCTGCGGGCGATTGCGTCGTTGAGGCGCTGACCAAGGGGAGCGGGGGGCACGCCGAGCAGGCGCGCTCCGAATCGCTGGGCGATGCGTGGCAGACGAGGGTCGCCGGTATCGTCGATGATCTGCAAGGAGAAGGGGGTGGCATCGGCTCGGGCCAGCTGCGTAACGACGGCCAGCTGCCGGGGCAGGCGAGAGCCGGCGCTGCGGGCGTCGATGAGAATGCAACCGATGAAATCGCTCATGCGAACTCCGGGATTGGGCCGCACCTTGTGGGGGGCACGGGCCGGCTGCCAGGGTTCGCTGCCGGTGCCTCAGGGCGTTGTAAACGATTGTAGTTGTTGGTGAGTGTGCGTTTCAAAGTATTCCAGCGGGAAATTTCTAGTGCAGCACCGGGTGGTTTTGCCCCGCCTGGCGGACTTAGCCGGGTATGGGAAACGTCAGGTGCGCTTTCGGGGTGCATTGGCGAGGTTTTATGCACTTTAATGGTGCATTTGTTGGGGTGGAACGGTGGCAGGGGGTGGGGTAGGGGTGCCGCTGATTCAGGCTGGTGCGCCGAAGCTTCCCATTTTATACAATAAAATCATGGTGCTGATGGTTTTATGCCGCATTAGGGTGCAGTGTTGGCATGGGGCGTGCAATGTAATTGGGTAGCGCCGGAGAGAGTACCGGCAGCCGTGGGCAGGTGGTCCGCGGCGTGTTACAACTTCGCAGTACCTTGATTTCGCATTACCCCAGTCTCTTACTACCCTAAGGCTTCGAGCCAAGCTCAACCCCGGAGGACACTATGTCTGCCAAGACTCTCGCCCTGATTGAAGAACATGACGTGAAGTGGGTCGACCTGCGCTTCACCGATACCCGTGGCAAGGAACAGCATGTCACCATCCCGGCCCGTGATGTGGACGAGGAGTTTTTCGAGAACGGCCAGATGTTCGATGGCTCCTCCATCTCAGGCTGGAAGGGCATCAACGAGTCCGACATGATCCTGCGTCCGGAAGACGGCACCGCCTTCCTCGACCCCTTCACCGAAGACTCTACCCTGGTGTTGCGCTGCGACATCATCGAGCCGGCCACCATGCAGGGCTACGAGCGTGATCCGCGCTCCATCGCCAAACGCGCCGAGGCCTACCTGCAGTCCACCGGCCTGGGCGACACCGCCTTCTTCGGCCCGGAGCCCGAGTTCTTCATCTTCGACGAGGTGCACTGGAAGTCCGATATCGAGGGCTCCATGTACAAGATCTCCTCCGAAGAGGGCGCCTGGTCCACCGACCGCGCCATCGAGGGCGGCAACCTGGCCCACCGTCCGCGCGTCAAGGGCGGCTATTTCCCGGTGCCCCCGGTGGACAGCTTCCACGACATCCGCGGCGCCATGTGCAATACCCTTGAGGCGATCGGCCAGAGCGTCGAGGTGCACCACCACGAAGTGGCGAACGCCGGCCAGAACGAGATTGGCGTCAGGTTCAACACCCTGGTCAAGAAGGCCGACGAGGTCCAGGAGATGAAGTACGTGATCCACAACGTGGCTCACGCCTACGGCAAGACCGCCACCTTCATGCCCAAGCCGCTGGTCGGCGACAACGGCAGCGGCATGCACGTGCACCAGTCCTTCTGGAAGGAAGGCAACAACCAGTTCGCGGGGGACGAGTACGCTGGCCTTTCCGAGATGGCGATCTACTATATCGGTGGCATCATCAAGCACGCCCGGTCCCTGAACGCCTTCGCCAACGCCTCCACCAACTCCTACAAGCGCCTGGTGCCGGGCTTCGAGGCGCCGGTGATGCTGGCCTACTCGGCCCGCAACCGCTCCGCCTCCATCCGCATCCCCTACACCGCCAGCCCCAAGGGCAAGCGCGTCGAGCTTCGCTTCCCCGATCCGACCGCCAACCCCTACCTGTGCTTCGCGGCGATGCTGATGGCCGGTATCGACGGCATCAAGAACAAGATCCACCCCGGCGACGCCATGGACAAGAACCTCTATGACCTGCCGCCGGAAGAGGGCAAGAAGGTGCCGACCGTGGCTCACAGCCTCGACCAGGCCCTGGAGGCGCTTGACCAGGATCGTGCCTTCCTGACCGAGGGTGGCGTGTTTACCGATGACATGATCGATGCCTACATCGAACTGAAGATGGAAGACGTGGATCGTATGCGCATGGCCACCCACCCGATCGAGTTCGACATGTACTACAGCTGTTAACTACGAGCTGCTGATCACGGCTGCGGCCAGGCGCGAAGCGACCTGGCCCGGTATCGACGCCCCGGCGTTGATCAAAAAGGGGTTCCGCCATGGCGGAACCCCTTTATCTTGTTCACTATCCAATGACGCAGTGTTCGGCACGATCCATATACCGTCAGGACGGCGGCACGCAGGGGGTATTCATGAACAAGGCCTTGATGGCGCTGACGGTGGGGCTGACGTTCAGCCTTGCCGCCCAGGCGCAGACGATCTATCGCACCACCGATGCCCAGGGCAACGTGGTGTTCACCGACAACCCGGACAGGGGCGGCGAACAGGTGGAGCTGGCGCCGCTGACCGTGGTGCCCTCCAGCGGCGAGGTGCGCACCGGCCAGACGGCGCCGCGCCTCGAGGGCAGCGACGCGGCCGCGGCGTCGGGCTCGCCCGGGCAGCCCTTCATGCCCTATGACAGCTTCCGCATCCTGTCGCCCAGCCATGAGCAGGCCTTTCCGGTAGGGTCCGCCGGCAACGTGTCGGTGGAGCTGGGGATCGATCCACAATTGCGCGAAGACCACCGGGTGCGCTTGCTGCTGGATGGCCAGGTGAGCCAGACGGCGATGCACACCACGGCCTTCATGGTGGCCAACATGAATCCCGGCGAGCACGTGCTGCAGGCCGAGCTGCTCGACGGCAGCGGCGCCGTGCGCCACCGCAGCTCACCGGTGACCATCTATGTGCACCGGGCCAGCGTCAACCGCCCTGCCGATTAGCTGCCCCCGCGCTGGGCGCCCTGGCCGTGGTGCCCGGACGGAAGCCCAAGGCCTTGTCGCCCCCCGCACGGTGACAGGAGGCCGCATGGCCCTGTGAAGCCGGCGCCCCCGCCTGTCGAGACGCCGTCGCCACTGCGTCGCGGTGACGAATCGGTTCGCCGGCTTCCCGCCGATGATCCCCCGCTGCGCCGGCATGAAGAGCGCGGCACCGGCCGATGAGCCTTCGCGGGGCGCCGGATGCACCATCATCGGCAACTGCATCGTGCAGGCTGACTCTTTATGCCATATTTTGGTGCGTTAGCGCTGTGGGCTGTTGGCTCGGCCCGCGTGGCGTCGGCCATCTTGAGTCTGGCGCGCTTCTTGCAGTCGTTTGTTGTCTTTCCCCTGGATCCGACATGGCCCGTTCGATGTATCAACGCTTGATGGAGCACCTCACCACTGCCGTGGTCCTGCTGGACGGTGAGCTGAGGCTGCAATGGATGAACCCTGCCGCCGAGGCGCTGCTGGCGATCAGCTTCGGCCGGGTGAAAGGTTGGGCGCTGTGCGCCTTGATGGAGAGTGATGATGGGCTCGGCGAGGTCCTGGGCAAGGCACGGGACGAGTTTCACCCCTTCACCCAGCGCGAGGCGCGGCTGGTCATGCTGGCTGGTGAGGCCCTCACCGTGGACTACACGGTCACGCCGCTCTCCCGGGGGGAGTTGCTGCTGGAGATCGAGCCTCGCGACCGGCTGATGCGAATCTCCCGGGAGGAGGCGCTGCTGACCCGCCAGGAGACCATCAAGGTGCTGACCCGGGGCCTGGCCCACGAGGTGAAGAATCCTCTGGGGGGCATCCGCGGGGCGGCCCAGTTGCTGGAGCGCGACCTCGACGATCCGAACTTGAAGGAGTTCACCCGGATCATCGTCGAGGAGGTGGATCGGCTGCGCGACCTGGTGGACTCCATGCTCGGCCCCAACCGCATGACGCGTCACGAGCCGCTGAATATCCACAAAGTGCTGGAGCGGGTGCGTTCGCTGCTGATCGTCGAGCACCCTATGGTGCGGGTCGAGCGCGACTATGACCCCAGCCTGCCCGATCTGGCCGGCGACGAGGCGCAGATGATCCAGGCGGTGCTCAACGTGGCGCGCAATGCCGTCGAGGCGATGACCGAGGCGGGAACGCCCGTGCCTCGACTGGTGCTGCGCACCCGGGCGCGGCGCCAGTTCACCCTGGGGGCGGAGCGCCACCGCCTGGTGTGCGAGGTGGGGGTGATCGACAGCGGCCCGGGGGTGCCCGAGGCGCTGCGCGAGACGCTCTTCTATCCCATGGTCTCGGGTCGCGCCGAAGGCAGTGGCCTGGGGCTCTCCATCGCCCAGGCGATCCTGCACCAACACCAGGGCCTGATCGAGTGTGATTCCGTGCCCGGCCAGACCGAATTCCGACTGCTGATTCCCCTGGAGAAGCGCCATGACTGACGCCGCACGCGTGGTGATTGTCGACGACGACCGCGCCATCCGCTGGGTGCTCGAACGTGCCCTCGCCCAACCCGACCTGGACGTGGAGTGCATCGAGCGCGCCGACACGGCCCTGCAGCGCCTGCTCGACACCCCGCCCGATGTGCTGGTCACCGATATCCGCATGCCGGGCATCGATGGCCTGGACCTGATGGCCCGGGTGCGCGAGGCCCATCCCGACCTGCCGGTGATCGTGATGACGGCCCACTCAGACCTGGACAGCGCGGTGGCCTCCTACCAGGGCGGCGCCTTCGAGTACCTGCCCAAGCCGTTCGACGTGGACGAGGCGCTGGCGCTGGTGCGTCGTGCCGTGGCCCACGCCAGGGAGCGTCAGCGCCCGGTGAGTGTGCCCGAGGGGCTGGGCGCCGAGATCATCGGCGAGGCGCCGGCCATGCAGGAGGTGTTTCGCGCCATCGGCCGGCTGTCGCACTCGCACATCACGGTGCTGATCAACGGCGAGTCGGGGACCGGCAAGGAGCGGGTGGCCCGGGCCCTCCACCAGCACAGCCCACGGGCCGGCAAGCCCTTCATCGCCCTGAACATGGCGGCGATTCCCAGGGACCTGATCGAGTCGGAGCTGTTCGGCCACGAGAAGGGCGCCTTCACCGGCGCGACCGCCCAGCGCCAGGGGCGCTTCGAGCAGGCCGACGGCGGCACCCTGTTCCTGGACGAGATCGGCGACATGCCCGCCGAGACCCAGACCCGCCTGCTGCGGGTGCTGGCCGACGGCGAGTTCTACCGAGTGGGCGGCCATACGCCGGTGAAGGTGGATGTGCGCATCATCGCCGCCACCCACCAGAACCTCGAGACCCTGGTGGATGACGGGCGCTTCCGCGAGGACCTCTTCCACCGCCTCAACGTGATCCGCGTGCACCTGCCGAAGCTGGCCGAGCGTCGCGAGGACATCCCCCAGCTGGCTCGCCACTTCCTGGCCGAGGCGGCCAAGGAGCTCTCCACCGACGTCAAGGTGCTGACCCCCGAGGCCGAGACCCACCTGACCCGTCTGCCCTGGCCCGGTAACGTGCGCCAACTGGAGAACACCTGTCGCTGGCTGACGGTGATGGCCTCCGGCCGCGAGATTCTGGTGGAGGACCTGCCGCCGGAGCTGCGCGGCAGCGATGGCGGCGGCACACCCAGCGGCGACTGGCGGGCGGCCTTTCGCGACTGGGCCGACCGCGCCCTGGCCGCGGGGCACACCCACCTGCTTGAGGAAGCGGTCCCGGACTTCGAGCGAATTCTCATCGAGACCGCGCTGCGTCATACCGGGGGGCGCAAGGGCGAGGCCGCCGAGCTGCTCGGCTGGGGGCGCAATACGCTGACGCGAAAATTGAAGACGCTGCTGCCGGCGCTGGCGGATGGTGAATAAGGAAGCGGTCCCACTTTCCAGAGTCTGCGAGAGAATCCTGATCGAGACCGCGCTGCGTCATACCGGGGGGCGCAAGGGCGAGGCCGCCGAGCTGCTCGGCTGGGGGCGCAATACGCTGACGCGAAAATTGAAGACGCTGCTGCCGGCGCTGGCGGATGGGGAGTAACGCTACGGGGGCGCAATACGCGCTCTCTAAGGGCAGGGAAATTGAAGACATTGCTGCCGGCGCTAGTGGACTTTGAGTAGGGACTGGGCGGCAGTGGCCGGGGCTGCCAGAATGGATCTCTCAAGGAGAGATCGCCCATGACGCAGATGAGCTGGGAGCGGCTGCTGGATCCGAGCCGCCTGCACGACCGGCGCGACGAGCGCCCCGGCGGCGGCCGCGACGAGATCGGCCGCAGCCCCTTCCACAAGGACCATGACCGCATCGTCTTCGCCGGCTCCTTCCGCCGCCTGGGGCGCAAGACCCAGGTGCACCCGCTGACCGACAACGACCATATCCATACCCGGTTGACCCATTCCCTGGAGGTGGGCTGCGTGGGCCGTTCGCTGGGCATGATCGTCGGCGAGCGGCTCAGCGGCCGCCTGCCCGGCTGGATCACCCCGGCCGATATGGGGGTGATCGTCCAGGCGGCCTGCCTGGGCCACGACATCGGCAACCCGCCCTTCGGCCACGCTGGCGAGTACGCCATCCGCGACTGGTTCGCCCGCGCCGATGGTGGCGGCCTGCTCGAGGGCCTGTCGGAACTCGAGCGTCAGGATCTGCTCACCTACGAGGGCAACGCCCAGGGCTTTCGCATCGTCACCCAGGTCGAGTACAACCAGTTTCGCGGCGGCATGCGGCTGACCACGGCGACCCTGGGCACCCTGCTCAAGTATCCCTGGACGGTTGAGCACGGCGGGGAGGCCGGCAAGTTCGGCTGCTACCAGAGCGAGCGCGAGCTGCTTGCCGAGGTGGCCGAGCGGCTGGGGCTGCTGCCCCAGGGCCCGGGGCGCTGGTGCCGCCACCCGCTGGCCTGGCTGGTGGAGGCCGCCGACGACATCTGCTATGCGCTGCTCGACCTGGAGGATGGTCTGGAGATGGGCATCTTGCGCTTCGAGGAGGTCGCCGAGGTGTTGATCCAGATCGCCGGCGGCGAGCCGGCGGACTATGCGGCCATGCAGCGTCACGGAGTCTCCCAGCGGCGGCGCATCGCCGCACTGCGCGGGGCGGCCATGGAGCGGGCGGTAAACGACGTGGGGGCGGTCTTCGTGCAGCACGAGGCGGAGCTGTTGAACGGGCGCCTGCGGCAGGACCTGCTGGAGCTCTGCCATCCGGACCTGGATTGGGGCGTCAAGGCCGCCAAGCAGCTGGCCCGGGAGCGGATCTTCCAGAACGAGCGCAAGGCCAAGCTGGAGATCGGCGCCTACACCACGCTGGGCATCCTGCTGGAGGCGTTCATCGGCGCCGCCCACGAGCTGCACCATACCGGACGCTCGACCTTCAAGCACCAGCGGGTGCTGGCGCTGATCGGCGAGAACACCCCGCGACCCTCCTGGTCGCTCTACGACAGCTATCGGCGCATGCTCGATTTCATCGGCGGCATGACCGACCACTATGCGGTGGACCTGGCTCAGGAGATGGGCGGCCGGCTGCGGGGGGACTGAGGCGTGGCGTGCCTGGCGGTGTCAACCTAGTCGGTGCGGCCCGGCAGGCGCTCAAGGCGGGCGGCGCGTTCCATAAGCACGCCAATCACCGTGTCGTGGGTTTCTGTATCGAATTCGCCGGGGCAGAGCCCGACGAGCCGGTCGGCCAGGTCTTCGCCGCTGACCACCAGCAGGTCTTCGGGGCCATGGCGAGTCTCCACCTCCCAGCCGGGCAGCGTCAGCACGCCCATGACCGGCACCGCGCGGCCGGTGAGCTCGGAAAGCCATTCGCCCATCCAGCCCGTCAGCTCGCGGGTCTTCTCCAGCGGTTGGCGTTCGCTCCAGCCGGGGAAGCGAAGGCGCGTCGGCTCCACCGTGACCAGGTTGATCTCCTTGCCCGCGGGGGTGAAGGGCCGGGTGCGTGCGCGGGTCTCCACCACGAAGACGCCGCAGGGGGTGACTACCACGTGGTTGATGCGGGTGCCCTTGGCCGGCACATCGTGGAAGACGTAATAGGGGTGCGCTTCGGGGCGGATCAGCCGCTCCAGCTCCTGGCCCACCGCCAGCTCGCAGGCCAGCCCCAGCTTGAGGCGCCGAATGCGTTGGAAGTCGCGCATCAGCAGGAAACAGAACAGCAGCACCAGCAGGGTGCTGAGCACGCCGTAGAGGGCCCACTCGACCCAGTCCTGCTCGCTGGCGAAGAGCATGCGGCCCATGCCGTAGACCAGCGGCGCCATGGAGGCGATGGGGCCCAGTGCGCCGTTCAGGAACAGGTCGGCGAAGGCGCGGTCCAGGCGGTCACGCAGGGCCTGGCCGGGTTCGCGCAGCGGGTGGGCGTCGAAGGGGGAGCGTACCCGGGCGTCGTGCAGGTTGCGCAGCGCCACCACGATCACCGCCAGGGCGGCCAGGGGGAACAGGAAGATCAGGGGGAGCAGGTATTCCAGCCAGGCCATCGGGGTTCCTTGCCCATCAGTGAGGGAGTGGCGGAGTGTCGAGACGGTGGGCCCCCATTCTAGACAATCTCGACCCTCCGGGGCCATGCTCTTTCGGCGCACGGCACTTTTAGCATTGTCGGCACTCGGTTAATTTTTGGTACGCCGTTATCTTGGCACACCGTAGGGAGGTCACCGGCATGACGTCAGCCATTCAGGGCATGACGCTGGGCGTCGAAGCACAGCAGGCGCTCGGTGACTTCGTCACTCGCCATCCGCGTCTGGCGGTGCTGACCGGTGCCGGCGTCAGCACCGCCAGCGGGATTCCCGACTACCGCGACCAGCGCGGTGAGTGGAAGCGCTCCCCGCCCATGCAGCACCAGCAGTTCATGGGCAGCCATGCCGCGCGCCAGCGCTACTGGGCGCGTGCCCTGGCGGGATTCCGGGTGCTCGGCACGGCGCTCCCCAATCCGGCCCATCGGCTGCTGGCGGAGTTGGAGGGCTTGGGGCGCGTCAGCGGGGTAATCACTCAGAACGTCGATGGCCTGCACCAGCGCGCCGGATCCCGGCGGGTGATCGACCTGCACGGTCGCGCCGACCGGGTGCGCTGCATGGCCTGCGGCGCGAATCGCATGCGCCACGCGCTTCACGCCGAGCTGGCGATGCTCAATCCTCGCTGGGCCGATGTGGCGGCGCGGGCGGCGCCCGATGGTGACGCCGATCTGGAGGCGGATTTTTCCGACTTCCGAGTCCCCGACTGTTCCCGCTGCGGCAGCGGGATCTGGAAACCCGACGTGGTGTTCTTCGGCGACAGCGTGCCCCGGGAAAGCGTGGCGCGTGCCTTTGCACTGGTGGAGGAGAGCGACGCCCTGCTGGTGGTGGGTTCCTCGCTGATGGTCTTCTCCGGCTTCCGCTTTGCCCGTGCCGCGGCCCACGATGGCAAGCCCATCGCCTGCTTCAACCTCGGCCGCACCCGCGCCGATGACCTCTACGCCCTCAAGGTGGAGGCGCCGGTGGAGGCCTCCCTGGCCGCCCTGCGCGCCTGCTGTGAATAAGCGACTCAGCCCCCGGCCAGCTTGACGGTGTAGCCGAGCGTCTCCAGCTCCGCCTTGAGCCGCTCGCGATGATCCCCCTGGATCTCGATCACGCCCTCCTTCACGGCGCCGCCGGTGCCGCATACCTTCTTGAGTCGCTTGGCCAGGGCCTTGAGCTCGGCTTCGGGCAGCGGCACGCCGGAAACGGTGGTCACTCCCTTTCCCTTGCGGCCGCTGGTCTCGCGGCGAAGGCGCACGATCCCGTCGAGTTCGGCCAGGCGGGTCTGCTCGGCGAGTTCGGCGCAGCGGCACTCGGCCACCGGCTGGCGGCAGTCGGGGCAGAGCTCGCCGTGCTCGGTGGAGTAGACGAGGCCGCGCAGCTGGTCCTGAAGTGAAGGCATGACAAGGCTCCCTGGCGGAGTGGGGGTGGGTGATCACTGAGCTGGGGAGGATGATAGCGCCCACGGGCGTTGCCTGCATGCTGGCTTGCGCCGCGAGGTGGGGCCGGCCTCAGCGGCTGGCGGTGCGGCGGCGCGAGGTGGCCGCCTCCATGACGAGCCTGGCCACCACGGTGGGCAGCTGGAACATGCTGGTGATCATGATGGCGCCTTCCGGGGTCTCTTCCACATCCGGGTAGCGGTTGAGGTGGACCACGGTCATGCCCGCCTCCAGGGCAGCGCGCACGCCTACCACCGAGTCCTCGATGGCCAGGCACTGCTCTGGTGCATAGCCCATCTGGCTGGCCGCATGACGGTAGAGGCAGGGGTCGGGCTTCCAGCAGTTGGCCTCATAGGCACTGAACAGCCGTTCGCCGAACAGGCCGGCGAGGCCGGTGGCCTCCAGGGAGGTACGGATCTTGTTGACCGGGCCGTTGGAGACCACGCCCATGGGATAGTCGTGGAGTGCAGCCAGGGCGTCGCTGGCGCCATCGATGGGGGTGAGCTCGGTGGACAGGCGGCGATTGAGGTTGGTGCGCATGGTCGCTTCCAGGGGCTCCAGCACCTCGGGGGCGACGCTGCCGTGGCGGCTCTCCAGCGCCGCCACGATGCGGCGGAAGCGGGCCCCGCGGAATTCGCCGATATAGTCGCTGGCCTGGAACGGTAGTCCCACGGCATTGAGGGCGGTGGCCATCTCGTCGGCGAGCAGCGGTTCGCTGTCGACGAGGGTGCCGTCGCAATCGAAGAGCAGACAGAGGGGGCGGGTCATCACCAAACCTCGCGGATATTACCGAGCGTGTTCACCTCTATATTAAAGCCCAGTTCCACGACTTTGTGAACAGTGTTCTCCAATTGGTATGCTGGCTTGCCCTGCCTCCTCAGGCCTTAGCTGCCTGGTTGGCCGCAAACAGGGAGTAGTCCTGCTCGTTCTCATCCCTCATGCAGGACGAACTCGCGCCTGGTCATGGCGGTGGCGTTCGCTGTTACCGGGGCTCATGCCTATACTGACGGCGCGTCCCGGCCAGGAGCAGGCCAATGAATCTCGAACGCGTCGTCTTCGGTTTTTTCATCATCCTGACACTGAGTCTCAATTACGCGTTCGTCGCGGGTGGCGCCGAGGCGGGCGCGCACCACAATGTCTGGATTCTCACGCTCACCATCATCGTCAACCTGGTCGCGATCGGCCTGAAACTGGGGGATCGCTCCCAGACCGGGGCGTTGCTGCTGGCGTCCGGGCTGGTTGCCGGCCTTCTGCTGATCACGGCGCGCGTCGTCTGGATCATCGTGGAATCCGGCGGCGCGGGCGAACCGGGGCCTGGAGAAATGGCCGATATCGTCTCGATCGCAACGGGAGCGCTGGTCGCCAATATCGTTGCGACGGTGATTCTGGTGGGCGATACGCTGCTCTCGCGGCGCTAGGAGCCTGTCGGACGTCGCGATCCGGGACAGGCAAGAGGGAGGGTTGAACGCGTGATGCCGACCTCCGATCTCGATCGTGTGACGATGATCGTCCTGCGCTATATGCGCCGGCCGCTGTTCGCGCTGCTGTTCGTGTATTCGGTGGGCATCATGGGCATGGCCCTGATGCCGGGCCAGGTCGTCGATGGTGAGACGACGTACATGAATCTGTTCCATGCCTTTTATTTCTTCACCTACACGGCGACCACGACCGGTTTCGGCGAACTGCCGAACGGCTTCAGTGACGAGCAGCGCCTGTGGACGATCTTCTGCCTCTATACCGGCGTTATCGCGTGGTTCTATGCAATCGGATCCCTGATTCGCCTGGTTCAGAATCCCCATTTCAACCAGGCCATGGAGGGGTTCCGGTTCGCCCGCAAGGTCAAACACAACGTGGAACCCTTCGTCATCCTCTGTGGTTTCGGCGATACCGGTAGTCTGCTTGCCCGGGGCCTGAGCGACCACCGGATGCGCGCGGTTATACTCGACTCCGACCCGGAGCGTATCAAGGCACTGGGCGTACGCGATTACGCCGTCGCCATGCCGGGACTCTGCGCGGACGCCAGCGCGCCGAAACACCTCCTGGCTGCGGGTGTAGAACATCCCGCCTGCCGGGCCCTGGTCGCGCTGACCAACGATAACGACGCCAATCTCAAGATCGCGGTGATGGCACGGCACCTGAATCCGCGGCTCCGGGTCATCTGTCGTGCGACCTCGGCGCGCCACGAGGCCAATCTGCGGGCGCTGGACAATGTATCGGTCGTCGACCCGTTCGAGATCTTCGCCCAGCTCGTCTACTGGGCGATCGCCCGCCCCGCACTGCACAACCTCAATGCGTGGTTCGTGGGCACACGTGGCGTCGAACTCGGGGTTCCGGTACAGGTGCCGCGGGGCAACTGGATCCTGTGCGGGTACGGACGGATGGGGCATTGGCTCCATCGCTACCTCGAGGCCCATGGCGTCGGCGTGCGTATCATCGATCCGGAAGCGGACGCCAAAGGGGCCGGAGACGATACGGTCATGGTCCAGGCGTACGCCGATCATTCGGCCCTGGTGACCGCGGGGATTGACGACGCGGCGGGGATCGTTGCCGCGACGAATCGCGATGCCGACAATCTCAGTACGCTGCTGTCGGTGACGGAGCTCAATCCGGAGACGTTCTGCATCGTGCGCCAGAACAGTCATGAGAATCAGGTCGCGTTCGATGCCGCGCGGGCCGACCTGGTCCTTCAGCACAGCCTGACAACGGCGCGGCGGATCCTGAAGCTGCTGATCTCGCCCCTCGTTCAGGAGCTGATCGACTGGCTCGCGGAACGCGAACCGGCCCTGACGAAAGAGCTGGTGGCCCGCCTGCAGGTGGCCGTGGGCGCGGAACCCCCGCACCTGTGGTCGCTCAGGCTGATCACGGGCGAAGCGCCGGCGGTGACCGACTATCTGGACCATGGTGGAGCGATCACGCTCGGTGCGCTGTGCCGCGATGCGCGCTCGTTCCCGGAAGGGCTCCCGTGCGAGGCGCTCGCGATCCGCCGGGCGGGTCATTCGATCATGTTGCCGGATAAGGATCGTCCGCTTGAGGTCGGCGACGAGGTCCTCTTGTGCGGTGTCCATTCGGCGGAGCCGATGCTGCAGGCGACACTCCATAACCCCTATACGCTTCGGTATGTCGTCACCGGAGTCGATGAGCCGCGCGGGGTCGTGTTCGCCTGGCTGGAAGATAGGCTTAGGCGTCGTCGCAGCGATCGTAAGCCGAACGGCAGTACCACCTGAGGCGGTTGCTCCGAGTCGATAGTGGTCTGAGAGCGCTTCGTCGTGCCTGGCGGAGGAAGAGCGTCTACGGCATGAGCCCGGTCGATGGCCAGGGCGTTGTCGAGCCCCACCACTTCGGCATCTAGCTCGCCCTCTGGCAATCCGAAGGGTGTCTGCAGGCCTGTGGCGCAAGGCCCCATGTGCCAGATTTCACCATGCCCGGCGGGGGGTCCGGCACCCGTCTGGCATGCGACGTGTTGTTTTTATATTGTTGATATTAAAAGACTTTATATAAAGTTGGCGGGATGTTGGCCCGGCTTCTGCAGTGTTCAGGGTGAGCAGGAAACGACGGCGCCACGTACCATCTGGCCCGTCGAGGCGGAGGCCACCGGCCTCCATTCAGGAAAACTCACGTTCAGACCCCATAGGAGGCGCGAACATGATGTCCAAGGAATTCCTCAAGAAACTCGGTATCGTCGGCATCACCTTTGGCCTGGCCGCAAGCCCGCTGGCCTTCGCCGACTTCCACGACGAAGAGCCGCATGAGCCGGCACCCCACGAAGAGCCGGTCCCCGATGAGAGCAACGGCGGCGCCGGTGCTGACGACACCTTCGATACTACAGGCCCCGAGACCCCTGAGTACGACACTGAGTACGATGACGAGGAAGAAGAGGAAGAGGAGGAGTGGGACACCCCTGACGAGGACGACGAGGAATCCACCTGGTAATCGTTCCGACTCCCCTCCGAGGAAGCCGCTTCCTCGCAGCCGCCCCCGGCCCTGGCCGGGGGCGGCGTCGTTGGTGGGATGCCCCGGGCCTGCTCCAGGGTGTTACTTCACCTTGGGGGCGAGCTCGCCGCTTTCGTAGCGGGCGACCATGGCCTCGAGGCTGATCGGCCGGATCTTCGAGGCGTTGCCGGCGGTGCCGAAGGCCTCGTAGCGGGCGATGCAGACGTCGCGCATGGCGGAGACGGTCTCCTTGAGGAACTTGCGCGGGTCGAACTCGCTGGGGTTCTCGGCCAGGAAGCGGCGCACCGCCCCGGTGGAGGCCAGGCGAAGGTCGGTGTCGATGTTGACCTTGCGCACGCCGTGGCGGATGCCCTCGACGATCTCCTCGACCGGTACACCGTAGGTCTCGGGGATCTCGCCGCCGTAGCGGTTGATCACCTCGAGCCACTCCTGGGGCACCGAGGAGGAGCCGTGCATTACCAGGTGGGTGTCGGGGATGCGGGCGTGGATCTCCTTGATGCGCTGGATGGAGAGGGTGTCGCCGGTGGGCGGCTGGGTGAACTTGTAGGCGCCGTGGCTGGTGCCGATGGCGATGGCGAGGGCATCGACCTGGGTGGCCTTGACGAAGTCGGCGGCTTCCTCCGGGTCGGTGAGCAGCTGCTCCATGTCCAGCTTGCCCTCGGCGCCGATGCCGTCTTCCTCGCCGGCCATGCCGGTCTCCAGGCTGCCCAGGCAGCCCAGCTCGCCCTCCACGGAGACGCCACAGGCGTGGGCCATCTCCACGGTGCGCCGGGTGACGTCGACGTTGTAGTCGTAGTCCATCGGGGTCTTGCCGTCATCGCCCAGCGAGCCATCCATCATCACCGAGGAGAAGCCGAGCTGGATGGAGCGCTGGCAGACCGCGGGGCTGGTGCCGTGGTCCTGGTGCATGCACACCGGGATGTGCGGGAACTCCTCCACCGCGGCCAGGATCAGGTGGCGCAGGAAGGGGGCGCCGGCGTACTTGCGGGCGCCGGCGGAGGCCTGGACGATCACCGGTGAGTCGGTGCGGTCGGCGGCTTCCATGATGGCGCGCATCTGTTCGAGGTTGTTGACGTTGTAGGCTGGAACGCCGTAGCCGTACTCGGCGGCGTGGTCCAGCATCTGGCGCATGCTGATCAGTGCCATGGTGTCACCTTTTGCGGGGTCGCGGCGCCTGCAGGCACCGCGAGTCGGTCATAGGGGGCGATCGGTTAGAGTCGGTGGCGGGAGTCTATCAGGCCCGCTCGGCGGCTGCCTCGAGGGCGGCCACCGCCGGCAGGGTCTTGCCCTCGACGTACTCGAGGAAGGCGCCGCCGCCGGTAGAGATGTAGGAGACCCGGTCCGCGATGGCGTACTTGTCGATGGCGGCCAGGGTGTCGCCGCCGCCGGCGATGGAGAAGGCCGGGCTCTCGGCGATGGCGCGGGCGATCACCTCGGTGCCCTTGCCGAACTGGTCGATCTCGAACACACCCACCGGGCCGTTCCACAGGATGGTGCCGGCGTCCTTGAGCATGGCGGCCAGCCGCGCGGCGGTCTCGGGGCCGATGTCGAGGATCATCTCGTCGTCGTTCACTTGATCTACCGGCTTGATGATGGCCTCGGCGGCATCGGAGAACTCGGTGGCTACCACCACGTCGGTGGGCAGCGGAATCTCGACCTTCGCCATCAGCGCCCGGGCCTGGCCGATCAGGTCGGCCTCATGCAGCGACTTGCCGACGTTGTGGCCCGCCGCGGCGATAAAGGTGTTGGCGATGCCGCCGCCGACGATCAGCTGGTCGCAGCGCTCGGAGAGGGCGTTGAGCACGTCGAGCTTGGTGGAGACCTTGGAGCCGCCGACGATGGCCGTCATGGGGCGCGCCGGGGTGGCCAGTGCCTTCTCCAGGGCGTCGAGCTCGGCGGCCAGCAGGGGGCCGGCGCAGGCCAGCGGTGCGAAGCGGGCCACCCCGTGGGTGGAGGCCTGGGCGCGGTGGGCGGTGCCGAAGGCGTCCATCACGTAGATGTCGCACAGTGCGGCATACTGCTGGGAGAGGGTCTCGTCGTCCTGCTTCTCGCCGGTGTTGAAGCGCACGTTCTCGAGCAGCACCACCTCGCCGTCGGCCAGGTCCAGAGCGGCGTCCAGGTAGTCGCTGATCAGGGTAACCGGGCGTCCCAGCAGCTCGCCCAGGTGTTCGGCCACCGGCGCCAGGGAGAACTCCTCGGCGGGCTCGCCCTCGGTGGGGCGCCCCAGGTGGCTCATCAGCATCACCCGGGCGCCGGCGTCGCGAGCGGCCTGGATGGTGGGCAGCGCGGCGCGCAGGCGGGCGTCGCTGCTCACCTTGCCGTGCTTGACGGGCACGTTCAGGTCCTCGCGGATCAGCACGCGCTGGCCGCTGAGATCGAGGTCGGTCATCTTGCGCACGTTCATCGGGGCGTGGTCCTCATCTGGAAACCGGAAGGGGGTCAGGGGGTCTCGAGGGGCATGGCGGCCAGGCGCCGGCTGACGTCGAGCATGCGGTTGGCGAAGCCCCACTCGTTGTCGAACCAGCACAGCAGCTTGATCAGGCGGCCGCCGGCCACTCGGGTCTGAGTGGCGTCCACGATACCGGAGCGCGGATCGTGGTTGAAGTCGACCGAGGCCATGGGCTCCTCGGTGTAACCGAGCAGCCCGGCCAGCCGCCCGCGGCTGGCCTCGGCCAGCAGGGCATTGACCTCGGCGGCGTTGGTATCGCGGCTCACCGTGATGGCGATATCCATGGCCGAGACGTTGATGGTCGGCACCCGCACGTGGAGGCACTCGAAGCGCCCGGCCAGGTGCGGCATCAGGCGGTTGATGCCCCGCGCCAGGCCGGTGTCCACCGGCACGATGGAGTGCATCGCCGAGCGGGTCAGGCGCAGGTCGGTCTGGTGGTAGGCGTCGATCACCGGCTGGTCGTTCATCGCCGAGTGGATGGTGGTGGTGACGCCGTGCTCGATGCCCAGGGCGTCGTCGAGCACGGTGAGCACCGGCACCAGGCAGTTGGTGGTACAGGAGGCCGCCGAGACGATGCGGTGGCCGGGGGCGAGCTCATGGTCGTTGATGCCGGTGACGATGGTGGCGTCGACGTCACTCTCCGCCGGCTGGGAGAAGAGCAGGCGGCCGGCACCGGCCGCCAGGTGGCGCTCGGCGGTGGCGCGATCCTTGAAGCTGCCGGAACACTCCAGCACCAGGTCGACGCCGAGTTCGCGCCAGGGCAGGCGGTCCGGGTCGGGCTCGGAGAGCACCCGGATCGATCGGCCATCGATGCGCAGCCCCTCACCGCTGCGCTCCACCTTTGCCGGGAAGCGGCCGTGGGTGGTGTCGTAGCGGGTCAGATAGTCGATGGTGGCGAGGTCGGAGAGCTCGTTGATCGCGACGATTTCGAAGGCTGGTTCAAGCGCTGGCTCGCGGGCGGAGCCGCCGGCCTGCTCGCCCCTCTGCTGTTCGGCTTTCTGCTGCTCGGCGCTTTGTTGCTCAGCTCTTTGCTGCTCGATCAGGGCGCGAAGCACGCACTGGCCGATGCGGCCGTAACCGTTGATGGCGATGCGGTGGGCCATGGCGGTGGCAGGGGCTCCAGGTCGCGGGATGTAACGAAGAAAATGAAAGCCGGGATTCTAGCGCACTTCAGCCGACGAGTCCCGGCAGCCGCCAGGCCAGCGGCAGCAGCAGTGCGGTCAGGATGCCGGTCAGGCTCATGCCCAGGGAGGCGAAGGCGCCGGCGGTGGGGCCGATCTCGAAGGCGCGCACCGTGCCCAGGGCGTGGCCGTTGATGCCCAGCGCCAGGCCGAGGATGCGTTCGTCACGGATGCCCAGCCAGTGTGCCAGCAGGGTGACGAAGCCGATCGCCGCCACCCCGGTCAGCAGCAGGCCGCCCATCATCAGTGCCACCGAGCCGCCGAGCTGTTCGGTGATGCCGATGGCGATGGGCGCGGTGACCGACTTGGGCGCCAGCGAGGCGAGCACTTCCGGCGAGGCGCCCAGCAGCCAGGCGATGCCCACCGCATAGAGCGTCGCCATGGCGGTGGCGATGGGCAGGCAGATGAGCAGCGGGCGCCAGAGGGCGCGGATATGGCCCATCTGCTGGTAGAGGGGCAGCCCCAGCGCCACGGTGGCGGGCCCCAGCAGCAGCATCAGCCAGCCGGCGCCTTCCCGATAGTCGGCGTAGTCGATGCCCAGCACCGCCAGCACCCCGGCCAGCAGCAGGGCGGCCACCAGGATCGGCGGGCACCAGCCGGGGGCGCCCACCAGACGGAACAGCCGGTCGCCGGCGAAGTAGGCGGCCAGGGTCAGGGCGATGGCCAGCAGCGGAGTGGCCAGCAGGTGGTCGAGCAGCTCACTCATGGTCGAGGCGCTCCTGGCCCATCAGTCGGCGCATCAGCCACAGGGTGGTGACGACGCTGAGCAGGGTGCCGCCCACCAGGGCGGCGATAATCGCCAGCCACTGGCCGGTCAGGGTGTCGAGGATGAAGAACACCCCCACCACACCGGGCATGATCAGCATCGCCAGCACGCCGATCAGCGGCCGGGCGGCGGCGGCGATATCGGCATTCACCGTGCCGCGCAGCATCAGCCAGGCGGTGAGCAGCAGCATGCCGACCACCCCGGCGGAGACCGGCAGGTCGGCGAGGGTGGCCAGCGCGTCGCCGAGCAGCAGGAAGCCCAGCAGCCAGAGGAAACCGCGTAGAACGGGCATCCATGATCCTCATGTTTCTCGACGGGGGAGGCGGCTATGTTAGCACGCTACCCGTGTGCCGGCTGCGATCGGCCGGCGTTTCGCCGAGAGGGCGTCGCACCGTGCCTCGTACCGAAGGTGGCAGCGGTCAGCAGATAGAGTGGTCGCTAACCGCGGGGTCCTTGTCCTCTGCTGGCGACAGGTTGCAAGGCCCGGTCGCCGCTGGGTACGGTCTTCCGCTACGCTGGGAATTGCGACGTCAACCCGACCAAGGAGAGGAACGACATGACCGATATCGCCAACTGGCTCGGCGGCGAGGCCGAGGCCCTGCTGACCCATCAGTGCCGGGGCATCCCCCGCGAGAGCCTGCACCTGCCGGGGCCCGACTTCGTCGGCCGGGTGGTCGCCGACAGCGACCGCAGCCCGGTGGTGATGCGCAACCTCCAGGCGCTGTTCGACCACGGCCGTCTGGGCGGCACGGGCTATCTCAGCCTGCTGCCGGTGGACCAGGGCATCGAGCACTCCGCCGGGGCCTCCTTCGCGCCCAACCCCGCCTACTTCGACCCGGCCAACATCGTCGAGCTGGCTATCGAGGGCGGCTGCAATGGCGTGGCCTCGACGCTGGGCGTGCTGGCCTCGGTGGCGCGCCGCTACGCCCACCGCATCCCGATGATGCTCAAGCTCAACCATAACGAGACCCTGAGCCATCCGGCGATCTACGACCAGACCCTGTTTGCCCAGGTGGACCAGGCCTTCGACATGGGCTGCGTGGCGGTGGGCGCGACCATCTACTTTGGCTCCCACGAGAGCCGCCGCCAGATCATGGAGATCAGCGAGGCCTTCGCCCGCGCCCATGAGCTGGGCATGGTCACGGTGCTGTGGGCCTACCTGCGCAACCCAGCCTTCAAGCACGAGGGCACCGACTACCATGTGGCGGCGGACCTCACCGGCCAGGCCAACCACCTGGCGGCCACCCTCAAGGCGGATATCGTCAAGCAGAAGCTTCCCGAGACCAACGGCGGCTACCGGGCCGTCGGTTTCGGCCACACCCACGACAGGGTCTACGATGCGCTGACCACGGACCACCCCATCGACCTGGCGCGCTATCAGGTGGCCAACTGCTACATGGGGCGCGCCGGGCTGATCAACTCCGGTGGCGGTTCCAAGGGGGCCTCCGATCTGGCCGAGGCGGTGCGCACTGCGGTGATCAACAAGCGTGCCGGCGGCATGGGGCTGATCTCGGGTCGCAAGGCCTTCCAGAAGCCGATGGACGAGGGCGTGGCCCTGCTGCACGCCATCCAGGACGTCTATCTCGACCCCGAGGTCACCATCGCCTGAGAGTGCCGGCGCCGGTTCCCATGGGCATCAACCTGAGCATAAAAAAGGGCACGGCCAGTCGGCCGCGCCCTTCTTGATGGCGGTTTCCGCGGCGCTCAGCCCTCGAGCAACGCCTTGGCCTCCTTCACCACGTTGGCCACGGTGAAGCCGAAGTGCTTGAACAGATCACCGGCCGGCGCGGACTCGCCGTAGGTGCGCATGCCGATGATGCGCCCCTCGAGGCCCACGTACTTGTGCCAGTAGTCACGGTGGGCGGCCTCGATGGCGATACGCTTGGTCACCGCGCGGGGCAGCACGCTCTCGCGGTACTCCACCTCCTGGCCGTTGAAGCGGTAGGTGGAGGGCATGGAGACCACCCGCACGGCACGGCCCTGACCTTCGAGCTCGGCGGCGGTATCCATGGCCAGGCCGACCTCGGAGCCGGTGGCGATCAGAATCAGTTCCGGGGTGCCCTCACAGTCTTTCAGCACGTAGCCACCGCGCTGGATGTTGGCCAGCTGCTGCTTGGTGCGCGCCTGGTGGGGCAGATTCTGGCGGGACAGCACCAGCGCGGTGGGACCGGAGTGGCGCCTCAGGGCGGCATCCCAGGCCGCGGCGGTTTCCGCGGCGTCGCAGGGGCGCCAGGTGGCCAGGTTGGGGGTCGAACGCAGGGTGGTGAGCTGCTCGATGGGCTGGTGGGTGGGGCCGTCCTCGCCCAGGCCGATGGAGTCGTGGGTGAAGACATAGATGGCGCGCTTGCCCATCAGCGCCGCCATGCGCACGGCGTTGCGCATGTATTCCATGAAGATCAGGAAGGTGGCGCCGTAGGGGATGAGGCCGCCGTGCAGCACGATGCCGTTCATGATGGCGCCCATGCCGAACTCGCGCACGCCGTAGTGCAGGTAGTTGCCGTCTGGGGTCTCCGGGGTAATGGCGCGGGCGCCGTCCCAGAAGGTCAGGTTGGAGGGGGCCAGGTCGGCGCTGCCGCCGAGCAGCTCGGGCAGCTGCGGGCCCAGCTCGTTGAGACAGTTGAGTGAGGCCTTGCGGCTGGCGATGGTCTCACCGGCCTGCTGGGCCTTCTCGACCAGCGCCTCGCTGGTGAGCTCGACGGGCAGCTTGCACTGCATGCGGCGCAGGAACTCTCGGGCCAGCTCCGGATGGTCGGCGCGGTAGCGCTCGAAGCGCGCCTGCCACTCGCCCTGGGCGGTGCGGCCCGGCTCGCGGGCGTCCCAGCCCTGGTAGATCGGCTCGGGGATATGGAAGGGGGCGTGGGACCAGTCGAGCTGCTGACGCGCCGCAGCGACCTCCTCCTCGCCCAGCGGGGAACCGTGGCACTCCTCCTTGCCCTGCTTGTTGGGGGCGCCGAAGCCGATGATGGTCTTGCAGATGATCAGGCTCGGCTTGTCGTCATGGCTCCTGGCCAGCTCGATGGCGGCCTGGATCTCCTCGGGCTTGTGGCCGTCGACGTTGGGCACCACGTGCCAGCCGTAGGCCTCGAAGCGCTTGGCGGTGTCGTCGGTGAACCAGCCCTCGACCTCGCCGTCGATGGAAATGCCGTTGTCGTCGTAGAAGGTGATCAGCTTGCCCAGCTTCTGGGTGCCGGCCAGCGAGGAGACCTCATGGGAGATGCCCTCCATCAGGCAGCCGTCGCCGACGAAGCACCAGGTATGGTGGTCGACGATGGTGTGGCCCGGGCGGTTGAACTGCGCCGCCAGAGTGCGTTCGGCCAGGGCCATGCCCACGGCGTTGGCCAGGCCCTGGCCCAGCGGGCCGGTGGTGGTCTCGATGCCCGGGGCGTAGCCGTACTCGGGGTGGCCGGCGGTCTTGGCGTGGAGCTGACGAAAGTTCTGCAGCTCCTCGAGGCTCAGCTCGTAGCCGGTGAGGTGCAACAGCGAGTAGAGCAGCATGGAGCCGTGGCCGTTGGAGAGCACGAAGCGGTCGCGGTCGGCCCAGTTGGGGTCTTCCGGGTTGTGCTTGAGGTAGTCGTTCCACAGCACCTCGGCGATGTCGGCCATGCCCATGGGTGCGCCGGGATGGCCGGACTTGGCCTTCTGGACGGCATCCATGGAGAGAGCGCGAATGGCATTGGCCAGTTCGAATCGGGACGGCATTGGGTAGCTCCTTGCCTGCGGCAAAAATAAGGGGTCATGGCCACCGCCGGGGGATAGCGGGGCATGCAGTCTGGCTGGGTAAGTCACCGCGGGACACGCGCGGCGCGATGGAATTCGGTCCCATAGTGTCGCCGACTTGACGCCCGGCATCAAATCGTGGATGCCCCGCCATGCCCCAGCGTGTAGACTCTTGGCCGCTAAAGACTGCTTCACACAAGGTCGAGGACGCCATGAGCGAATACTCCCTGTTTACCTCTGAATCTGTCTCCGAGGGTCATCCCGACAAGATCGCGGACCAGATCTCCGACGCGGTGCTCGATGCCATCATCGCCCGCGACAAGCAGGCCCGGGTGGCCTGCGAGACCCTGGTCAAGACCGGCGTGGCGATCGTCGCCGGCGAGATCAGCACCTCGGCCTGGGTCGACCTCGAGGCGATCGTGCGCGAGGTGATCACCGGCATCGGCTATACCTCCTCCGACGTGGGCTTCGACGGCGAGACCTGCGGCGTGCTCAACCTGATCGGCAAGCAGAGCGTGGACATCGCTCAGGGGGTCGACCGCAGCCAGCCCGAGGACCAGGGCGCCGGGGACCAGGGGCTGATGTTCGGCTATGCCACCAGCGAGACCGAGAGCTACATGCCGGCGCCGATCCACTATGCCCACCGGCTGGTGGAGCGCCAGGCGGAACTGCGCAAGCACGGCCTGCTGCCCTGGCTGCGCCCGGACGCCAAGAGCCAGGTCACCTTCCGCTATGACGCCGAGGGCAAGCCCTGCGCGGTGGACGCTATCGTGCTCTCCACCCAGCATGATCCGGGCATCGACCAGGACGAGCTGCGCAAGATGGTCAAGCGCGAGATCATCGAGCAGGTGATCCCCGCCGAGTGGCTCACCGAGACGACCCGCTACCACATCAACCCCACCGGCAAGTTCGTCATCGGTGGGCCGGTGGGTGACTGCGGCCTGACCGGACGCAAGATCATCGTCGATACCTACGGCGGCATGGCGCGCCACGGCGGCGGTGCCTTCTCCGGCAAGGACCCCTCCAAGGTGGACCGCAGCGCCGCCTACGCCGGGCGCTACGTGGCCAAGAACCTCGTTGCCGCGGGCCTGGCCGAGAAGTGCGAGATCCAGGTCTCCTACGCCATCGGCGTGGCCGAGCCCACCTCGGTCTCGGTCAACACCTTCGGCACCGGCAAGATCGATGACGCGCGCATCATCGAGCTGGTGCACGAGCACTTCGACCTGCGGCCCCATGCCATCACCCGCATGCTCGACCTGCTGCATCCCATGTACCAGATGACCGCGGCCTATGGCCACTTCGGTCGCGAGCCCTTCGAGGCCTCCTACGCCTGGACCGATGCGCAGGGAGAGGAGCACATCGAGACCTTCACCGCCTTCCCGTGGGAGAAGACCGATCGTGCCAACGCCCTGCGTCAGGCCGCCGGCCTGTAAGCCAGCGCCTACGCCAGATGACAGGCCCCGCCGGCATCGCCGCGCGGGGCCTGTTGCTATGGTGAGACCTACTTTTTTCTCACCAAACGGGGCCGCCCATGCTCCAGCGTCTTCTTGTCGGTCTGCTGTGGCTGGCCGCTTTCCTGCCGTTATTCTCATCGCCCGCGTTTGCCGAGTCCTGCCCGGCGCCATCCTCTGCGGTCGAGATTCGCACGCTGGCCGAGCGCCTCGCCGAGTGGGATGACGCCTACTATCGGCGCGGCGAGTCCCTGGTCAGCGATGATGTCTATGACCAGGCTTGGGCGCGCCTCGCCCTGTGGCGACGTTGCCAGGGGCTGGCGCCACTCGACTCCGCTGACGCCTATCCCTCCGGTCGCCTCGCCCACCCCGTGCCTCAGGCCGGGCTCACCAAGCTGCCCGACCGGGCGGCAGTGGAGCGCTGGCTGTCACGTCGCCATGACGTCTGGGTGCAGCCCAAGGTGGATGGCGTGGCGGTGACCCTGGTGTATGAGCGTGGTGACCTGGTGCGAGCGGTCAGCCGCGGTGATGGCCGCCACGGCCAGGACTGGACCCACCATGCCCGGCGTATTTCCGCCGTGCCGCAGCGGCTGCCCGAGGCGCGGGACGCGGTGCTGCAGGGTGAGCTCTATCAGCACCGGGTCGGGCACGTGCAGGCGGCCGGAGGAGATGCCGGCGCCCGCGCCCGGGTCGCGGGGCTGATGGCCCGGGAGGCGCTGAGTGACGAGGCGGCGGCCGAGATCGGGCTCTTCGTGTGGGACTGGCCCGATGGCCCCGGAGAGATGGCCGAGCGGCTCGCGGCGCTGGCGCGGCTGGGCCTTGCCGATACCGGGGAGCGGAGCCTGCCGGTTGCCGATATCGCCGAGGTGGCGCGCTATCGTGAGGCGCTGTTTCGCGAGCCCCAGCCGTTTGCCACCGATGGCGTGGTACTGCGCCAGGCCTCGCGCCCGCCCGGGGCGGCCCGGGGCGCCGAGCCGCCAGAGTGGGCGGTGGCCTGGAAGCATCCCGCCCGGGAGGCGCTGGCCGAGGTGCGCGGTGTGGTCTTCCGGGTCGGACGCAGCGGGCGAGTGACGCCGGTCCTGCAGCTGAATCCGGTTGAGCTGGAGGGGCGCACCATTCAGCGGGTGTCGCTGGGCTCCCTCGCCCGGTGGCAAGCCCACGACATCCGTCCCGGCGATCACGTGGTGATCGCCCTGGCGGGGCTGACCATACCGCAGCTGCAGAGGGTGGCCTGGCAGGCCGAGTCTCGGATGCCACTGACGGTGCCCGACCCCGACGATTACCACGCCTTGAGCTGCCTGCGTCTGTCGCCCGGCTGCGAGGGGCAGTTCCTTGAGCGCCTGGCCTGGCTCTCGGGCCCCGAGGCCCTGAACCTCTCCGGGGTTGGGCCCGGCACCTGGCGGGCGCTCATCCGGGTAGGGAATATCAGTGGACTGCTCGACTGGATGAGCCTGGACGCGTCGGAACTGGAGGCGGCCCATGGCATCGGGCAGGTGCGTGCGGCAGATCTGCTGGCCGCCTTCGGAGATGCGCGGGCTCGGCCCTTTCCTCGCTGGCTGCAGGCCCTGGGCGCCCCGCCCGGCGTGGAGACGGCGCTGCCGGCGAACTGGGAGGAGCTGGTGGCACGCTCGTTGGATGACTGGGCGAGGGAGCCCGGGGTCGGACCGGAGCGGGCGCGGATGCTGAGAGCCTACTTCACCGATCGCGAAGTGAATCACCTGGGGGCTCGGCTGGCCAATGCCGGCGTGGAGGGGTTCATGCCCTGAGGGAGGGGCCGGTTTGGCGGCCGGTGCGAGTTGCGGCCTATAGTGAGGGTCATGCTTTCCCCTGCGAAGAGGTGATCCATGACCCAGCCTGCCGTGACCACGCCCCCCCATCAGGACTTCAGGGTGGCCGACCTTTCCCTGGCCGAGTGGGGACGCCGAGAGATCCGCATCGCCGAGACCGAGATGCCGGCGCTGATGACGATCCGTGCCAAGTACCGCGATGAGCAGCCGCTGGCGGGGGCGCGCATCGCCGGCTGTATCCACATGACCATCCAGACCGCGGTGCTGATCGAGACGCTCATCGACCTGGGCGCCAGCGTGCGCTGGTCGTCGTGCAACATCTTCTCCACCCAGGACCACGCCGCCGCGGCCATCGCCGCCGCCAGCATTCCGGTGTTCGCCTGGAAGGGCGAGACGGAGGCAGAGTTCTGGTGGTGCATCGAGCAGACGGTGGCGGGTCCCGATGGCTGGGTCCCCAACCTGGTGCTCGACGACGGCGGCGACCTCACCGCCCTGCTGCACGACAAATACCCGGAACGCCTCGATGCCACCCATGGCATCTCCGAGGAGACCACCACCGGGGTGCACCGGCTGGAGGAGATGCTGCGTGATGGCCTGCTCCGGGTGCCGGCCATCAACGTCAACGACGCCGTGACCAAGTCGAAGAACGATAACAAGTACGGCTGTCGCCACTCGCTCTCGGACGCCATCAAGCGTGCCACCGACCATCTGCTGGCCGGCAAGCAGGCGCTGGTGGTGGGCTATGGCGACGTGGGCAAGGGCTCGGCGGCCTCGCTGCGCCAGGAGGGGATGATCGTCAAGGTGGCGGAGATCGACCCGATCTGCGCCATGCAGGCCTGCATGGATGGCTTCGAGGTGGTCTCGCCCTACAGGGACGGCCTCAACCGCGGAAGCGAGAGCATCGATCGGGCGCTGCTCGGCCGGATCGACCTGGTGGTCACCGCCACCGGCAATATCGACGCCTGCGACGCCCCCATGCTGGGGGCGCTCAAGCCGGGCGCGGTGGTGTGTAACATCGGCCACTTCGACAGCGAGATCGACACCGCTCACATGCGCCGCCAGTGGCACTGGGAGGAGGTCAAGCCCCAGGTACACAAGGTCTACCGCGACAGCCAGCCGGGCGACTTCGACCCGGAGAGCCGCGACTACCTGATCCTGCTCGCCGAGGGCCGGCTGGTGAACCTGGGCAACGCCACAGGGCACCCCTCGCGGGTGATGGACGGCTCCTTCGCCAACCAGGTGCTGGCGCAGCTGCACCTCTACCAGGGGCGCTTCGCCGACCTGCCCGAGGGCGAGAAACGCCAGGCACTCGCGGTCACGGTGCTTCCGCGCCACCTGGACGAGGAGGTCGCCCGCTACATGGTGGAAGGCTTCGGCGGGGTGATCACCCGCATGACCCCGGCTCAGGTGCGCTACTCCGGCGTCACGGCGGAAGGCCCCTACAAGCCCGACAGCTACCGCTATTGAACTAGCGGCGAGAGCTTCTCGCACTCGAGATGCTTACAGCCCGGCCAGGCGCATCATCAGGCCGAGATAGAGCGGAATCAGCAGCGGCGCGGCCAGGGTGGTGACCAGCACCGTCAGCGCCCCCTTGGCCGGGGCGATGCCGAGTTCCATGGCGACCACCACCACGTTGGCGGCCATGGGCACCACCCCCAGCAGCAGGATGGCCATGGCCAGCTCCGGCGACAGCGGTGCGAGTGCCTGCAGGGCCAGCACCGCGGCCAGCGTCAGCAGCGGCCAGACCACGCAGCGCACTGCCACGCAGGCGCCGATAAAGCGGCCATCCACTTCGCTCAGCGATACCCGCCCCAGCGTCATGCCGATGATCATCATGCCCAGCAGGGTGTAGGTGGCCGGGAACACCGCCAGCCCCTCCATGGCCGCTGCCGGCACCGTGAGGCCCAGGCCGCTGACCACGAGTGCGGCCAGGAAGGCGTAGATCAGCGGCAGGCGCAGGATCTTGGCCAGGCTCTCGGCCACCGAGAACTGTCCCCGGGCGGAGAGATAGAAGCCCACGGTGAACTCGTAGAGGGTGATGCCCAGCACGCAGAACAGGTAGAGGGTCACCCCCTCCGGGGGCAGCAGCACCATGGCCACCGGGAGGCCGAAGTAGCCGGTGTTGCCGGTGCCGGCCGAGAATGCCAGCAGGGCGCTCTCCTGAGGGGCGAAGGTGCGCCGGGTCAGGCGGTGTACCACCACCGCCAGCAGGCTGGCGGTGGTGAAGGTGGCCAGGGACAGCAGCAGATAGCCCGGCGTGGGGCCGCCCAGCACCAGGCCGCGAAAGAAGGTCAGCGGTGCCACCAGGTAGATCAGCAGGGTCGCGATGGGACGCGGGTCGATCGAGAGGCGGCGGGCGGCGAGCCAGCCCAGCAGGATATAGGCGAGCAGCGTCCACAGGGGGCCCATCAGCGTGGCGGGGTCGAGTGCGGTCATGGGGCCTCCCGGTTCAACGTGAATCAGATTGATGGTGGTCTGCGTATCTTTCATTGGAGGCCCCGCTTTCGAGGGGTCACAATGGCGCCATTATGCAACGATTTCATGAGGTCATCCGATGAGCACCCAGGAACATCCGCTTGGCATCAGCTTCGAGTTCTTCCCGCCCAATACCGATGCCGGCCGGGAGAAGCTGGCCGGGGTACGCGATGCCCTGGCGGCGCGTGACCCGCGCTTCTTCTCGGTGACCTACGGCGCCGGTGGCTCCACTCAGGACCGGACACTGACCACGGTGCGGCAGGTGCGTGAGAGCGGGATCTCCACCGCGCCGCACCTCTCCTGTGTCGGCAGCGAGAAGCAGCCACTGCGCGAACTGCTGGCTCGCTACCGTGACGAGGGCATCGACAGCCTGGTGGCCCTGCGCGGTGACCTGCCCTCGGGCATGGGCGGTATCGGTGAGCTGCGCTATGCCAACGAGCTGGTGGAATTCATCCGCGAGGAGACCGGGAACCACTTCGAGATCGCCGTGGCCGCTTATCCCGAGTCCCACCCCCAGGCACCGAGCTTCGAGCGCGACGTGGAGAACTTCGCCCGCAAGATGAAGGCCGGCGCCAACCTGGCCATCACCCAGTATTTCTTCAACGCCGACGCCTACTTCCACTTCGTCGATCGGGCCCGTGCGCTGGGGGTCGAGGCACCCATCGTGCCGGGCATCATGCCGATCACCAACTACGCCAAGCTGGCGCGTTTCTCCGACGCCTGCGGTGCCGAGATCCCGCGCTGGGTCCGCAAGCAGCTCGAGGCCTACGGCGACGACAGCGAGGCCATCGCCGCCTTCGGCGAAGAGGTCATCTCGCGCCTCTGCCAGCGTCTGCTTGACGGCGGCGCGCCGGGTCTGCACTTCTACACGCTGAACCAGGCCGTGCCGAGCCTCAAGATCCTCGACAATATCGTCGGTTGAGACGGGATAGGCCCGCGTCAGCGTACCAAAGGAAAGGGGCCCCGCCATGGCGGGGCCCCTTTCGTTGGAGTTGCTGTCGTTGATGTTGTCGCTGAGTCCAGGGCTCCCGTGTCGGTGGGAGCCTCCGCTCAGCCGCTGGTGGCGGTCTGGGGCGAGCCGCCGCCGCCGTGCAGCTTGCGCTGCATCAGGAACAGGGCGCTGCCGATGGCCAGGCCGGCCACATCGGTGTAGATGCCACCGTAGATCATGAACATGGCCCCGACCAGCATCACCAGTCGCTGCCAGGCCTTGACCGGTCCGAAGAACCAGGCCTGGACGGTGCCCGCCAACAGGACGATGCCCAGGGTGGCGGTGACGCCAACCCGCAGGATCTGCATCCAGCTGCCTTCCATCAGCATGGCCGGGCTGTAGAAGAACATGAAGGGCACGATGAAGGCCGCCAGGCCGATCTTGAACGAGGCCACCGAGGTGCCCATGGCGTTGGCACCGGAGATGCCCGCCGCAGCATAGGAGGCCAAGGCCACCGGTGGCGTGATCGCCGAGACCACCGCGAAGTAGAACACGAAGAAGTGTGCCACCAGCGGTTGGATGCCGATGTTGATCAGGCCGGGGGCCACGACTGACGCGGCCACCGCATAGGCGGCGGTGGTCGGCATGCCCATGCCCAGCAGGATCGAGATACACATGGCGAAGATCAACGCCAGCAGCTGGCTGACCCCGGCCAGGCCGAGCAGCAGCGAGGAGAAGCGGGCGCCGACACCGGTCAGCGAGATGACACCGACGATCAGGCCGGCGCAGGCGCATACGGCGATGATCTGGATCGCCATGGTGCCGGCCAGCTGAAGCGCCCTGAGGATCGAGGGGATGCCCATCTTGTGGGGCGAGAACCAGCTCACCACGGCGGCGGAGGCGGTGGCCAGGGTGCCGGCTCGGATCACCGAGTAGCCCATGAACAGGGCGGCGATCAGGATGATGATCGGCGCGAACAGGTAGACCTGTTTGACCAGCTTCGAGAACAGCGGGATCTCGTCCTTGCGCATGCCGCGCATGCCCTTTCGGGCCGCTTCGAAGTCCACCATGCAGTAGACCGAGAGGAAGTAGAGGATGGCGGGAATCAGCGCCGCCACGGCGATCTCGGTGTAGGGAATGCCGGTGATCTCGGCCATGATGAAGGCGCCGGCACCCATGATCGGTGGCATGATCTGCCCGCCGGTGGAGGCAGCGGCCTCGATGGCCCCGGCGCTCTTGCTCGGATAGCCCACCTTCTTCATCAGCGGAATGGTCAGCGAGCCGGTAGAGACCACGTTGCCTGCGCTGGTGCCGTTGATCATGCCCATCAGGCCCGAGGCGAAGATGGAGACCTTGGCGGGGCCGCCCCGCGCGCGACCGGCGGCGGCGAAGGCGAAGTTGACGAAGTAGTCGCCCACCTTGGAGGCCTGCAGGAAGGCGGCGAAGATGATGAACAGGATGATGTAGGTCGAGGAGACCGCGGTGGTCGGGCCGAGGATGCCCGCATCGGTGTAGACCTGGCTGAAGAAGCGGTTGAACGACAGCCCCGGATAGCCCAGGAAGCCCGGCAGGTAGGGGCCGAAAAAGACGTAGAGCAGGAACACGGCAGAGATCACGACCAGCGCCATGCCGGCCACCCGGCGGGTCAGCTCGAGGATCAGCAGCGAACCGGCCAGCGCCGCATAGGAGATGCCGATGGGCGCGAAGGAGGTGCCGGTGGAGGCGCGCAGCGGGGTGCCGTAGATCAGGATCAGGTAGCCGGCCACGGCCAGGGCGCTGACCATCAGCACCAGGTCCGGGGGCGAGAGCTTCTGGCGCACCTGGCGGTAGCCCCAGGAGAGCATGATCGCGGCGCCGGTGGCGAAGATCAGCGGATAGCCAAAGTGCCAGGCCTCGATGGCGGGGTCGATGCGCATGGCGCCGTCGGCGATTATCTGCTGCATCCGGAAGACCTGGAAGAAGGCGTAGCCGGCGGGAATCAGCAGGGCATAGCTGACCCAGCCGAGCCAGGCCGGCGACTGCTTCACATTGCCCTCGCCGGCGAAGCGGGTGCCGGTGTAGAGGGCGAAACCGAGGATCAGCGCACCGGCGATGTGCACGATGCGAAACGACCAGGTCTCCATCGGATAGACGTTGAGGGAGATCAGGTGGAAGCTGGAGTAGGCGATGGCCAGGGCGGCGAACAGCAGCCACTGCCAGCCGACATAGAGGCGCCGGTTGGACTCGACGATCTCCTCGTCGACGCTCGCGGCGATGGTCTCGGGTGCCTGGTCGATGGCCTCC
This sequence comes from Halomonas sp. HK25, assembly GCF_047795635.1. Lineage (GTDB taxonomy): Bacteria > Pseudomonadota > Gammaproteobacteria > Pseudomonadales > Halomonadaceae > Halomonas. The sequence continues at coordinate 3,825,119 of NZ_CP181044.1, read as the reverse complement.
TCGGACGCCCCGGGACGGGTATCGGGAGAGTTGTTCATGGGGGGTTCACCCTCGGGTGTGAATCGGGACGGCAAGCATGCCGCCCCGCGCCGGATCGCGACGCGGGGCGGAGTTCAGGGTGTTGGCAGGCTTACAGCTTGAGATCGTCGGGGATCTCGTGGCCGTTCTCCTCGTACCAGCGCACGGCGCCCGGATGGAAGGGCAGCACGCTGTTGTGCACGATGTTCTCCGGGATGGTGGTCTCGGCGCTGCGGTGCACGTTCCGCATCTTGTCGTTGTTCTCCATGGTGAGCTTGGTCACCTCGTAGATGAAGCTCTCCGACACGTCGCAGCCGGCGATGGCGAAGTTCCACATGGAGACGGCGCGGGCGTCTTCTTCCAGGGTGTTGTAGGTGCTGGCCGGGATCTGGAACGCCGCAACCGGGAAGGCCTCGAGCACCTGGGCCTGCTCCTCCTCGGTGAACTCGATGATGTTGACGTCGGTCTGCACTTCGAGCTGGCTGACCGCCGGGATCGGGATCCCCGCGGCGAAGGCGATGACGTCGAGCAGGCCGTCCTGCAGCTGACCGCCCAGGTCGGTCCAGCCGCCGTTGCGGCGCTGGAAGTCGACGCCCAGCTCCTCGAGGATCGCCGGGAAATAGGTGTCGGAGGTGGAGGCCGCCGGGCCGAAGCCGATGCGGGCGCCATCCGGAATCTCGGAGATGCTGGTGATACCGGAGTTGGAGAGCGCGGCGATGGAGAACGGGGTCTCGTACATCGGGAAGAGCGCACAGACGTTGTCCATGGGTACACCCGGTGCCAGCGGGCTCTCGCCGCCCGCGGCTTCGGCGGCCGGGCCCATGGTGGTCAGGCCCAGGGCGATGTCGCCGGTGTGCACCAGTGCCAGGTTCTGGGTCGGGCCGCCGGTCACCTCGCCGCCGCCGGAGACATCCAGTTCGTCGGCGATCAGGTTGGCCCAGCCGGAGCCGTAGACGAAGTAGGTGCCACCCTGGCTGGCAGTGCCCACGGTGAAGTTGTCGGGCCAGTCGCTACGGTCCTGGGCGGAGGCCGAGGCGGCGACTAGCAGGGTGCCGGCGACGGTGCCGGCGAGCAGCTTGGTAGAAAGATGGCGCATGGCGTGATTCCCGTTGCAAGTTGTCGTTGGTAGTGCCTGGGCGAGAGCCTGGCAGATGCCGTGTCAGTCTGGCAGTCCTGCCGGAGTCCGCCGATTACGAGCGGGTGCTCGATTCAACGGTTGTTGTCGCAAGCGCCGGGCCATGCTCCTGAAATAGCTTTTTCTTCAGCGGGTTACCAGCTTCTTGTTCGACGAAGGTCGAGTCGCAAGAGGCGGCCTTTGGCTGGAAAACCGCACACGGGCGGGGTTACGGCGTGCGGATAACCGCACGGCGAGTCTCGCACGGTGTGCCACCCGTATTGGTTCAGGCGGGCGTCAGGGCCCCCATCAGGCGAGTGGCCTGGTGCAGGTCGTTCATCAGAGTGGAGGCCAGCCAGGGGTCGAGGCGGTGCTGGCGCAGCCGTTCGGCCAGGGCCTGCTGCCAGTGCTGGCGCACTTCGTCGATGGGCGAGGTGATATCCGCCGAGTCGGGTGCCGAGGCCAGGTGGTTGAGGCCCCGGGCCAGGGCCAGGCGGATATCGTCATGGGCCTCGCGCAGGGGGCTGGCCGGGGCGGCATGGCGCATCAGGCTGCGCTGCAGTACCTCGCCGAAGCGCACCGCCTCCACCATGCGCAGGGTGCGGGCATAGAGACTCTCGAGTCTGGCCTGCTGGGTCTCGGTGAGCGGCATGTCGAGCCGTGCATAGAAGTCGAGGACCTCTGCCATCAGCGGCTTGATCTGCTCGTGGTAGCGGGCGTTGACCATGGGCCAGGCGGTGGTGTCGATGTGCGCCTTGACCACTTCACGGGAGGGCGGGTGGCCGATGACGTCGGCGCTGGGCATCAGGATCGCCGAACATAGCAGGTGATAGGCACGCCGGTTGAGCCGCTGGCACTCCTGCTCCATGGCGGCGAGGGCGGTATCGGCGTGCTGAAGGGCGGTGGTGTTGAGGTACTTGGCCTGGGCGGGGGGGATCCGCGAGGGCTCGGGAAAAAACCGCTCCAGCCGTGCGGCGAGGCGCGGGATCAGCGGCAGCATCAGCGCGATGCCGAGCAGGTTGAACAGCGTGTGGAATAGCGCCAGCTTGAGCGGCCAGGCGTCCGCCGCCAGGCCGATCATTTCACCGAGCTCGTCCACCAGCCAGGCCAGCGGCACCAGCAGCGCCAGCGCCACCGCCGCGGTGGTCAGGTTGAACACCACGTGGGCCCCGGCCAGCCGTCGCGCTGCGGCACCGGCGCCCAGTGCCCCGAGTACCGCGGTGACGGTGGTGCCGACGTTGGCGCCGATGGCGATGGCCAGGGCCGGCAGGTAGGGCAGTTGGCCCCCCGCCAGGGCGGCCAGGGTGATCAGCAGGGTGGCGTGGCTCGACTGCATGACCACCGTGGCCACCACACCGAACAGCACGAACAGTGGCCAGTGCCAGGCGCTGTCGCCGGCCAGGCCGTCCAGGGAGAGGCCGTCCTGCCAGGCCTCGAAGCCCAGCTTCATGAAATCGATGCCCAGGAACAGCAGGCCGATGCCCAGCAGCAACCCGGCGATGGCGGCACGCCCGTCCTTGAGCACCCGGGAGCCGAGCAGCCCCAGGGCCAGGAAGGGCATGGCGAACTGAGCGAGATCGAAGCGCAGGCCGAAGCCGGCGATCAGCCAGGCGCCGGTGGTGGTGCCCAGGTTGGCCCCGAACAGCAGGGCGATGGCACCGGGCAGGGCCACCAGCCCCGCGCCGACGAAGGAGAGCGAGAGCAGGGTGACCAGGGAGCTGGATTGCACCAGCGCCGTGGCGGCGGCGCCCACCCCGATGGCGCGGATCGGATGGCGGGTGGCGGTATGCAACCAGCGGTCCAGGGTGCCACCCGAGAGACGCTTGATGGCGTCACTCAGGTGGGTCATGCCCCACAGGAAGAGTCCCAGCCCGGCAGCCAGGGTGGCCAGATCAAGACGCGCCAGCAGCAGCGCCGCGGCCGCGGCGAGGCCCAGCGCCTCGAGCTGATGGCGCCGCGACAGCAGCGCCTGCGCCACTCCCTGGCGGGTCATTTCAACGTGCCTTGGGGTCGAGGATCTTCACCGGCTGGAAATCCTGGTGGCTCTGCTCCTCGCGGGCCTGGTTGACACGTGTGCTCAGCTCCGGCGCGGTCTCGTCCTCGATGGGCAGCTGCTCGAAAAAATCGCAGCTGACGCACTCGCGGTAGCGAATGCTGTGCTGCTCCCAGCTGCGGATGCGGTCCATCTCGGCGCAGCGTGGACAGATGGCGCCGGCGATAAAGCGTTTCTGGACTGGCATAAGGGATTCCTGTTGTTACCGGCACTGAAAGGCGGGGAGCCCGGCGCGGATGCGGTGTCCGTCCACATCGGCACAGGGTGGGCAGATGGCGCAGGCGATAAAGCGTTTCTGGACGGCCATGATGGCTCCTGTCGGGCCCCGGCGGCAGGCCGGAGCGGAGTGAGCGGGTCAGTCGGCATGGATGCCGCTGTGGCGCAGAAGCGGCTCGACGCTGGGCTCGCGGCCACGGAAGGCGCGGAACAGCTCGGCGGCATCCCGGGCGCCGCCCGGTTCGAGGATCTCGGTGCGAAAGCGATGCCCGGTTTCGGGGTCGAAGATGCCCGCTTCCTCGAAGGCGCTCCAGGCGTCGGCGGAGAGCACCTCGGCCCATTTGTAGCTGTAGTAGCCCGCCGCATAGCCGCCGGCGAAGATATGGCCGAAGCCGTTCTGGAAGCGGTTGAAGGAGGCCCTGGGCACCACCGAGATGGCATCGCGCACGCCATCGAGCAGCGCCTGGATCTCCGCCGCCGTGGCCGTCTTGATCTCGTGGTGCAGGCGCAGGTCGAAGATCGAGAACTCCAGCTGGCGCACCATGCCCATGGCGGACTCGAAGTTCTTGGCTGCCTGCAGCTTCTCGAGCAGCTCGCCGGGCAGCGGCTCGCCGCTGTCGACGTGACCGGCGATCAGGTCGAGCCCTTCGCGCTCCCAGCAGTAGTTTTCCATGAACTGGCTGGGCAGTTCCACGGCGTCCCAGGCCACCCCGTTGATGCCGGAGATGTCGGCGACCGTTTGCCGGGTCAGCATATGGTGCAGGCCGTGGCCGAACTCGTGGAACAGGGTGGTGACCTCGTCGTGGGTCAGCAGTGCCGGATGCTCGCCCACCGGGCGGGTGAAGTTGCAGGTCAGATAGGCCACCGGCAGCTGGAGCTCATCGCCCTCCAGGCGGCGCACCCGGCACTCGTCCATCCAGGCGCCGCCGCGCTTGCCCTCGCGGGCGTAGAGGTCCAGGTAGAAGCCGGCGATGGGCGTGCCATGCTCGAGGATGCGGAAGAAACGCACGTCCTTGTGGTAACGCGGGGCCTCGACGTCCTCCGCGAAGGTGACGCCGAACAGGCGCTCCACCACCTGGAAGAGGCCGTCTACCACCCGGGGGGCGGGAAAGTAGGGACGCAGCTGTTCCTGGGAGATGGCGTGGCGCGCCTCGCGCAGCTTCTCGCTGGCGAAGCCCACGTCCCAGGGAGCGAGCTCGGCCATGCCTAGCTCGTCCCGGGCGTAGGCCTCGAGCTCGGCGAACTCCTCCCGGGCCTGGGGCAAGGCGCGTGCGGCGAGGTCCTCGAGGAACTCCAGCGCCTGGGCGGGGGATTCGGCCATCTTGGTGGCGAACGACAGGTCGGCGTAGTTGGCGAAGCCCAGTAGCTCGGCCAGCTCCCGGCGCAGGGCCAGGGTCTCCTCCATGATCGGGGCGTTGTCGTACTGCCCGGCATGGGGGCCCTGGTCGGAGGCGCGGGTGACGAAGGCGGTGTAGACCTCGCGGCGCAGCTCGCGGTCCGCGGCATAGGTCATCACCGGAAAGAAACTCGGGAAGTCCAGGGTAATGCGGTACCCCGATTGGCCTTTGGTCTCGGCATTGGCACGCAGGGCGGCCAGTGCGCTCTCCGGCAGGCCGGCCAGGCGGGTCTCGTCGGCCAGGTCCAGATGCCATGCCTGGGTGGCGTCGAGCAGCTGGTTGGAGAAGCTGTTGCCGAGCTCCGAGAGTCGCGACTTGATCTCCCCGTAGCGCTGCTTCTTCTCCGCAGGCAGGTCGACCCCGGCCAGGCGGAAGTCGCGCAGGGTGTTGTCTACCGTGCGCCGCTGGCCCTCGTCCAGCGTGGTCCAGGCGGGGTCCTCCTTCAGGGCCTCCCAGGCGCGGAACAGCCCCTCGTGCTGCCCCAGCCAGGTGCTGTACTCGGAGAGCTTGCCCAGGCAGGCCTGGTAGGCCTCGCGGAGCTCGGGGCTGTTCATGGTGCCGTTGAGGTGGGAGACCGGCGACCAGGCCCTGGCCAGGCGGTCGTTGAGGGACTCCAGCGGCGCGGCCAGGCTCTCCCAGCTGGGCCCCTCGTTCTCGGCGCGCGCCACCAGCGCCTCGATGGCGGTGCGGTTCTCTGTCAGCAGCTCCTCGATGGCCGGCACCACGTGCTCGGGACGGATCGCGTCGAAGGGGGGCAGCAGATGGGGTTCGAGTAGCGGGTTGCGGGACATGCGCACCTCAGGGGTCGGAAAAGGGTAATGATGGTTAGATGCGGGCGACGGGCCCGGGTTTCAATGTACGGTGTTTGGCCGGCGGGAAAGGTCCTGCTAGGCTTGCCGCCTTTTGCGATGGCCTGGCAGGAGGCTGACGATGAACGAGACCCTGGAGCGGTGGAGCACGCGGCGTGCCTTCATCCTGGCGGTGACCGGTGCCGCCGTGGGGCTGGGCAACATCTGGCGCTTTCCCTACATCACCGGTGAGAACGGCGGCGCCGCCTTCCTGCTGCTCTATATCGGCTTCGTCCTGCTGCTCGGCCTGCCGGTGATGATGGCCGAGATCCTGGTCGGCCGCGCCGGCCGTCGCAGCCCGGTGCAGTCGCTGGGCCACCTGGCCACCCAGGCGGGCGCCAGCCGTCACTGGCGGCTGTTGGGGCTGTTCGGCGCTTTCACCGTGTTCTGCATCCTCTCCTTCTACTCGGTCGTCTCCGGCTGGTCCATCGAATTTCTGGTCGCCTCCATCAACGGCGACTTCGTGGGTGCCACCCCCGCCGAGGTCGGTGCCGGCTTCGACGCCTTCCTGGCCGATCCGGGCCGGATGACCTTCAACCACACCCTATTCCTGATCATGACCATGCTGGTGGTGGCCGCCGGGGTGGCCAAGGGGCTGGAACGCCTCAACAACCTGCTGATGCCGCTGCTCTACCTGCTGCTGTTGCTGCTGGCCGGCTACGCCGCCACCACCGAGGGCTTCGGCCCCGCGCTGGCCTGGCTGTTCATGCCCGACGTCTCGGCGGTGACTCCGCTGGTGGTGATGCACGCCATGGGCCACGCCTTCTTCACCCTGGCGGTGGGGGCCTGTGCGCTGATGGCCTACGGCGCCTACATGCCGGACCACCAGAGCCTGCCGCGGGCCGCTGCTGCCGTGGCGGTGCTCGACGTCATGGTGGCGCTGCTGGCCGGTATCGCCATCTTCTCGGTGGTGTTCGCCCAGGGCATGGACCCGGGCGAGGGGCCGGGGCTGATGTTCGTCACCCTGCCCATTGCCTTCGCCCAGCTGCCCTGGGGGGCGCTGTGGCTCAGCGTCTTCTTCCTGCTGCTGCTGCTGGCCACCTGGACCTCGTCGATCAACCTGGCCGAGCCCATGGTCGCTACTCTGCAGGGCGTGGGGCTCAAACGCGGCCATGCGGCCGCCCTCGTGGGAGCGGCCGTGTGGCTGGTGGGCCTGCTCACGGTGCTCTCCTTCTCGACCCTGGCCGAGTGGCGCCCGCTGTTCGGCATGAATGCCTTCGAGCTGGTCAGCACCATACCCCCGGAAATCTTCCTGCCTATGGGAGGCCTGCTGATCGCCATCTTCGCCGCCTGGGTGATGCCCGAGGCGGCGGCGCGCGGGGCGCTGGGCGTCGGCCCCGCCGGCTTCGCCCTGTGGCGCGGCCTGGTACGCTGGGTCGCCATTCCGCTGACGCTGGTAGTATTGGTGGCCGGCCTGGTCTGAACCGACACGAGGAAAACACCATGAGTGAGACGACGGCGATCCGCCCCTGGAAGGGGATCACCCCGCAGCTTGGCGCGCGGGTCTATGTGGACCCGGCCAGCCTGGTGCTGGGCGACGTGACCCTGGGCGACGACAGTTCGGTATGGCCCATGTCGGTGGTGCGCGGTGACATGCATCGCATCCGCATCGGTGCGCGCGTCAGCGTGCAGGACGGCTGCGTGCTGCACATCACCCACGCCAGCGACTTCAACCCTGGCGGCTTCCCGCTGACCATCGGCGATGACGTCACCATCGGCCACAAGGCGATCCTGCACGGTGCCACCCTGGGCAGCCGCATCCTGGTGGGCATGGGCGCCATCGTCATGGACGGCGCCGTGGTGGAAGATGAGGTGATCATCGCCGCCGGCGCCGTGGTGACCCCGGGCAAGCGCCTGGAGAGCGGCTATGTCTACGCGGGCAACCCGGCCAAGGCGCTACGCCCGCTCAAGGAAAAGGAGCGCGCCTTCTTCCCCTACACCGCCGGCAACTATGTGAGGCTCAAGGACGAGTACCTGGCGGCGATGAGGGAATAATTCCCTAACGCATTGTTTTTCCATGCCATGGCGAGCGATAATCTGGTGATTTATCCAGTTCTCGAGGATTCGCTCCGGCATGGCCGACTTTCGCACCCATCTCAGTGCCGCCGTGGGTGGCGGCGTCCTGCTGGCCTTCGCCGGCTGGCGGGGGGATCTCTGGACGCCGGGCGAGGCGCTGCCGCTGGCGGCCTTGACCGCCTTCGGCGGCATCCTGCCCGATATCGATGCCGATCACTCCCACGCGGTGCGCCTCATCTTCAATACCATGGCCGTGCTGGCGGTGGTGGTAGGCGTACTGCTGCTGCATGCTCGACTCGAGCCCGGTGCGCTGCTGATGGTCTGCGGCGGGCTCTATGTCGGGGTGCGCCTGGTGCTGAGTCCGATCTTCAAGCGCTTCTCCGTGCATCGCGGGATCTGGCACTCGCTGCTCGCCGCCGGACTGTGCGGGCTGGCGACCAGCGTGGCCGGCTATCAGTGGCTCGGCCAGTCGGCCTGGCTGGCCTGGGCCCAGGGGCTGGCACTGATGCTGGGTTATCTCATCCATCTGCTACTCGATGAACTCTACAGCGTGGATCTCACCGGGGCGCGGCTCAAGCGCTCCTTCGGCACGGCGTTCAAGGCGTTCGACTATCGTGCGCCGGGGAACTCCTGCCTCATGCTGTTGCTGACGGCGGGCCTGCTGCCCTGGTTGCCCCCCTTCGCATCCCTCCGGGAGCTGCTGCTTCAGGGCTCGAGCTTCTGGCGGTAGTCCTCGGCCCGCAGACCGTACTTCCTGAGCTTGTCATAGAGAGTCTTGCGCGGCAGGCCCAGCTGCTCGGCCACCTCGGTGACGCGGCCGCGCTGCCGTGCCAGGGCCTGGTCGATCAGGCTCTTCTCGAACAGCTCCACCTGCTGGGGCAGCGCCAGCTCGCCGGCCTCGCTCTCGGCGCCCTCGAGCAGGGCCTCCAGGCGGTAGTCGAAGGCGGCGCCGAGCAGTACGTAGCGCTCGGCGAGATTGCGCAGTTCGCGCACGTTGCCCGGCCAGTCATGGGCCAGCAGGGCGCTGATGCCGGCGGCGTCCAGGGGCGGCGCCTCCAGGCCGCTGCGGTTGGCGGCCACCACCGCGAAGTGCTGGAACAACAGCGGGATGTCTTCGCGGCGCTCGCGCAAGGGTGGGACCGGCAGGGTCACTACGTTGAGCCGATAGTAGAGATCCTCGCGGAAGGCCCCGCCCTCGGCGGCGGCCTTGAGATCCACCTTGGTGGCGGCGATTACCCGGATATCCAGCGGCACGGGTACGTTGGAACCGAGCCGCTCCACGCTGCGCTCCTGCAGCACCCGGAGCAGCTTGACCTGCAGCGCGAGCGGCATCGACTCGATCTCGTCGAGGAACACGGTGCCGCCGTTGGCGTACTCGAACTTGCCGATGCGCCGCTCCACGGCGCCGGTGAAGGCGCCCTTCTCGTGGCCGAACAGCTCCGACTCGATGGTGCTCTCGGGCACGGCGCCGCAGTTGATGGCGACGAAGGGGCGGCCGGCGCGGCGGCTGCGCTCATGGATAGCGCGGGCCACCAGGTCCTTGCCGGCGCCGGTCTCGCCGAACACCAGCACGTCGGCATCGACCTGGCTGATGCGCTGCACCATGGAAGCCAGGCGTTGGATGGCCGGCGTGCGCCCCACCAGGCGCGGACCGAGCGCCGACTGTTGGGCCTCGAGTTCGGCCTTGAGCTCGCGGTTCTCCAGGCTCAGGCGGCGCTTCACCACGCCGCGGCGGACCACCTCCACCAGACGCTCGGCGGCGAAGGGCTTCTCGAGGAAGTCCCAGGCGCCCTCGCGCATCGCCTCCACTGCGGTGGAGATGTCGCCGTGGCCGGTGATCAAGATCACCGGCAGGTCCGGGTCGCGCAGCCGCACCTCGCGCAGCAGCGCCATGCCGTCCATGCCGGGCATGCGGATGTCGCTGACCACCACGCCGGGGAAGTCCGGGGCCAGGGCCGCCAGCGCCTCCTCGGCGCTGGCGTAGGGCTCGGGCACATAGCCGGCCAGCTCCAAGGTCTGGCCGGCGGTGATCCTCAGGTGAGGCTCGTCATCGATGATCATCACCGGGATGTCCGCCGGTTCATGCATGGGGAAGGGTCTCCTGGTGTGGCTGGGCCCCGGCGCTGCGCTGTCCGGTGTCCCGGGGCAGCCGGATGCTGAACAGGGCCCCGCCCTCGGGGCGGTTGGCGGCGGTCAGGCTGCCGCCCAGGTCGTCGATGATACGCGAGGAGATCGACAGGCCCAGGCCCAGCCCCTTGCCGGGGGATTTTGTGGTGTAGAAGGGCTCGAAGATGCGCTTCAGATGCGCATCGGGGATGCCCGGGCCGCTGTCGGCCACGCCCAGAACCACCGCGTCGCCGTCAACGGTGATGGTGACTTCCAGGCGCGCTTCGGGGGCGTCGGCCATGGCCTGCAGGGCGTTGCCGATCAGGTTGACCAGCACCTGCTCGAGGCGCACCAGGTCGGCGCGCACCCAGGGCTCCTCGTCGGGCCAGTGGCGGATCACCTCCACGCCGCTTTCCCTTAGTCGGGTCTGGAAGAGGCGCAGGGCGTAGTCGAAGCAGGCGATGGGGGAGACGGCGGCAAGAGTCTCGCCGCTCTTGCGGGAAAATTGACGCAGCTGGGCACTGATCTCCGACATGCGCGCGGTCAGCTCGACGATCTGCGCGAGGTTGAGGTCGACGCTCTCCAGGCGCTGGCGCTCGAGGAAGGCGCGGGCGTTCTCGGCGTAGGCGCGGATCGCCGCCAGCGGCTGGTTGAGCTCATGGTTGATGCCGGCGGCGAGCTGGCCGAGCACGGCGAGCTTGGCGGCCTGGATCAGCTCGTCACGGGTCTGGCGCAGGCTCTCCTCGGCGCGCCGGCGCTCGTCGATCTCGGCGGAGAGGCGGCGGTTGGTTTCCACCAGGTCCCGGGTGCGGCGCTCCACGTTGCGCTCCAGCTCGTCCCGGGCGCGGGCCAGTGTCTGACGCTCGCGCTCGGCGAATTGCTCCCGCTCGCGACGCAGGCGCAGGCGCTGCCAGCCGATGCCGCCACCCAACAGCACGATGCCGTAGAGGCCGCCGGCCAGCAGGGCTGAGACCCACTGGGCCTGGATCACCGGGCTCACCGGCTTGAGGATATGCATCTCCCAGCCGAACTCCGCCATGGGGCGTGAGACGGCCAGGTAGCGCGGGCCGGACAGGGGACCCACGCTGAAGCTGACCAGGCGGCTGCGCTCGCCGCGGCGTTCAAGCAGCTCGACCCCGGAGTGGTTCAGGGGTTCGTCGGCATAGCGGCGAGTCGCCAGCAATACCTGGCGCTCTTCCTCGGAGAGCGGGTGCAGGGAGGTCATGCGCAGTTCGGCCTGGCTGGCCATGAAGATGATGTCGTCCTCGTCGGTGACCAGCAGCTCGGCGTCCTGGTCTGCCCAGCTCTCCTCCACCTCGTCGAGCAGCACCTTGACCACCATGACCCCGTCGGGGCTCGAGTCGGGCTGGGTGTCGTCCAGCCACACCGGGGAGGAAAAGTAGTAGCCGCGCTCCAGCGATTGTACGCCCAGACCATAGAAGCGCCCCTGGCCGCCGGCGATGGCGTCGCTATAGTAGCTGCGGAAGGCATAGTTCTGGCCGATGAAGGTGTTGGGGCGGTGCCAGTTGCTGGCGGCCAGAGTGTCGGCATGGCGGTCGAGCAGGTACACGTCCGAGACGTCGGCGGTGGCCCGGAAGCGATCCAGCAGCAGGTTCAGCGGCATGGCGTCCTGGGAGTGGGGCGAGGATAGGAAGCGCTGCACCCCCTCGCGGGTGGCGAGCAGTCGCGGCAGGTAGTCGTGGCGCGACAGGTGGCCGGTCAGGCCCTCCGCCGAGAGGCGCAGTTCGTTCTCGGCGTCCTGCTGAAGCGTCTGCAGTGCCTGATCGCGGGCCACCAGAGCGGCCTGCCACATCACCAGTGCCAGCCCCAGGGGGGCGGCCAGCAGCAGCAGGGCTCGCCAGTTTCGCGAGCGTGTCACGAAGCGGTTTCCCTCCCCGGGGCGGGTATTGCCTGGGCCCGGCGCAGGGCGCGCTGGGCGCGGGTCTCGGCCCGTGCCAGCTCCAGCAGGCCCTCCTCGACATAGACCAGGTGATCATGGGCGCGGTCCCGAGCGTCCTCGGCGCGCCCCTCGAGGATGGCGTCGAGCAGGGCGCGGTGCTGGATCATCAGCTTGGGCCGCGACTCGGGGTTCTCGAAGAGGTGCGCCAGGTTATCGACGATGCTGCGCTCCAGCAGGTGGAAGATGCCGCGAATGGTGTGCAGCAGCAGCACGTTGTGAGCCGCCTCGGCGATGGCCAGGTGGAAGGCGGCATCGGCCTTGGCCTCACGAACCGGATCCTTGCCCTGGAAACAGGCATCCAGCTCCTCGAAGCGCTTGATCAGCAGGGCCCTGTCGGTGGGCGTGGACCGCAGCGCCGCATAGTAGGCGGAGATGCCCTCCATGGCGTCGCGGAACTCCAGCAGGTCCAGGTGGAACTCGCCGTGGCGAGAGAGCATCTCAAGAATCGGATCGCTGTAGCCGCTGGTGAGCGCCTCGGAGATGAAGGTGCCGCCACCCTGGCGGCTGATCAGCAGCCCGCGGGCGGAGAGCTTCTGGATCGCTTCGCGCAGGGAAGGGCGCGAAACGCCGAACTGCTCGGCCAGTTCTCGCTCCGGGGGTAGTCTCTGCCCCGGCTTCAGGCTGCCTTCGAGGATCATCGCCTCGAGGCGTTCAGTGATCACGTCGGCGAGGCGGGGTTGGCGCAGGGGTTGATAGGCCATGGGGGTGCTCCGGATAGATAGTCCTGATGTCATGGTACGTCAATCAATTGGTAATACCAATATTATTGGCCTTTGCTTGCCCAGGCGGCGGTGATTTTTTTCTCGCCTTTCAGTGGCTTGCCAATGATCTTGCCGGCACACTACCAAAGTATAGCGCCATGGGGCGGGTAAAAACGCTGCCCAGGTTTGACACTGTCAGCGCGTCCCTCCTAAGGTGCGCCATCTGTGTGTTGTAAAATGGTTTGACCAATTCTTGCGACGCCGCCCTTCAGCCTGTCGAGGATTCTGCCGATGACGCCAGTCAAGTGCTACCCGCCCAGGCCGGAGAAGGTCTACTTCTTCGGTACCTGTCTGATTGACCTCTTCTATCCCGAAGCTGGACTGGACAGCATTCGCCTGCTGGAGAGGGAGGGCATCGAGGTGCTTTTCCCCCAGGACCAGACCTGCTGCGGTCAGCCGGCCCACACCTCCGGCTACCATGACGAGGCACGGGCGGTGGCGGCGGCACAGCTCGACCTCTTTCCCGAGCCCTGGCCGATCATCGTGCCCTCCGGCTCCTGCGGCGGGATGATGCGCACGCATTATCCGAAGCTCTTCGCCGGCACTTCCCTCGAGAAGAAGGCCAACGAGGTATCTGGCCGGATCTATGAGCTGACCGAGTTCCTGGTGCATGTCTGTCACCTCAGGCTCGAGGACCGCGGCCAGCCCGAGAAGGTGGCCATGCACACCTCCTGCAGTGCGCGTCGCGAGATGGGCCTGGCCGAGACCGGGCCGGCGCTGCTGGCCCAGCTGGGGCAGGTGGAACTCGTCGAGCAGGCGCGTGCCGCGGAGTGCTGCGGCTTCGGCGGCACCTTCGCCGTGCGTCACCCGGAGATCTCTGCTGCCATGGTGGAGGACAAGACGCTGGCCATCGAGGCGGCTGGCGCCGAGCGCTTCGTGACCTCCGACTGCGGCTGCATGATGAATATCGGTGGGCGCTTTGCGCACCAGAAGAAGGCAGTGAAGGGCGAGCACATCGCCAGCTACCTGTGGCGGAGAACCTCATGAGCGTTCAGAGTCAGGCCGGGCAGACCCCCGGTGTTCAGACCTACAGCCCCCGCGAGTTCCATCGTCAGGCCCACGATGCCTTGGGCAACCCCCAGATCCGCAGCAACTTCCGCAAGGCGATGGACGGTCTGATGACCAAGCGTCGCGACAGCTTCGAGGACTGGGACCTGGAGACCTTGCGCGAATTGGGTGCCAACATCCGGATGCGCGCGCTGGCGAAACTGCCCGATCTACTCGAGCAGCTGGAGACCAACTGCCAGGCCAACGGTATCCGGGTGCACTGGGCAGAGGACGGCGAGGAGGCCTGCCGGATCATCCGCGAGATCTGCCAGGCCCACGATGCCAAGTCGGTGATCAAGGGCAAGTCGATGGTCTCAGAGGAGATGCACCTCAATGCGCACCTCGAGGCGGCGGGCATCGAAGCGCTGGAATCGGACCTCGGCGAGTACCTGGTGCAGCTCAACGAGCAGACCCCCTCCCACATCATCATGCCGGCGATCCATCTCAACACCGATGAGATCTCCGAGATCATGCACGAGAAGACCGGCACCGAGCGCACCCGCGATGTCGACTACATGACGGCGGCGGCCAGGCAGCAGCTGCGTGAGCGTTTCATGGCCGCCGACGTGGGGGTCTCCGGGGTCAACTTCGCGGTGGCCGAGACCGGCACCCTCTGCCTGGTGGAGAACGAGGGCAACGGGCGCATGACCACCACGGTGCCACCGGTGCATATCGCGGTGACCGGCATCGAGAAGGTCGTCGAGCACCTGCGCGATGTGCCGCCCCTCTATGCACTGCTGACCCGCTCGGCCACCGGCCAGCATGTGACCACCTACTTCAACATGATCAGTTCGCCCCGCAAGGAGGGCGAGCACGACGGGCCGAAGGAGGTGCACCTGGTGCTGGTCGACAGCGGGCGTTCCAATATCTACCAGGACAACGAGCTGCTCGACACCCTGCGCTGCATCCGCTGCGGCGCCTGCATGAACCACTGCCCGGTCTATACCCGAGTGGGTGGCCACACCTATGGCACCACCTACCCCGGCCCCATCGGCAGCATCCTTTCCCCGCACATGATGGGCCTGGAGGAGACGAAGGACCTGCCCACCGCCTCCAGCCTGTGTGGCGCCTGCGGTGAGGTGTGTCCGGTGAAGATCCCGATTCCCGACCTGCTGGTCCGGCTGCGCCGTGAGGCGGTGGGCGAGGGGCGCGGCAACGTGCCCGGCGCCGGGGTCAAGCGTACCCGCAAGGAGGCCGCGGCCTGGAAAGGCTTCCAGTGGGTGGCCACTCACCCCGGCGTCTGGCGTAGCGGCACCGCCGTGGTCGGCAGGCTCAAAGCGCTGATGCCGGCGAAGCTGGGCGCCTGGACCGAATACCGCACTGCCCCGGAGCCTGCCGGCAAGACGCTGCATGCGTTGATCAGGCAGCACCAGGCCGAGAAGTCGAGCGTCGACAAGTCCGACAAGGAGCAGCGCTGATGAGTGCCCGCAATGCCATCCTCAAGCGTCTTCGCGAGCGCGCCGACGGCCCCCTGACCGCCCCCGAAAGCGACTTTTCCGTGGTCACCCAGCGCGGCTGGAGCTTTGATGAGCGCCTGGCCCGCTTCGAGCGCTGGATCACCTCGGTTCACGGTGAGGTGGTCCATGCCGACCGCGGTGAGTGGTGCGACGTCCTGGCCCGGGTGCTTGCCGACAAGGGGGTTCGCCGGCTGGCGCTGGGTCGCGAGCACCCGGTGGCCGCCGAGGCGCGTGAGGCGATGGCCGATGCCGACGTGGAACTGGTCGACGTGGATCGCGATATCGAGGGCTGGCAGCAGGAGCAGTTCGAGCGGGTCGACGCCGGCCTGACCTCCGTGCTGGGCGGCATCGCCGAGACCGGCAGTTTGTGGCTCTGGCCGACGCCCGACGAGCCGCGCCTGATCAGCCTGGTGCCGCCGATCCATATCGCGGTGCTGGATGCCGATACCATCGAGGACACCTTCTTTGATGTCGTCGAGGCCCACGGCTGGGCCGACGGCATGCCCACCAATGCGTTGCTGATCTCCGGGCCCAGCAAGACCGCCGATATCGAGCAGACCCTGGCCTATGGCGTCCACGGCCCCCGCGAGCTGGTTGTGCTGGTGCGTCATGCCAATCGTCCTGCGGAGGTCTTCTCATGAGCGCGCCCTCCGCCGAAGCCATTGCTGGACTCAAGGCCGCGCTGGCGGGCACGATACCCGCCGAGCGGCTGATCGACGACCCGCTGCGCACCCTCGCCTACGGCACCGACGCCAGCTTCTATCGGCTGGTTCCGAAGTTGGTGGTGCGCCCCGAGGATGAGGTCGAGCTGCAGACGGTGCTGGCCGAGTGTCGCACCCGCCAACTCCCGGTGACCTTCCGGGCCGCAGGCACCTCGCTCTCCGGCCAGGCGGTGACCGACTCTGTGCTGATCCAGCTCGGTCGCGGCTGGCGCGACCACGAGATCCTCGACGAGGGGCGCGTGATCCGCCTGCAGCCCGGGGTAATCGGCGCCCGGGCCAACCAGCTGCTGGCGCCCTTTGGGCGCAAGATCGGCCCCGACCCGGCCTCCATCAACAGCTGCATGATCGGCGGCATCGCCGCCAACAACGCCTCGGGCATGTGCTGCGGCACCGCGCAGAACAGCTACCGCACGGTGCGCGACCTGCGCGTGATCCTGGCCGACGGCACCCTGCTGGACACCGCCGATCCGGCCAGTCGGGAGGCCTTCCGTCGCTCTCATGCCGGGTTGATCGAGGGGCTGGAGCGACTCTCGGTCGAGACTCGCGCCAATGCCGCCCTGGCCGAGAAGATCCGTCACAAGTACCGGCTGAAGAACACCACCGGCTATGCCCTCAACAGCCTGGTCGACTTCGAGGATGGCATCGAGATCCTCAAGCATTTGATGATCGGCTCCGAGGGTACCCTCGGTTTTCTCAGCACCATCACCTACGACAGCGTGGTGGACGAACCCTGCAAGGCGGCGGCCCTGGCCTTCTTTCCGGACATGGCCACCACCTGCCGAGCGACCATCGCGCTCAAGCCGTCGCCGGTCTCCGCCGTGGAGCTGATGGATCGCGCCGCGCTGCGCTCGGTCCAGGACAAGCCCGGCATGCCCGAGTCCCTGCGCACCCTCCCCGACGGGGCGGCGGCGCTGCTGATCGACGTGCGCGGCCACGACGAGGCGGAGCTCGTGGCGCGCATGGGCGAGGTGCAGGTTAGCCTGGAAGGAATCCGCACCCTTGAGCCGGTCACCTTCACCCGTGAGACGGCGACCTACGAGCTCTTCTGGAAGATCCGCAAGGGCCTCTTCCCGGCGGTGGGCGCGGTGCGCGAGACCGGCACCACGGTGATCATCGAGGACGTGGCCTTCCCCATCGAGCGGCTCGACGAAGGCGTGCTGGCGCTGACCGACGTCTTCCATCGCCACGGCTACTCGGAGACGATCCTCTTCGGTCACGCCCTGGAGGGCAACCTGCACTTCGTCTTTCCCCAGGGGTTCGAGAAGCCCGGGGAAGTGGAGCGGTACCAGGGTCTTATGGACGAGGTCGCCCAGCTGGTCGGCGTCGAGTACGGCGGCTCGCTCAAGGCCGAGCATGGCACCGGGCGCAACATGGCACCTTATGTGGAACTGGAGTGGGGGGCAGACGCCTACGCCCTGATGTGGGAGATCAAGGCGCTGTTCGATCCCGAGAACCTGCTCAACCCCGAGGTGATCCTGAGCCGCAACCCCACCCTGCACCTGGAGAACCTCAAGCCGCTGCCGGCGGCCCACGAGATCGTCGACAAGTGCATCGAGTGCGGCTTCTGCGAGGCGATCTGCCCCTCGACCGATCTGACGCTTACCCCTCGCCAACGCATTGTGATCCGTCGTGAGCTGGCGAGGCTCGAGGCGTTAGGAAGCCAGGCCACCGAAGCTGACCAGCACCGCATGACGCAGCTCGAGGAAGCCTATGTCTACCAGGGCATCGATACCTGTGCGGCTACCGGGCTATGCGCCACCCAGTGTCCCGTGGGTATCGATACCGGTGAAATGGTACGTCAGCTGCGTAGAGACCGGTCGCTGGACAAGGCCTCACTGGCCAAGCGCATCGGCCGACACTTCTCCGGGGCAACGCGTGTGGCGCGGGGTGGGCTGAATGCGGCGGGAGCGGCGCGCGCCGTGCTGGGCGTCAACCTGATGGGAAAGGTGAGTACCGGTATGCGTCGGCTGAGCGGTGACCGTCTCCCGCAGTGGAGTCCTGCTCTGCCCAAGGCATCGCCTGTCCGCGTACTCAAGTACGAGCCCTCGGGGGCAGCTGGCAGGGACAAGGTGGTATATCTGCCTTCCTGTGCGACCCGCATCTTCGGTGCGTCCCACGATGACGTCGAGTCGCGATCTGTGATGGAGGTCACCCTGGCGCTCCTCGACAAGGCGGGGTACCAGGTCATCCTGCCGGAAATGCTTGGTCACCTCTGCTGTGGCATGGCGTTCAAGTCCAAAGGGCAGTATGACGAGGCGGCCCACAAGGCGCGGGAGCTCAATCGTGAGCTGCTGGTGGCGAGCCAGAACGGGCGCTACCCGGTGCTCTGTGACACCAGCCCCTGCACCTTGCAGATGCAGGAGCACCTCGACGAGCGACTGTCCCTGATGGAGCCGGTGAGCTTCGCCCATGACCACCTGTTGCCGCGACTGTCGGTCACGCCGCTGGATGAGCGCATTGCGGTGCATGTGACCTGCTCGAGCACCCGCATGGGGCTGTCCGACAAGTTCGTGACCCTGGCCCGAGCCTGCGCCCGGGACGTGGTGGTGCCGGCGGAGATCTCTTGCTGCGGCTTTGCAGGGGACAAGGGGTTCAATACTCCTGAGCTCAACGCCTCGGCGCTGGAGGGGCTGGCCGAGCAAGTGGCGGACTGCAGTGCCGGCTATTCCAACTCACGCACCTGCGAGATCGGGCTGTCCCAGCACGGCGGGATCCCGTACCGCTCCATCCTCTCCCTGCTGGACCGGGCCAGCAGGCCGGCGTGAGAGTTGGCCGGGCAGAGACCTCAGGGCGCAAGGGCGGCGCCCGATCTGCCCACAGCCGCTCGCCGCGCAGGCCCTGTGGATGCGCTTGTCGCCTTTCTGTCACGGCGCTGAAACTTTTTGACACGAAGGGCTTGCGGGGCGTCGGGGAAAACCGTAAAGTACGCATCCGCTGCCGGCAACGGGCAACGTTACCGGCGGTGATAAGTGGAAGAAGTGGTTGTTCTGCTTGAGGTTTTTCGGAAGGTTCGGAGGATCGCTCGCTTGACACTCACCGCGGATTCGGTAGAATGCGCCCACTCGATACGCCGTCACCTTGGTTACGCCGGGTGAGGCGGTCAGCGGGACTCAGGACGGGGTGCTAGGCACCGCCAACCGCCGCTTGACACGCTGAGGCGAATCGGTAGAATACGCCTTCCTCGCAGGGCGCTGGCGAGACGGGAGCTGAGGCTCACGTCACGACAGCAAGCGAGACGCTCCGCTCTCTGAGAGTCCGGAGCCGCTCTTTAACAATCGATCAGGTAATTCATGTGGGCGCTTGTCGATGTGTCGGTGACCAGTCACTGAAACATCAAGGCAAGCGACTCGTCAAAGCTCCTCGGAGCTTTTTGAGAACGTTTGACCCTTGAGCCAAGTTTGGTCCGCTTCCTTCCTTGAAGGGTAAGGACTATATGATCGTAAACTGAAGAGTTTGATCATGGCTCAGATTGAACGCTGGCGGCAGGCCTAACACATGCAAGTCGAGCGGTAACAGGTCCAGCTTGCTGGATGCTGACGAGCGGCGGACGGGTGAGTAATGCATAGGAATCTGCCCGGTAGTGGGGGATAACCTGGGGAAACCCAGGCTAATACCGCATACGTCCTACGGGAGAAAGCAGGGGATCCGTGTTCTTCGGAATGGGGACCTTGCGCTATCGGATGAGCCTATGCCGGATTAGCTGGTTGGTGAGGTAATGGCTCACCAAGGCGACGATCCGTAGCTGGTCTGAGAGGATGATCAGCCACATCGGGACTGAGACACGGCCCGAACTCCTACGGGAGGCAGCAGTGGGGAATATTGGACAATGGGCGCAAGCCTGATCCAGCCATGCCGCGTGTGTGAAGAAGGCCTTCGGGTTGTAAAGCACTTTCAGTGGGGAAGAAAGCCTTGGGGCCAATACCCTCGAGGAAGGACATCACCCACAGAAGAAGCACCGGCTAACTCCGTGCCAGCAGCCGCGGTAATACGGAGGGTGCGAGCGTTAATCGGAATTACTGGGCGTAAAGCGCGCGTAGGCGGTCTGATAAGCCGGTTGTGAAAGCCCCGGGCTCAACCTGGGAACGGCATCCGGAACTGTCAGGCTAGAGTGCAGGAGAGGAAGGTAGAATTCCCGGTGTAGCGGTGAAATGCGTAGAGATCGGGAGGAATACCAGTGGCGAAGGCGGCCTTCTGGACTGACACTGACGCTGAGGTGCGAAAGCGTGGGTAGCAAACAGGATTAGATACCCTGGTAGTCCACGCCGTAAACGATGTCGACTAGCCGTTGGGGTCCTTGAGACCTTTGTGGCGCAGTTAACGCGATAAGTCGACCGCCTGGGGAGTACGGCCGCAAGGTTAAAACTCAAATGAATTGACGGGGGCCCGCACAAGCGGTGGAGCATGTGGTTTAATTCGATGCAACGCGAAGAACCTTACCTACCCTTGACATCGTGCGAACTTGGTAGAGATACCTTGGTGCCTTCGGGAGCGCATAGACAGGTGCTGCATGGCTGTCGTCAGCTCGTGTTGTGAAATGTTGGGTTAAGTCCCGTAACGAGCGCAACCCTTGTCCTTATTTGCCAGCGGGTCATGCCGGGAACTCTAAGGAGACTGCCGGTGACAAACCGGAGGAAGGTGGGGACGACGTCAAGTCATCATGGCCCTTACGGGTAGGGCTACACACGTGCTACAATGGCCGGTACAAAGGGTTGCGAAGCCGCGAGGTGGAGCTAATCCCGAAAAGCCGGTCTCAGTCCGGATCGGAGTCTGCAACTCGACTCCGTGAAGTCGGAATCGCTAGTAATCGTGAATCAGAATGTCACGGTGAATACGTTCCCGGGCCTTGTACACACCGCCCGTCACACCATGGGAGTGGACTGCACCAGAAGTGGTTAGCTTAACCCTCGGGGGAGCGATCACCACGGTGTGGTTCATGACTGGGGTGAAGTCGTAACAAGGTAGCCGTAGGGGAACCTGCGGCTGGATCACCTCCTTAACGACGACGTCGCCGACACGCGGCAAGTGCTCACAATGAATTACCTGATCGACCAGAGCAAAAGACTGTTTGGGTCAACGGCCCAGTGGTTGGAAGCCGGGTCTGTAGCTCAGTTGGTTAGAGCGCACCCCTGATAAGGGTGAGGTCGGCAGTTCAAATCTGCCCAGACCCACCATTCTCTGAACGGCCGGGACGCTCAGTTGGTTAGAGCGCACCCCCGGAAGTTCTGCAAAGAGAAGGGTGAGGTCGCGGGGTTTATTTCAAATCTGCCCAGACCCACCATGACAAGCTGTAAGCCATAAGCTTGAAGCTAGAAGACAACCCCGAGTGCTCACTACGCCGGGTTTTTCTTCAAGCTTACCGCTTCTAGCTTCGGTTCAGGGGCCTTAGCTCAGCTGGGAGAGCGCCTGCCTTGCACGCAGGAGGTCAGCGGTTCGATCCCGCTAGGCTCCACCACTCTCAAGCTTGAAGCTGAAAGCCTGAAGCGTGAAGTAAGGCCACAACAGTCGACAACAAAGCGTAAGCCTTAAGCTAGGCGCTGAACGAGACACCTGCCACGCGGCGGGCGGCTCTTCCAGCTTCCAGCTTAAAGCTTCCAGCTTTAACTGCTCTTTAACAATGTGAATCATGCTGACAAACGTTCTTTCCGCAAGGAAAGAACACGAGATATGTTTCAAGCGTATCCGGCAATTGTCAAACTGTCATCGCAGATCAGACCCCTTGGGGTTATATGGTCAAGCGATGAAGCGCACACGGTGGATGCCTAGGCAGCCAGAGGCGATGAAAGACGTGGTAGCCTGCGATAAGGCTCGGCGAGGTGGCAAACGACCTGCGACCCGGGCATCTCTGAATGGGGAAACCCACCCTGCATCAGCAGGGTATCCCACACTGAATCCATAGGTGTTGGGAGGCGAACCGGGGGAACTGAAACATCTAAGTACCCCGAGGAAAAGAAATCAACCGAGATTCCCCCAGTAGCGGCGAGCGAACGGGGACCAGCCCTTAAGCATGTGACTGATTAGACGAACGTGCTGGGAAGCACGGCCATAGTGGGTGATAGCCCCGTAGTCGAAAATCTGATCATGTGAAATCGAGTAGGTCGGGGCACGAGAAACCCTGACTGAACATGGGGGGACCATCCTCCAAGGCTAAATACTCCTGGCTGACCGATAGTGAACCAGTACCGTGAGGGAAAGGCGAAAAGAACCCCGGCGAGGGGAGTGAAATAGATCCTGAAACCGTGTGCGTACAAGCAGTGGGAGCAGACATGTTCTGTGACCGCGTACCTTTTGTATAATGGGTCAGCGACTTATTTTCAGTGGCGAGCTTAACCGATTAGGGGAGGCGTAGGGAAACCGAGTCTTAACTGGGCGACCAGTCGCTGGAAATAGACCCGAAACCGGGCGATCTATCCATGAGCAGGTTGAAGGTTGAGTAACATCAACTGGAGGACCGAACCAGGATCTGTTGAAAAAGATTTGGATGACTTGTGGATCGGAGTGAAAGGCTAATCAAGCCCGGAGATAGCTGGTTCTCCTCGAAAGCTATTTAGGTAGCGCCTCACGTATCACCACCGGGGGTAGAGCACTGTTTCGGCTAGGGGGTCATCCCGACTTACCAACCCGAGGCAAACTCCGAATACCGGTGAGTGCAGCGTGGGAGACACACAGCGGGTGCTAACGTCCGTTGTGAAAAGGGAAACAACCCAGACCGTCAGCTAAGGTCCCGAAATCCTGGTTAAGTGGGAAACGATGTGGGAAGGCTCAGACAGCTAGGAGGTTGGCTTAGAAGCAGCCATCCTTTAAAGAAAGCGTAATAGCTCACTAGTCGAGTCGGCCTGCGCGGAAGATGTAACGGGGCTCAAACCAGGTACCGAAGCTACGGGTTCATCCTCTGGATGAGCGGTAGAGGAGCGTCGTGTAAGCCGATGAAGGTGGATTGAGAAGTCTGCTGGAGGTATCACGAGTGCGAATGCTGACATGAGTAACGACAAGGGGAGTGAAAAACTCCCCCGCCGGAAGACCAAGGGTTTCTGTTCGACGCTAATCGGAGCAGAGTGAGTCGGCCCCTAAGGCGAGGCCGAAAGGCGTAGTCGATGGGAAACGGGTCAATATTCCCGTACCTCACTGTATTGCGATGGGGGGACGAAGAAGGCTAGGTGAGCCAGGCGTTGGTTGTCCTGGTGAAAGCGAGTAGGCCAGTGATTCAGGAAAATCCGGATCACTCTCTTCACTGAGACGGCCGAGACGCGAGACGAACTGACCACGGTCAGGAAGTCATCGATGCCACGCTTCCAGGAAAAGCCTCTAAGCTTCAGATACAGTGGGACCGTACCCCAAACCGACACAGGTGGTCAGGTAGAGAATACCCAGGCGCTTGAGAGAACTCGGGTGAAGGAACTAGGCAAAATGGTGCCGTAACTTCGGGAGAAGGCACGCCGCGTTAGTGTAGAGGGACTGGCTCCCCGAGCACGAGGCGGTCGAAGATACCAGGTGGCTGCAACTGTTTATTAAAAACACAGCACTCTGCAAACGCGCAAGCGGACGTATAGGGTGTGACGCCTGCCCGGTGCCGGAAGGTTAATTGATGGTGTTAGCGCAAGCGAAGCTCCTGATCGAAGCCCCGGTAAACGGCGGCCGTAACTATAACGGTCCTAAGGTAGCGAAATTCCTTGTCGGGTAAGTTCCGACCTGCACGAATGGCGTAATGATGGCCACGCTGTCTCCACCCGAGACTCAGTGAAATTGAAATCGCAGTGAAGATGCTGTGTACCCGCGGCTAGACGGAAAGACCCCGTGAACCTTTACTATAGCTTCACACTGGACGCTGATGTTGCTTGTGTAGGATAGCTGGGAGGCTAGGAAACCCGGACGCCAGTTCGGGTGGAGCCAACCTTGAAATACCAGCCTGGCATCATTGGCGTTCTAACTCAGGTCCGTTATCCGGATCGAGGACCGTGTGTGGTGGGTAGTTTGACTGGGGCGGTCTCCTCCCAAAGCGTAACGGAGGAGCACGAAGGTACCCTCAGCACGGTTGGAAATCGTGCAGTGAGTGCAAGAGCATAAGGGTGCTTGACTGCGAGACAGACACGTCGAGCAGGTGCGAAAGCAGGTTCTAGTGATCCGGTGGTTCTGTATGGAAGGGCCATCGCTCAACGGATAAAAGGTACTCCGGGGATAACAGGCTGATACCGCCCAAGAGTTCACATCGACGGCGGTGTTTGGCACCTCGATGTCGGCTCATCACATCCTGGGGCTGAAGTCGGTCCCAAGGGTATGGCTGTTCGCCATTTAAAGTGGTACGCGAGCTGGGTTTAGAACGTCGTGAGACAGTTCGGTCCCTATCTGCCGTGGGCGTTGGAAGTTTGAGAAGAGCTGCTCCTAGTACGAGAGGACCGGAGTGGACGCACCTCTGGTGTTCCGGTTGTCACGCCAGTGGCATTGCCGGGTAGCTATGTGCGGACAGGATAACCGCTGAAGGCATCTAAGCGGGAAGCCCCCTTCAAGATAAGACTTCCCTGAGGCCTTGAGCCTCCTGAAGGGCCCAGCGAGACCAGCTGGTTGATAGGCAGGGTGTGGAAGCGCTGCAAGGCGTTGAGCTAACCTGTACTAATGGCCCGTGAGGCTTGACCATATAACACCCAAGTGGTCTGTCGATGACAGAGGACAGCGGATACGATTGAGACGTCTCGACGTCAGCATGATTCACCGTTTTTCGCCTGACGACCATAGCGTGCGTGAACCACCTGATCCCATGCCGAACTCAGCAGTGAAACCGCTCAGCGCCGATGGTAGTGTGGGGTCTCCCCATGTGAGAGTAGGTCATCGTCAGGCACTTATAGCGAAAAAACCCCGGGCATTCAGATGCTCGGGGTTTTTTCATGGACATGGGGAAACCCGCTCTTTATTTGTGGGGCCGCTTCGCGGGCCGCCCCCTCGCCGGCTCGGGGCGTTCGACCGCCCTCGCGGCGGTGCCGCGAAGGGCCGGGCGGTCTCACCCCCATGTGAGAGTCCCGGAGTGCCGGCCAGATCATCGTCAGGCACTTATAGAGAAAAGCCCCGCGTTCGAAAGAGCGCGGGGCTTTTCGCATTTCGGCACCCCGGTCTCGAAGGAGGCCGGGGTGTCGGCGTTTATGCCTTCGGCGTTTCCGGGGGCGCCCCGCATCCGCTAGAATGAACCCTTTCCCGTCTGAGGGTTACGAATGACCATCGGAGACCTGATTCGCCTGCTCAGCGACGGCGAGTTCCACTCCGGCGAGCAGCTTGGCGAGCGGCTGGGCGTATCGCGGGCGGCGGTGTGGAAGCAACTGCGCAAGCTGGAGGCGCTGGGGATCGTCATGGAGGCCGTAAAGGGGCAGGGGTACCGCCTGGCGGAGCCGCTGGAGCTTCTCGATGGGTCGCGCATCGTCGCCGGCCTGTCGCGGGAGTCGCGCGGGCTTCTGACCCGGCTCTTCGTCGAGGAGACCCTGCCGTCGAGCAATGCCTTCCTGCGTGAGCGCTTCGACCAGGGCGCAGGTCATGGCGAGGTCTGCCTGGTCGAGCAGCAGAGTGCCGGTCGTGGGCGGCGAGGGCGCACCTGGAGCACGCCCTGGGGGCGCAGCCTGATGCTCTCGCTTGGTTGGCAGGTGGAGTCCGGAGTGGCGGCCCTGGAGGGCCTGAGCCTGGCGGTGGGGGTGGTGTTGTCCCAGGTGCTGGAGCGCCACGGGATGGCGCCACGCTTGAAGTGGCCCAACGACGTGTTGCTCGAGGGGCCGGGTGGTGGCCTGGGCAAGCTGGCCGGCATCCTGGTCGAGGTGACGGGTGATACCGCGGGGCCCTGCACAGTGGTGATCGGGATGGGAATCAACATTGACCTGCCTCCGGCGTTTCGCGAGGGGCTTGGTCAGCCGGCGGCGGCTGTTCATGACCAGGCGCCCGAGGTGTTGCGTAATGAGCTCGCCGTCGAGCTGATCGAGGCGCTGCTGCCCCTGGTGGCCAATTTCGAGAAAGAGGGCTTCGCGTTGTGGCAGGCGGACTGGAACAAGCGTCACGCCTATGCTGGCCATGAGGTGGATATTCTGCGGGGCCAGGAGCGCGAACAGGCGGTGGCCGAGGGCGTGGATGCCGCGGGGAACCTGCTGGTCCGTCAGCAGGGTCAACAGCTGCGGCTGGCCGGCGGTGAGATCAGCCTGCGAGCGCGGCCATGATTCTCGACCTGGATATCGGCAACACCCTGTCGAAGTGGCGGCTGAAAGATGCCGACAGCAGCGAGATTCGCTCACGAGGTGCGGTGTGGACCCGGGAGGAGTGGCGCCCGGGGTCGGACATTCCCGACCTGGATATCGTGGAGTCGGTGCGTATCTCCAGCGTGGCCCGACGTGCCGTGCTGGAGGAGACCGTGGCGCTGCTGTATCGGCAGGTGGGCCATGTTCACGTGGCACGCTCGACCTCGGAGTCGCTCGGCGTGACCAATGGCTATGAGGAACCGGAGCGTCTGGGCGTCGACCGTTGGCTGGGAGCTCTGGCAGGCTATCAGTTGGCGGGCGGCTGTTGTGCGGTGGACTGCGGCAGCGCTATCACCATCGACTTCGTGTTGCCAGGCGGCCGCCACCTGGGGGGGTACATCTTGCCGGGACTGCGGCTGATGAAGGAGAGCCTGAAGCTCGGGACCCGCAACGTGGCGATCGACCCGGACAGCGAGGCCGAGGAGCTGCTGGTTCCGGGGAGGCGCACGGTAGAGGCGGTCAACCACGGGATCTACATGGCGGCGGTGAGCGCCATCAATCGTACCTATGCCGAAGTGTGCGACATGGAGGGAGTGGCCCTGCCGCTGCTGATGACCGGCGGTGATGCCAGGGTGGTCTCCAGAGGGCTCCAGGTGCCCCACGCCGTCTGGCCAGACATGGTCTACGGAGGGCTGGAGGCCTGTTTCCCGCTGACCGCCGCCGAGCGTGCCGGGCGGATGTCCGGCGCGCCAAGGGTGCCGGCACCGGTGGCGCTGGAAAAGATTCGCGCGGGGCTTGCATTCTCCATGCTGCTTTGACACAATTCGCCGCGTTCCAAGGGGAAGCCAGTGCCCGTAGGGTTTCAGGTTTCCGGTCAAGAAGGCTGAGAAAACAGCATCTTGACACCGTGGAAAAGGGTGGTAACATATGCCGCCAGCAGGAGGGGTTCCCGAGTGGCCAAAGGGAGCAGACTGTAAATCTGCCGCGAAAGCTTCGAAGGTTCGAATCCTTCCCCCTCCACCAGATTTCGCCGGAAGCCCCGATCGGGGTCAGGCAGCAAGAGTGGGTAGGCGGGCATAGTTCAATGGTAGAACCTCAGCCTTCCAAGCTGATGGTGCGGGTTCGATTCCCGCTGCCCGCTCCAGCATCTCAAGATGCAAGGGTTTTGCTCATGTAGCTCAGGGGTAGAGCACACCCTTGGTAAGGGTGAGGTCGACGGTTCAAATCCGTCCATGAGCTCCACATTGAAAAGGCGAGCCTAGGCTCGCCTTTTCTCTTTCCCCGCCACCGCGGCGGTGAGGGGTTGCCAGGCGGGCATCAATCCGCTATCATGGCGCCCGCTGTTGCAAGACCGCTTGCAAGGGGTGGTCAAGAGGCAGATACAGGCCAGTAGCTCAATTGGCAGAGCAGCGGTCTCCAAAACCGCAGGTTGGGGGTTCGATTCCCTCCTGGCCTGCCAGTCTTCCCCAGGCTGGCGAGTCCCCGAAAGATTTCACGTTTCGATTGCCGCACCCTGAGGAGTCTCGTTTTCATGAAGCATAGCGCCGAGGTGCAGGAGTCGCGCCGCGACGGGCTCAAGTGGGCGGTTGTCGTCACGCTGCTGGTGCTGGCTGTTGTCGGCAATACGTACTTTGCCGATCTGGCCATGCTCTATCGTGTGCTGGGTGTCGTTGCGCTGTGTGCGCTGGCTGGTGTGGTGGCTCTGACCACCACCCGCGGCCGCGAACTCGCCGAACTGGCTCGCGCCGCCAAGAAGGAAATCCAGCGCGTGGTATGGCCGACGCGCCCCGAAACCGTGCAGACCACCGCCATCGTGCTGGTGGCCGTGCTGGTGGTTGGCCTGATGCTGTGGCTGATCGACACCCTTCTTGGCTGGGCGATGTCCGGCGTCATTGGTTAGGAGCCTCCATGTCCAAGCGTTGGTACGTCGTGCACGCCTACTCCGGCTTCGAGAAGCATGTCATGCGCTCGCTCATCGAGCGCGTGAAGATGCATGGCATGGAGGACCGCTTCGGCGAGATCCTGGTGCCTACCGAGGAAGTCGTCGAGATGCGTGACGGCAAGCGTCGCAAGAGTGAGCGCAAGTTCTATCCCGGCTATGTGCTGGTCGAGATGGAAATGGATGACGAGACATGGCACCTGGTCAACGAAACCCCGCGTGTCATGGGGTTCATCGGAGGCACCAAGGAGAAGCCGGCGGCGATTACCCAGAAGGAGGCAGATGCCATCCTGCGCCGCGTTCAGGACGGCACCGACAAGCCGCGACCCAAGACGCTGTTCGAGCCGGGTCAGTCCGTGCGGGTGGTCGACGGCCCCTTTGCCGACTTCAACGGCGTGGTCGAAGAGGTCAACTACGACAAGAGTCGCGTGCAGGTGAGCGTGCTGATCTTCGGTCGCTCCACGCCTGTCGAGCTGGAATTCGCTCAGGTCGAAAAGGAGTGATCCGCTCGGCCTGA
The DNA here is from genome assembly GCF_047795635.1 of Halomonas sp. HK25. Taxonomy (GTDB): domain Bacteria; phylum Pseudomonadota; class Gammaproteobacteria; order Pseudomonadales; family Halomonadaceae; genus Halomonas. The sequence goes on along the minus strand of NZ_CP181044.1, from coordinate 3,796,749 downwards.
CACAAGCAAGGTGGCCGCTGAGGTGGCCGCATCACCGGGGAGCCGAGAGGCGCTACTACCCAACTGGAGTTCAACATGGCCAAGAAAGTACAGGCTTACATCAAGCTGCAGGTCGCAGCCGGTAAAGCCAACCCGAGTCCCCCCGTCGGCCCCGCGCTGGGCCAGCACGGCGTCAACATCATGGAGTTCTGCAAGGCGTTCAACGCCGCAACCCAGGAGATCGAGCCGGGTCTGCCCACTCCCGTGGTGATCACCGTCTATTCCGATCGCAGCTTCACTTTCATCACCAAGACCCCGCCCGCCGCGGTCCTGCTGAAGAAGGCCGCTGGTATCAAGTCCGGCTCCGGTGAGCCGAACAAGAAGAAGGTCGGTACCGTGACCCGCGAGCAGATCGAAGAGATCGCCAAGACCAAGGAGCCGGATCTGACGGCTTCCGATCTCGACGCCGCGGTGCGTACCATTGCCGGTAGCGCCCGCAGCATGGGCCTGAATGTGGAGGGTCTTTGATCATGGCCAAGCTGACCAAGCGTGCAAAACTGATAAGCGAGAAGGTCGACCCGACCAAGGCCTACGCTCTGGATGAGGCCGTGGCACTGCTCGCCGAGCTGTCCACCGTCAAGTTCAAGGAGTCGCTGGACGTCGCCATCAACCTGGGCGTCGATCCGCGTAAATCCGACCAGGTGGTGCGCGGTGCCACCGTCATGCCCAACGGTACCGGCAAGGACGTGCGCGTTGCCGTCTTCACCCAGGGTGCCAACGCCGATGCCGCCAAGGAAGCCGGTGCCGATATTGTCGGCATGGACGACCTGGCCGAGCAGGTCAAGAAGGGCCAGCTCGACTTCGACGTGGTCATCGCCTCGCCGGACGCCATGCGTGTCGTCGGCCAGCTGGGCCAGATCCTCGGTCCGCGTGGTCTGATGCCGAACCCCAAGGTCGGCACCGTGACTCCGGACGTGGCCACCGCCGTCAAGAATGCCAAGGCCGGTCAGGTGCGTTTCCGTACCGACAAGAACGGCATCATCCACACCACCCTTGGCAAGGTCGATTTCGATGCCGCCGCCATCCAGGGCAACCTGGAGGCGCTGGTCGCCGACCTGAAGAGGCTCAAGCCGAGCGCCTCCAAGGGCATCTATCTCAAGAAGGTCACCGTGTCCAGCACCATGGGCCCGGGCCTGACCATCGATCACTCTGCCCTGGTCTGATCGGGCAGCGGATCGATCGTTTGCAATAACTTTGCGGTCCCCGAGCGGAGCAAGACTCGCCGGCGGGGCACCGTCAAAGACCGCAGGTGCCGCCCCTCGCCGTAAGGGCGGCTTAATCATCCCTTCGGGATGGCCTGCGCAGATGGTGTGGCCGCCAGGTTTCTGGTGAGCACCATCACCCAGGACCTCCGACTGCCGCCCTCGGGCTGCACCGGAGGAGATGGTAACCACCGGAGTCCTCATCGCGAGGTTCCGGCACGAAGGAGTGATCACTGTGCCACTAGCACTCGAAGGCAAGAAGGCGATTGTTGCCGAGGTCAGTGAAGCGGCCAAGGATGCACTCTCCGTCGTAGTTGCTGATTCTCGTGGCGTCTCGGTCGAGAAGATGACCGATCTGCGCAAGCAGGCCCGCGAGAATGGCGTCCAGGTGCGTGTTGTTCGCAACACCCTGGCGCGCCGCGCCCTGTCAGGCACCCAGTGGGAATGCCTGAACGACAGCTTCGTGGGTCCGACCCTGCTGGCCTTCTCCACCGAGCATCCGGGCGCCGCCGCCCGTCTGTTCAAGGAGTTTGCCAAGCTGGAGAAGGACTTCGAAGTCAAGGCGCTGGCCTACGAAGGCGAGCTGATCCCGGCTGCCGATATCGACCGCTTGGCGACCCTGCCGACCTATGATGAGGCCATCGCCCAGCTGATGTCCGTCATGAAGGAAGCGTCCGCCGGCAAGCTGGTCCGTACCCTGGCCGCCCTGCGCGACCAGAAGCAGGAAGAAGCCGCCTGAGCGCAGGCCGCCTGATAGACGAACTCCTGTTGGCCGCCTGAATCGTATATTGAATCCCGAGTCGACGGGACACCGCGACTCCCGCAAAGTTAGGAAACGTGACAATGGCACTGACCAAAGAAGACATCATCAACGCCGTCGCCGACATGTCCGTCATGGAAGTGGTCGAGCTGATCGAAGCGATGGAAGAGAAGTTCGGCGTGTCTGCCGCCGCCGCCGTCGTGGCTGGCCCGGCTGCCGCCGGCGAAGTTGCCGAAGAGCAGACCGAGTTTGACCTGGTGCTGACCAGCGTCGGCGACAAGAAGGTCAACGTGATCAAGGTTGTCCGCGAGATCACCGGCCTGGGCCTGAAGGAAGCCAAGGGTGCCGTCGACGGCGCGCCGGCGACCATCAAGGAAGCCATGTCCAAGGACGACGCTGAAGCGGCCAAGGCCAAGCTGGAAGAAGCCGGCGCGAGCGTGGAACTCAAGTAAGCCTTGGGCTCCATGGCTTCACGCGCTGCGTAAGCTTCCATGGCTGGTGGCGGGACACCCGCTGCCGGCCTTTTTCTGTTGTCACTGGCCTCTGCCGATAGGGCAGAAATGCCAGCCGAATTCCGAAGGCGAGCGCCCATGCCAGGCGCTTGCCTTCATCGCCTGACGGCGTCGCGTCCGTCGGGTGGCGCCGACCACGCATCGGTCACCCATGGTGAACAAGCTGGGGAATACAGATGGCTTACTCATACACTGAGAAAAAACGCATCCGCAAGGATTTCGGCAAACTGCCCCAAGTGATGGATGTGCCCTACCTGCTGGCGATCCAGCTTGATTCCTATTACGACTTCCTTCAGCAGGACCGTTCGCCCGAAGAGCGGATGGAAATCGGCCTGCATGCCGCCTTCAAGTCCGTCTTCCCGATCGAGAGCTTCTCCGGCAACGCCGCCCTGGAGTATGTGAGCTACCGTTTCGGTACCCCGGCGTTCGACGTCAAGGAGTGCCAGCTGCGTGGCGTCACCTATTCGGCGCCGCTGCGCGTCAAGGTCCGCCTGATCATCTACGACAAGGAATCGTCCAACAAGGCGATCAAGGACATCAAGGAGCAGGAAGTCTACATGGGGGAGATCCCCCTGATGACCGAGAACGGCACCTTCGTGGTCAATGGCACCGAGCGTGTCATCGTCTCTCAGCTGCACCGCTCCCCCGGCGTGTTCTTCGACCACGACAAGGGCAAGAGCCACTCGTCCGGCAAGCTGCTCTACTCGGCCCGCGTGATTCCCTACCGCGGCTCCTGGCTCGACTTCGAATTCGATCCCAAAGACAGCGTCTTCGTGCGCATCGACCGTCGTCGCAAGCTGCCGGCGAGTGTGCTGCTGCGCGCACTCGGCATGACTGCCGAGGAGATCCTCGAAGAGTTCTTCGAGACCAGCACCTTCCATATCGACAAGTCCGGCTTCAGCGTAGAGCTGGTGCCATCGCGCCTGCGTGGTGAGACCGCTACCTTCGACATCAAGGATGCCGATGGCGGCGTGATCGTCGAGGAAGGTCGCCGCATCACCCAGAAGCATATCCGCCAGTTGGAAAAGGCCGGCCTCGAGCGCCTCGAGGTGCCGATGGAGTATATGTTCGGCAAGACCCTGGGTCGCGACCAGGTGGATCCGAACACCGGCGAGCTGATCTGTCCCTGCAACACCGAGATCACCCCGGAGCTGCTGGAGAAGATCGCCCAGGCCGGTATCACCCAGATCGAGACCCTCTACACCAACGACCTCGACTGCGGTCCTTTCATCTCCGACACCCTCAGGCTGGACACCACCGGTTCCCAGCTCGAGGCGCTGGTCGAGATCTATCGCATGATGCGTCCCGGCGAGCCGCCCACCAAGGAGAGCGCCGAGACCCTGTTCAACAACCTGTTCTTCAGCGCTGACCGCTATGATCTCTCCGGTGTCGGCCGCATGAAGTTCAACCGCCGCCTGCGTCGTGACGCCGACACCGGCTCCGGCGTGCTGGATCGTCGCGACATCCTGGATGTGCTCAGGGAGCTGATCCACATCCGTAACGGCTTCGGCGAAGTGGACGACATCGACCATCTGGGCAACCGCCGCATCCGCTGCGTGGGCGAGATGGCCGAGAACCAGTTCCGCGTGGGTCTGGTGCGCGTCGAACGTGCGGTCAAGGAGCGCCTCTCCATGGCCGAGAGCGAGGGCTTGATGCCTCAGGACCTGATCAACGCCAAGCCCGTCGCTGCGGCGGTCAAGGAGTTCTTCGGTTCCAGCCAGCTCTCCCAGTTCATGGACCAGAACAACCCGCTCTCCGAGGTCACCCACAAGCGCCGCGTCTCCGCGCTTGGCCCGGGCGGCCTGACCCGCGAGCGGGCCGGCTTCGAGGTGCGTGACGTTCACGCCACCCACTACGGCCGGCTGTGCCCGATCGAGACGCCGGAAGGCCCCAACATCGGCCTGATCAACTCCCTGGCCACCTACAGCCACACCAACAGCTACGGCTTCCTCGAGACGCCGTATCGGAAGGTGGTGGAGGCCCAGGTGACCGACGACGTCGTGCACCTTTCGGCCATCGAGGAGGGTGACTTCGTCATCGCCCAGGCATCGGCCACCGTCAACGAAGGCGGCAGGCTGGTCGACGATCTGGTGCAGGTGCGCCACAAGGGCGAGACCACCTTCATGCGTCCCGAGCAGGTGACGCTGATGGACGTCTCCCCGCGCCAGGTGGTCTCCGTGGCCGCGGCGCTGATCCCGTTCCTCGAGCACGATGACGCCAACCGCGCCCTGATGGGGGCCAACATGCAGCGTCAGGCGGTGCCCACCCTGCGTGCCGACAAGCCGCTGGTCGGTACCGGCATGGAGCGCTTCGTGGCTCGCGACTCCGGCGTCTGCGCCGTGGCGAGCCGCGGTGGTGTGATCGATTCGGTCGACGCCAAGCGTATCGTGGTGCGCATCAACGAGGACGAGATCATCGGCGGCGAGGCCGGCGTCGATATCTACAACCTCACCAAGTACGTGCGTTCCAACCAGAACACCTGCATGAACCAGCGCCCCATCGTGCGCCCCGGCGACAGCGTGGCCCGCGGTGACATCCTGGCCGACGGTCCCTCCGTGGACATGGGCGATCTGGCCCTGGGCCAGAACATGCGCATCGCCTTCATGCCCTGGAACGGCTACAACTTCGAGGACTCCATCCTGCTCTCCGAGCGGGTGGTCCAGGAGGACCGCTTCACCACCATTCACATCCAGGAGCTGACCTGCGTCTCCCGCGACACCAAGCTGGGCCCGGAGGAGATCACCTCCGACATCCCCAACGTGGGCGAGTCGGCGCTGTCCAAGCTGGATGAGGCCGGTGTGGTCTATATCGGTGCCGAGGTAGGCCCGGGCGATATCCTGGTGGGCAAGGTGACGCCCAAGGGCGAGACCCAGCTGACCCCGGAAGAGAAGCTGCTGCGCGCGATCTTCGGCGAGAAGGCCAGCGACGTGAAGGACACCTCCCTGCGTGCCCCCACCGGCATGAAGGGTACCGTCATCGACGTCCAGGTTTTCACCCGCGACGGCGTGGAGAAGGACTCCCGGGCCATCGCTATCGAGCAGATGCAGCTCGACGAGGTGCGCAAGGACCTCCAGGAGACCTACCGGATCGCCGAGGATGCCACCTTCGAACGCCTCAAGCGCACCCTGAACGGCCAGTCCGTCAACGGCGGGCCCAGGCTGAAGAAGGACGACGTACTTACCGAGAGCTATCTCGAGGAGCTGCCGCGTCAGCAGTGGTTCAAGCTGCGCCTTCAGGACGAGGCCCTCAACGAATTGCTGGCCCAGGCCGACGAGCAGCTCGAGAACCGTCGCAAGGAGATGGACGAGCGCTTCGAGGACAAGAAGCGCAAGCTCACCCAGGGCGACGATCTGGCACCGGGCGTGCTCAAGATCGTCAAGGTCTACATGGCGGTGAAGCGTCGCCTGCAGCCGGGCGACAAGATGGCCGGTCGTCACGGTAACAAGGGCGTCATCTCGGCGATCATGCCCATCGAGGACATGCCCTTCGACGACAACGGCGAGCCCGTGGACGTGGTGCTCAACCCGCTGGGCGTGCCGTCACGCATGAACGTGGGGCAGATCCTCGAGACCCACCTGGGCCTCGCGGCCTGGGGCCTGGGTCGCAAGATCGATGGTCTGCTGCGCGATGCCCGCGAGCAGCAGGTCGCCGAGATCCGTGATTTCCTGGGGCAGGTCTACAACTCCACCCCGGGTACCCGGGTCGAGGCGCTCGAGACCCTCTCCGACGACGAGGTGATCGCCCTGGCGAAGAACCTGAAGTCGGGCGTACCCATGTCCACCCCGGTATTCGACGGCGCGGACGAGCACGAGATCAAGCATCTGTTGCGCCTGGCCGATTTGCCGGACTCCGGTCAGATGACGCTCTACGATGGCCGTACCGGCAATGCCTTCGACCGTTCGGTGACCGTCGGCTACATGTACATGCTCAAGCTCAACCACCTGGTGGACGACAAGATGCATGCCCGTTCCACCGGTTCCTACTCGCTGGTCACCCAGCAGCCGCTGGGCGGCAAGGCCCAGTTCGGTGGTCAGCGCTTCGGGGAAATGGAGGTCTGGGCCCTGGAAGCTTACGGCGCGGCCTACACCCTCCAGGAGATGCTCACCGTCAAGTCCGATGACGTGGAGGGTCGCACCAAGATGTACAAGAACATCGTGGACGGCGATCACACCATGCAGGCAGGCATGCCGGAATCCTTCAACGTGCTCGTGAAGGAGATTCGCTCGCTGGGCATCGATATCGAGTTAGAGAGCTAGGAGCCGTCCGATGAAAGATTTGGTGAAAGTCCTCAAATCGCAGTCTCAGTCCGAAGAGTTCGATGCGATCAAGATCACGCTGGCGTCGCCGGACATGATCCGTTCCTGGTCTTTCGGCGAGGTCAAGAAGCCCGAGACCATCAACTACCGTACCTTCAAGCCGGAGCGCGACGGCCTGTTCTGCGCCAAGATCTTCGGCCCGGTGAAGGACTACGAGTGCCTGTGCGGCAAGTACAAGCGCATGAAGCACCGCGGCATCATCTGCGAGAAGTGCGGCGTCGAGGTCACCAAGGCTGCCGTGCGTCGTGAGCGGATGGGCCATATCGAGCTGGCAAGTCCCGTCGCGCACATCTGGTTCCTCAAGTCGCTGCCGTCTCGCATCGGCATGTTCCTGGACATGACGCTGCGCGATATCGAGCGCGTGCTCTATTTCGAGAGCTTCGTGGTCATCGATCCGGGGATGACCACCCTCGAGCGCGGCCAGCTGCTCAACGACGAGCAGTACTTCGAGGCCCTCGAGGAGTTCGGTGACGACTTCGACGCCCGCATGGGCGCCGAGGCGGTCCAGGCGCTGCTCAAGGACATCGACCTGGCCGAGGAGATCGATCGCCTGCGCGAGGAGATCCCCCAGACCAACTCCGAGACCAAGATCAAGAAGCTCTCCAAGCGGCTCAAGCTGCTCGAGGCCTTCTACAACTCCGGCAATGCGCCGGCGTGGATGGTCATGGAGGTACTGCCGGTGCTGCCGCCGGACCTGCGTCCGCTGGTCCCGCTGGACGGCGGCCGCTTCGCCACCTCCGACCTCAACGATCTGTATCGTCGGGTGATCAACCGCAACAATCGCTTGAAGCGGCTGCTCGACCTCAATGCGCCGGATATCATCGTGCGCAACGAGAAGCGCATGCTGCAGGAGGCGGTGGACGCCCTGCTGGACAACGGTCGCCGTGGTCGTGCCATCACCGGCTCCAACAAGCGCCCGCTGAAGTCCCTGGCCGACATGATCAAGGGCAAGCAGGGCCGCTTCCGCCAGAACCTGCTGGGCAAGCGCGTCGACTACTCCGGCCGCTCGGTCATTACCGTGGGCCCGACCCTGCGCCTGCACCAGTGCGGCCTGCCCAAGAAGATGGCGCTGGAGCTGTTCAAGCCGTTCATCTACTCCAAGCTGCAGAGCCTCGGCTATGCCTCCACCATCAAGGCGGCCAAGAAGATGGTCGAGCGCGAGCTGCCGGAGGTGTGGGACATCCTCGCCGACGTCATTCGCGAGCATCCGGTGCTGCTCAACCGCGCCCCGACCCTGCACCGTCTGGGCATCCAGGCCTTCGAGCCGCTGCTGATCGAGGGCAAGGCGATCCAGCTGCATCCGCTGGTGTGTGCCGCCTACAACGCCGACTTCGACGGTGACCAGATGGCGGTCCATGTGCCGCTGACCCTGGAAGCCCAGCTCGAAGCGCGGACGCTGATGATGGCCACGAACAACGTGCTGTCGCCGGCCAACGGCGAGCCGATCATCGTGCCCTCCCAGGACGTGGTGCTGGGTCTCTATTACATGACCCGCGAGAAGATCAACGCCAAGGGCGAGGGCATGGTGTTTGCCAACATCGACGAGGTCGATCGCGCCTTCGGCACTCAGAACGTCGCCATGCATGCCCGAGTCGAGGTGCGTCTGGACGAGGTGGATGTGGATGAGGAGACTGGCGAGCGCAGCCGGCACCGCCGCCTCTACAAGACCACCGTGGGTCGCGCGCTGCTGTTCCGCATCCTGCCGGAGGGCGTGCCCTTCGCGCTGATCGACCAGCCGATGAAGAAGAAGGCCATCTCGAAGCTGCTCAACGAGGTGTATCGTCGCGCGGGCCTCAAGGCGACGGTGATCTTCGCCGATCAGCTGATGTTCACCGGCTTCCGCATGGCCACCTGGTCCGGCGCCTCCATCGGCGTCAACGACTTCGTCATCCCTGACGCCAAGGCCGCGATCATCGAGGCCGCCGAGGATGAGGTGAAGGAGATCGAGGACCAGTTCTCCTCGGGCCTCGTCACCGCCGGTGAAAAGTACAACAAGGTGATCGACATCTGGTCCAAGGCCAACGATAAGGTGGCCCGGGCGATGATGGACGGGATCGAGAAGGAGACCGTCATCGACCGTGACGGCAACGAGGTCGAGCAGGACTCCTTCAACAGCGTCTTCATCATGGCCGACTCCGGTGCCCGGGGTAGTGCCGCCCAGATCCGCCAGCTGGCGGGCATGCGTGGCCTGATGGCCAAGCCGGACGGCTCGATCATCGAGACACCGATCATCGCCAACTTCCGTGAGGGCTTGAACGTACTGCAGTACTTCATCTCGACCCACGGCGCGCGGAAGGGTCTGGCGGATACGGCACTCAAGACCGCCAACTCCGGTTACCTGACCCGTCGCCTGGTCGACGTGGCTCAGGACATGGTAATCACCGAGACTGATTGCGACACCGACAACGGGCTGACCCTGCACCCGGTCATCGAGGGTGGCGATATCATCGTCTCCCTGGCCCAGCGGGTGCTGGGCCGCGTGGTCGCCCAGGACGTCATCGACCCGGCCAGTGACGAGGTGCTGATCCCGCGCGGCACCCTGCTCGACGAGAAGTGGTGCGCCGAGCTGGACACCATGGGCGTCGACGAGATCGTGGTGCGCAGCGCCATCGCCTGTCAGACCACCCATGGCGTCTGCGCAACCTGCTATGGCCGCGACCTGGCGCGTGGCCACCAGGTGAACATCGGCGAGGCGGTAGGCGTCATCGCCGCCCAGTCCATTGGTGAGCCTGGCACCCAGCTGACCATGCGGACCTTCCACATCGGCGGCGCGGCCTCACGGGCCTCCGCGGTGGACAGCGTCCAGGTCAAGCATGGCGGCAAGGTGCGCCTGCACAACATCAAGTACGTGGAACGCGGCGACGGCAAGCTGGTGGTGGTGTCCCGCTCCAGCGCCCTGGCCGTCGCCGACGATCACGGCCGCGAGCGCGAGTACTACAAGCTGCCCTACGGCGCCGAGCTCTCTGTCAAGGACGGCGATAGCGTCGATGCTGGCCAGGCGGTGGCCAAGTGGGATCCGCACACCCATCCCATCGTCGCCGAGGGCGAGGGCACCGTGCAGTACGCCGACATGGACGAGGGCCTGACCATTCACCGCAGCGTGGACGAGATGACCGGTCTCTCCTCCATCGAGGTCATCGAGTCGGCCGCCCGCCCCATGGCCGGTCGCGACAAACGCCCGATGATCCTGCTCAATGACGAGGCCGGCAAGCCGGTGACCGCCAGCGGCTCCGACACCCCGGTGCAGTACCTGCTGCCCGGCAAGTCGATCGTCACCGCCGATAACGGCGCGAAGATCGGCGTCGGCGAGGTCGTCGCGCGTATCCCGGTGGAGGCGTCTGCCAACAAGGACATCACCGGTGGTCTGCCCCGCGTGGCCGACCTGTTCGAGGCGCGCAAGCCGAAGGAGCCGGCGATACTGGCCGAGATCAGCGGCGTTATCAGCTTCGGCAAGGAGACCAAGGGCAAGCGTCGCCTGACCATCACCCCGGAAGGCGGCGGTGATCCCTTCGAAGCGCTGATCCCCAAGTGGCGCCAGATCGCGGTGTTCGAGGGCGAGAGCGTCGAGAAGGGCGAGGTGATCTCCGACGGCCCGAGCAACCCCCACGACATCCTGCGGCTGCTGGGCGTGGCGGAGCTGGCCAAGTACATCACCGTGGAGATCCAGGAGGTCTATCGCCTCCAGGGTGTGGGCATCAACGACAAGCACATCGAAGTGATCGTGCGTCAGATGTTGCGCAAGGTAGAGATCGCCGATGCCGGTGACTCCGACTTCATCACCGGCGACCAGGTCGAACTGGCGCGGGTGCTGGAGCAGAACGCCCGCCTCGAGAAGCAGGAGAAGTTCCCGGCCAAGTACCAGCGGGTACTGCTGGGTATCACCAAGGCCAGCCTGGCCACCGAGTCGTTCATCTCAGCGGCCTCCTTCCAGGAGACCACGCGGGTGCTGACCGAGGCGGCGGTGACCGGCAAGCGCGACTACCTGCGCGGCTTGAAGGAGAACGTGGTGGTGGGGCGCTTGATCCCGGCCGGTACCGGCCTTGCCCACCATGAAGAGCGTCGCCGCAGGCGTGAAGGCCCTGCGCGTCCGCTTGCGCCGTCGGCCTACGATGTCGAGCAGGAACTGGGCGCCCAGCTTACCGCGCTGGATTCCGACGACGAAGAACTCTGATCCGAGCCCCGGAATCGATGGTCCGTCCTGGCGGGTGGGCCATCGCTCTTGACGGGGCGCAGGGTCAGCTATTAGAATGCGCAGCCTTTAACAGTGGGGTGGGTGCGCCCGCACCCGCTGAAAAGGCCAAGGCAACCCATTGGAGTCAGCTACTACCCATGGCAACGATCAATCAGCTCGTGCGCAAGCCGCGCAAGCGCCCCGTCAGCAAGAGCGACGTGCCGGCGCTCCAGGCCTGCCCGCAGAAGCGCGGCGTCTGTACCCGCGTCTACACCACCACCCCGAAGAAGCCGAACTCGGCCCTGCGTAAAGTCTGTCGCGTGCGGCTGACCAACGGCTTCGAGGTGTCTTCCTACATCGGCGGTGAAGGCCACAACCTCCAGGAGCACTCCGTGGTCCTGATCCGCGGTGGTCGCGTCAAGGACCTTCCCGGCGTACGCTACCACACCGTGCGCGGCGCCCTGGACACCTCCGGCGTGCAGAACCGCAAGCAGGGCCGTTCCAAGTACGGCGCGAAGCGTCCCAAGGCCTGATCGGTCTCGGCACGTAACTACATCCAGAATCGATATCGGTCTGATAAGAGTAAGGTCGGGCGGCGCCGCCTCAATGAGGTCGAGCGTGAGTCCCGAGTTTACCTGAAGGACCCTTCAACAGAGGGCTTATCATGCCTAGAAGAAGAATTGCGGCAAAACGTGAGATTCTTCCGGATCCCAAGTTCGGAAGCGAGCGGCTGGCGAAGTTCATGAACCACCTGATGTTCGGTGGTAAGAAGTCCGTGGCTGAGCGTATCGTCTACGGTGCGCTGGACAAGGTTGCCGAGCGCAGTAATGAAGACCCGCTGGAGATCTTCGACAAGGCGCTGGAAGCCATCCAGCCCATGGTCGAGGTGAAGTCTCGCCGTGTTGGCGGTGCGACCTATCAGGTGCCGGTGGAAGTTCGTCCGTCACGCCGTCAGGCCCTGGCCATGCGCTGGCTGGTGGATGCCGCCCGTCGTCGTGGCGAGAAGACCATGGTGCAGCGCCTGGCGGGCGAGATGCTGGACGCCGCCGAGGGCAAGGGCTCCGCGGTCAAGAAGCGTGAAGACGTGCACCGCATGGCAGAAGCCAACAAGGCATTCTCGCACTATCGGTTCTAAGTGCTCCGATTCGCAGTGCGGCGCTTCCAAGCGCAGTGCCTCTAAACGCATCGCCAACCAACCGGGAGTTCCATCGTGGCTCGCAAGACTCCACTCAACCGCTACCGCAATATCGGGATCGTCGCCCACGTCGATGCCGGCAAGACCACCACGACCGAGCGCGTGCTGTTCTACACCGGTGTCAACCACAAGCTCGGCGAGACCCATGAAGGCGCCTCCACCACCGACTGGATGGAGCAGGAGCAGGAGCGGGGTATCACCATTACCTCCGCTGCCGTGACCACCTTCTGGAAGGGCATGAACCACCAGTTCGATGAGCACCGCATCAACATCATCGACACCCCTGGGCACGTTGACTTCACCATCGAAGTCGAGCGCTCCCTGCGGGTTCTCGACGGTGCCGTCGTGGTGCTGTGTGGCTCGTCCGGCGTGCAGCCCCAGACCGAGACCGTCTGGCGTCAGGCCAACAAGTACGAAGTGCCGCGCATGGTGTTCGTCAACAAGATGGACCGCACCGGCGCCGACTTCTTCATGGTGGTCGACCAGCTCAAGGACCGTCTGGGCGCCAACGCCGTGCCGATCCAGATCAACTGGGGCACCGAGGAAGACTTCAAGGGCGTCATTGATCTGCTCGAGATGAAGGCGATCCTGTGGAACGAGTCGGATCTGGGGGTCACCTATGACCTCGTCGACATCCCTGCGGAGCTCCAGGAGACCGCCGAGAAGTACCGCGAGGAGATGGTCGAGGCCGCGGCCGAGGCGTCCGAAGAGCTGATGGACAAGTACCTCGAGGGCGGCGAGCTCACCAAGGATGAGATCAAGGCTGGCCTGCGTCGTCGCACCCTGGCCAACGAGATCGTGCTGGTCACCTGCGGTTCCGCGTTCAAGAACAAGGGCGTGCAGGCGGTGCTGGATGCGGTGGTCGAGTACCTGCCGTCTCCCACCGAGGTCAAGGCCATCGAGGGTGAGCTGGACGACAAGGACGGCACCATCGCCACCCGCGAGGCCGACGACAGCGCGCCCTTCGCCGCTCTGGCGTTCAAGATCGCCACCGACCCCTTCGTCGGTACCCTGACCTTCATTCGCGTCTACTCCGGCGTGTTGAACTCCGGCGACGGCGTCTTCAACTCGGTCAAGAGCAAGAAGGAGCGTGTCGGTCGTATCGTACAGATGCACGCCAACTCCCGCGAGGAGATCAAGGAAGTGCGCGCCGGCGATATCGCCGCCTGTATCGGCCTGAAGGACGTCACCACCGGTGACACCCTGTGTGACCTGACCGACAAGATCGTGCTGGAGCGCATGGAGTTCCCGGATCCGGTGATCTCCGTGGCCGTGGAGCCGAAGTCCAAGGCCGACCAGGAGAAGATGGGTGTGGCGCTGGGCAAGCTGGCCCAGGAGGACCCCTCCTTCCAGGTCCGCACCGACGAGGAGACCGGTCAGACCATCATCTCCGGCATGGGCGAGCTGCACCTGGACATCCTTGTCGACCGCATGCGTCGCGAGTTCAAGGTCGAGGCCAACATCGGCAAGCCGCAGGTAGCCTACCGCGAGACCATTCGCGGCAAGGTGGAGCAGGAAGGTAAGTTCGTGCGTCAGTCCGGCGGTCGCGGTCAGTACGGCCACGTCTGGCTGCGCATCGAGCCGCTCACCCAGGAAGACAAGGGCGAAGATGAAGATATGCACTTCAAATTCGCCTCCGAGATCGTCGGCGGTGTGGTTCCCAAGGAATACGTGCCTGCCGTCGAGAAAGGGGCCTACGAGCAGCTGCAGAACGGTGTCATCGCGGGCTACCCGATGATCGACGTCAAGGTTACGCTGTACGATGGTTCCTTCCACGACGTGGACTCCAACGAAACCGCGTTCAAGGTTGCTTCTTCCATGGCCGTCAAGGAAGGCGCCAAGAAGGCCAAGGCCGTGCTGCTGGAGCCGGTGATGAAGGTCGAAGTCGTGACCCCCGAGGACTACATGGGTGACGTCATGGGCGACCTGAACCGCCGTCGTGGCCTGGTGGAGGGCATGGATGACTCGTCAATGGGCAAGATCATCCGCGCTCGGGTTCCGTTGGCTGAGATGTTCGGTTACGCGACCGATCTGCGTTCTCAGACCCAGGGCCGCGCAAGCTACGTCATGGAGTTCGCGCAGTACGAAGAGGCGCCGTCCAGCGTCGTTGAAGCCGTCATCAACCAAAACGGTTAACCGTTAGCTAACGTAAAGAGGTTATAGCAGTGGCTAAGGAAAAATTTGAGCGTTCCAAACCGCACGTCAACGTCGGCACCATCGGTCACGTCGACCACGGCAAGACCACGCTGACTGCGGCTCTGACCCGCGTCTCCGCCGAGGTATTCGGCGGTGACTGGCGCGAGTTCGACACCATCGACAACGCCCCGGAAGAGCGTGAGCGCGGCATCACCATCGCCACCTCTCACGTGGAGTACCAGTCCGAGGAGCGCCACTACGCGCACGTCGACTGCCCCGGCCACGCCGACTACGTGAAGAACATGATCACCGGTGCGGCTCAGATGGATGGCGCCATCCTGGTGGTGTCTGCCGCCGACGGTCCGATGCCGCAGACCCGCGAGCACATCCTCCTGTCTCGTCAGGTTGGCGTTCCGTACATCGTCGTGTTCCTGAACAAGGCCGACATGGTCGACGACGAAGAGCTGCTCGAGCTGGTCGAGATGGAAGTTCGCGAACTCCTCGACGAGTACGACTTCCCGGGTGATGACACCCCGATCATCACCGGCTCTGCGCTGATGGCCCTGGAAGGCAAGGACGACAACGGCATGGGCACCACCGCCGTTGCCAACCTGATCAAGGCCCTGGACGAGTACATCCCGGAGCCGGAGCGTGCCATCGATCAGCCGTTCCTGATGCCGATCGAGGACGTGTTCTCCATTTCCGGCCGCGGCACCGTGGTGACCGGTCGTATCGAGCGTGGCGTCGTCAAGGCCGGCGAAGAGATCGAGATCGTCGGTATCCGTGACACCACCAAGACCATCGTTACCGGTGTCGAGATGTTCCGCAAGCTGCTCGACGAAGGTCGTGCCGGTGAGAACGTCGGCGCCCTGCTGCGTGGCACCAAGCGTGACGACGTCGAGCGTGGTCAGGTACTGGCCAAGCCGGGCTCCATCAACCCGCACACCGTCTTCGAAGCCGAAGTCTACGTGCTGTCCAAGGAAGAGGGTGGTCGTCACACTCCCTTCTTCAAGGGCTACCGTCCGCAGTTCTACTTCCGTACCACCGATGTCACCGGTACCTGTGAGCTGCCGGAAGGCGTCGAGATGGTCATGCCGGGCGACAACGTCAAGATGGTTGTCACCCTGATTGCCCCGATCGCCATGGACGAAGGTCTGCGCTTCGCCATCCGTGAAGGCGGCCGCACCGTCGGCGCCGGCGTCGTGGCCAAGATCGTCCAGTAAGCCTCGGCTGATCGATGATCGAAGGGGGCTCCGTCAGGGGCCCCCTTTCTGCGCAGCGCGGAGAGTGTTTGACTCTCGTCCGCGGCGCACCTATAATGCGCATCCTTTGAATGCGTGGGTTGACGGCTCGCGCCGTCGAGATCCATTGGAGTTAAGGGCAAATGCAGAACCAGAAGATTCGCATTCGGTTGAAGGCTTTCGACCATCGCCTGATCGACCAGTCCGCCGCGGAGATCGTTGAGACCGCCAAGCGTACCGGCGCCCAGGTTCGTGGTCCGATTCCCCTGCCGACCAACCGCGAGCGGTACACCGTTCTGATCTCGCCGCACGTCAACAAGGACGCGCGCGACCAGTACGAGATTCGTACCCACAAGCGTGTGCTCGACATCGTCGAGCCCACGGAAAAGACCGTTGATGCGCTGATGAAGCTCGACCTCGCTGCTGGCGTGGACGTGCAGATCAAGCTCGACTGATTCCAACTAGACACTCGCGGCCCAGCGCTCATCGTCTCTTTTAAAGAGCCAGCATGAGCAGCAGCCGCCGCGCCGTGAGGCGCCATACAACGTGCTAGTGGAATGCTCTGGAAAGGGCAGCCATAGCGGGTGACAGCCCCGTACACTAAAGGAGACTGAGTATGACTATCGGTTTAGTCGGTAAAAAGGCCGGGATGACCCGTGTCTTTGCCGAAGATGGCGCTTCTGTGCCCGTAACCGTGATCGAGGTTGCTCCCAACCGCATCACTCGCGTCAAGACCGTCGAAAATGACGGCTACGCGGCGGTTCAGGTGACAGCCGGCTCTCGCAAGGCCAAGCACCTCAGCAAAGCCCAGGCGGGTCAGTACGCCAAGGCGGGTGTCGAGGCCGGTCGTTCGCTGATGGAGTTCCGCCTGGAAGCAGGTGACGAGGCTCCGGAAGTGGGCGGCGAATTCACCGTATCCCTCTTCGAAGCTGGTCAAAAGATCGATGTGACCGGCACCTCCAAGGGCAAGGGTTTCCAGGGCGCCGTCAAGCGCTGGAACTTCCGTACCCAAGACAACACTCACGGCAACTCCCTGTCCCACCGCGCGCCGGGTTCCATCGGCATGTGCCAGACGCCTGGCCGCGTGTTCAAGGGCAAGAAGATGGCCGGCCAGATGGGCAACGTCCGTTGCACCGTCCAGAGCCTCGAAGTCGTGCGTGTCGACACCGAACGTAATCTGCTGCTGGTCAAGGGCGCCGTGCCCGGTGCCACCGGCAGTGACGTGATCGTGCGCAGCGCCGTGAAAGCTGGCTGAAGGGGATAGAGACCGATGAATCTGAATCTTGCAGCCGGGGCTGGCATCGTCGAAGTGTCCGACGCCACCTTTGGCAAAGACTTCAATGAAGCGCTCGTGCACCAGGTCGTCACCGCCTATCTGGCCGGTGGTCGTCAGGGGACTCGCGCCCAGAAGAACCGTTCCGACGTGCGTGGTGGCGGCAAGAAGCCGTGGCGTCAGAAGGGCACCGGCCGTGCTCGCGCCGGTACCATCCGCTCTCCGCTGTGGCGCAGCGGCGGCGTGACCTTTGCGGCGCGTCCTCAGGACCACTCGCAGAAGGTCAACCGCAAGATGTACCGCGCGGCGATGCGCTCCATTCTCTCCGAGCTGGTGCGTCAGGAACGCCTGGTGGCCGTCGAGGAGATCTCCGTCGAAGCGCCGAAGACCAAGGAGCTGGTTGCCAAGCTCAGCGAACTGGGTCTGGAGAAGGTGCTGATCGTCACCGAGGAAGTCGACGAGAAGCTCTACCTGGCCGCCCGCAACATTCCCAACGTGGATGTGGTGGACGTGGCCGCCGCTGATCCGGTGAGCCTGGTCGCCTTCGACAAGGTGCTGGTCACCGTCTCCGCCCTGCGCAAATTCGAGGAGAAGCTGGCATGAACCAGGAGCGTGTATTCAAGGTCCTGCTGGGTCCGCACGTGACCGAGAAGGCCGCCATGGCTGCCGAACGCAACCAGTACGTGTTCAAGGTGGCCAGCGACGCGACCAAGCCCGAGATCAAGAAAGCCGTCGAGGCTCTGTTCGGCAAGAAGGTCGAGCGCGTTCAGACGCTGAACGTCAAGGGCAAGACCAAGCGCACCGCGCAGGGTCTGGGTCACCGCAAGGGGTATCGCAAGGCCTATGTATCGCTGGCCGCTGGCGAGACCCTTGAAGACTTCTCTGGCGCCGAATAAGGGCAGGAGTACGGACAATGGCAATCGTCAAGACCAAACCCACATCCGCCGGCCGTCGCCACGTCGTCAAGATCGTTGGTGAAGACCTGCACAAAGGTAAGCCCTTCGCGGCGCTGCTCGAAAAGCAGTCGCGCAGTGGTGGTCGCAACAACAACGGTCGTATCACTACCCGTCACGTGGGCGGTGGGCACCGGCAGCACTACCGGATCATCGACTTCAAGCGCATCAAGGATGGCGTTCCGGCCATCGTCGAGCGCCTCGAGTATGATCCGAACCGTAGCGCTCACATCGCGCTGCTGAAGTACCTGGACGGCGAGCGCCGCTACATCATCGCGCCCAAGGGCGTGAGCGCTGGCGACAAGCTCGAGTCCGGCGTCAACGCAGCCATCAAGAAGGGCAACGCTCTTCCGCTGCGTAATATCCCGCTGGGTTCCACCGTGCACTGCATCGAGCTCAAGCCCGGCAAGGGTGCCCAGATCGCTCGCAGTGCCGGCACCAGCGCCCAGCTGGTCGCCCGTGAAGGCAGCTATGCCACCCTGCGTCTGCGCTCCGGCGAGATGCGCAAGGTGCTGGCCGAGTGCCGCGCGACCCTGGGGGAAGTGAGCAACTCCGAGCACAGCCTGCGTCAGCTTGGCAAGGCCGGTGCGAAGCGCTGGAGAGGTGTGCGTCCGACCGTTCGCGGTGTGGCCATGAACCCGGTGGATCACCCGCACGGCGGCGGTGAAGGCCGCACCAGCGGTGGTCGTCATCCGGTGTCCCCGTGGGGTATTCCCACCAAGGGCCACAAGACCCGCAAGAACAAGCGCACCGACAAGCTGATCATCCGTCGCCGCAAGGCCCGGAACTGATTGAAAACGCCAAGACTTTAAGAGGTAACGGCTGTGCCACGTTCACTGAAGAAAGGTCCCTTCATTGACCTTCATCTGCTGAAGAAGGTCGAGGCTGCAGTGGAGAAGAGCGACCGCAAACCGATCAAGACCTGGTCGCGTCGTTCCATGATCCTGCCCAACATGGTCGGGCTCACCATTGCGGTCCATAACGGTCGCCAGCACGTCCCGGTGCACGTCGCCGAGGAAATGGTTGGCCACAAGCTGGGCGAATTCGCTGCTACCCGCACCTATCGCGGTCATGCGGCGGACAAGAAAGCCAAACGGTAAGCCAGAGAGGATTGAGAGATGGAAGTCACAGCTAAGCTGCGTGGCGCTCGTTTATCCGCCCAGAAGGCCCGTTTGGTGGCTGACCAGGTGCGCGGTAAACCGGTCGCCGAGGCGCTGGACCTGCTGACCTTCTCACCGAAGAAGGCTGCCAAGCTGGTCAAGAAAGTGCTGCAGTCCGCCATCGCGAATGCGGAAGAAAACAACGGCATGGATATCGACGAGCTGCGTGTCTCGACCATCTGCGTCGATGAGGGCATGACGCTCAAGCGTATCAAGCCGCGTGCCAAGGGCCGCGCGGATCGTATCTTGAAGCGCACCTGCCACATCACCGTCAAGGTAGCCGAGAAGTAGGAGTCGACCAGATGGGTCAGAAAGTACATCCGACAGGCATCCGACTGGGTATCGTCAAAGACCATACCTCAGTCTGGTACGCCGAGCGCGGCGCCTATGCCGACAAGCTCAACAGTGACCTCGAAGTGCGCCGCTTCCTCGAGGAGCGTCTCAAGAACGCTTCCGTGAGCCGCATCACCATCGAGCGTCCTGCCAATAATGCGCGCATCACCATTCACACCGCCCGCCCGGGCATCGTGATTGGCAAGAAGGGCGAAGATGTCGATCGCCTGCGCCGTGAGGTCACCGCGATGATGGGCGTGCCCGTGCACGTCAACATCGAGGAAGTTCGCAAGCCCGAGCTGGACGCTATGCTCGTGGCCCAGAACATCGCCGGTCAGCTCGAGCGTCGCGTCATGTTCCGTCGCGCCATGAAGCGTTCCGTGCAGAACGCCATGCGCCTGGGGGCAGGTGGTATCAAGGTGATGCTGTCAGGTCGCCTGGGTGGTGCCGAGATCGCGCGTACCGAGTGGTATCGCGAAGGCCGTGTGCCGCTGCACACCTTGCGTGCGGACATCGACTACGCCGCCTTTGAGGCCAAGACCACCTACGGCATCATCGGTGTCAAGGTGTGGGTCTTCAAGGGTGAAATCCTCGGGGGCATCGAAGAGGTCCGCGCCAAGGCGAAACAGCCTCAGGCAGCGCCCTCCAAGAAGAAAGGTTCCAGGTAAGGGGAGAGCGAGTCGATGTTACAACCCAAGCGTATGAAATTCCGCAAGATGCAGAAAGGTCGCAACCGTGGCCTGGCGCTTCGCGGAAGCAGGATCAGCTTCGGGGAATACGGTCTGAAGGCAACCGGTCGCGGCCGCATTACTGCGCGCCAGATCGAGGCCGGCCGTCGTGCGATCACCCGTCACGTCAAGCGTGGCGGCAAGATCTGGATCCGCGTGTTCCCGGACAAGCCGATTTCCAAGAAGCCACTCGAAGTCCGTATGGGTAAGGGTAAGGGCTCCGTCGAGTACTGGGTCGCTCAGATCCAGCCGGGTCGGGTCCTGTATGAAATCGAAGGCGTCTCCGAAGAGCTGGCCCGTGAGGCCTTCACTCTGGCGGCCCAGAAGATGCCCATATCCACCACCTTTGTGAAACGGACGGTGATGTGATGAAAGCCCAGGAAATCCGTGAAAAATCAGTCGATGAGCTGAAGAGTCAGCTCCTCGAACTCCTCCGCGAGCAGTTCAACCTGCGCATGCAGAAGGCCACCGGTCAGCTCAGCCAGACTCATCTGCTCAAGCAGGTTCGTCGGGATATCGCCCGGGTGAAGACTGTGCTCAACGAGAAGGCAGGTGACTGAGATGGTCGAAGAAAAGAAAGCCCGTACGCTCACCGGCAAGGTGGTGAGCGACAAGATGGACAAGTCCATCGTCGTGATGATCGAGCGGCGCGTGCGTCATCCGATCTACGGCAAGTACGTCAAGCGCTCCACCAAGCTGCACGCCCATGACGAGGCGAACCAGGCGAAGGCCGGCGATACGGTCTCCATCCAGGAGTGCCGCCCGCTGTCCAAGACCAAGTCCTGGATGCTGGTCGAGGTGGTCGAGCAGGCCAAGGGCTGATCGGCTCACGCCTGTCAAACCAGTGCAGTCAGATTAGGTTTGGAGAAAACCGATGATTCAGACTCAGACAATGCTGGATGTCGCCGACAACAGCGGAGCGCGCCGGGTGCAATGCATCAAGGTGCTGGGCGGTTCACACCGTCGCTACGCCCATATCGGTGATGTCATCAAGGTCACGGTGAAGGAAGCCATTCCGCGTGGCAAGGTCAAGAAGGGCCAGGTCCTCAAGGCGGTGGTGGTTCGCACCCGTAGCGGCGTCCGTCGTCCCGACGGTTCGCTGATCCGCTTCGACGGAAATGCGGCGGTTCTGTTGAATAACACCAACGAACAGCCGATCGGTACCCGTATCTTCGGGCCGGTGACTCGTGAGCTTCGCAACGAGAAGTTCATGAAGATCATTTCCTTGGCGCCTGAAGTGCTGTAAGGAGCGAGGCGGATATGCAAAAAATCAAACGTGACGATGAAGTCGTCGTCATCGCCGGCAAGGATAAGGGCAAGCGTGGCACCGTTAAGCGGGTTCTCGAAAACCGCTTCGTGGTGTCCGGTGTGAACATGATCAAGCGTCACACCAAGCCCAATCCCATGGCGGGCAATCAGGGCGGTATCGTCGAGCGCGAGGCTCCGATTCACGCGTCCAACGTAGCCATCTTCAATTCGGAGACCGGTAAGGCGGATCGCGTCGGCTTCCAGGTGAAGGAAGACGGTACCAAGGTACGTATCTACAAGTCGACGCAGACGCAGATCGACGCCTAACGCGAGTCGGGTAGCAAAATGGCGAACTTGAAAGAACGTTATCAGAACGAGGTGGTGGCTCAACTCAAAGAGCAGTTCAGCTACGCCAACGTGATGCAGGTGCCGCGGGTCACCAAGGTGACTCTGAACATGGGCATCGGCGAAGCGACCAGCGACAAGAAGCTGATCGACAATGCCATCGGTGACCTGGAGAAGCTTTCCGGTCAGAAGCCGATGGTGACCAAGGCACGCAAGTCCATCGCGGGCTTCAAGGTGCGTGAAGGCTGGCCGATCGGGATCAAGGTGACCCTGCGCTCCGAGCGCATGTGGGACTTCCTCGATCGCCTGGTGAATATCGCGATCCCCCGTGTTCGTGACTTCCGTGGTCTCAACCCGAAGTCCTTCGACGGTCGTGGCAATTACTCCATGGGGGTGCGTGAGCAGATCATCTTCCCGGAGATCGAGTATGATAAGATCGATCGGATACGTGGTCTGGATGTCACCATCACCACCACCGCCAAAACCGATGATGAAGGTCGTGCGCTGCTGAGCGCGCTGAACTTCCCGTTCAAGAAATAAGGGTGGGATCATGGCAAAGAAAAGCATGGTAGAGCGTGAGCTCAAGCGCACCAAGCTGGTGGCGAAGTATGCCGCCAGACGCGCCGAGCTCAAGGCGGTCATCCAGGACGTCAACGCTTCCGACGAAGAGCGCTTCGAGGCGACGCTGAAGCTGCAGCAGCTGCCGCGTGACTCCAGCCCGGTGCGCCAGCGTAACCGCTGCCGCATCACCGGCCGTCCGCACGGCTACTACAACAAGTTCGGCCTCGGCCGCAACAAGCTGCGTGAAGCCGCCATGCGTGGCGATGTCCCTGGGCTGAAGAAGTCCAGCTGGTAAGCCACGCGAGAATCAGGAGCGCAACGTAAATGAGCATGCAAGACACTCTGGCGGATATGTTCACCCGTATCCGCAATGCGCAGATGGCCACCAAGGAGACGGTCACCATGCCGTCCTCCAAGCTGAAGATCGAGGTGGCCCGCGTATTGAAGGAAGAGGGTTACATCAACGACTTCGCGGTGTCCGAGGCTGCCAAGCCCGAGCTGACGGTGACCCTCAAGTACTTCGAGGGCAAGCCGGTCATCGAGCACATCCAGCGAGTTTCCAAGCCGTCCCTGCGCCAGTACAAGGGCAAGGACGCGCTGCCGAAGGTCGCCGATGGCCTGGGTATCGCTATCGTCACCACCTCCAACGGGGTGATGACCGATCGCGCGGCTCGCAAGGCCGGTGTCGGTGGCGAAGTCCTCTGCACCGTATTCTAGGAGTTTGGAATGTCCCGCGTAGCCAAATATCCGGTAAAAGTACCCGCTGGTGTCGAGATCAAGCTCGACGGTAACCAGCTGACCGTCAAGGGCGGTCAGGGTACGTTGTCCCTGTCCATTCACCCCGATGTGGTGATTGGTCAGGAAGAGGGTCAGTTGACCTTCGCGCCGAGCGAGGCCGCCAAGAGCTGGGCCATGTCCGGCACCACCCGTGCCCTGGTTCAGAACCTGGTCACCGGCGTGAGCGAAGGCTTCACCAAGTCCCTCGAAATCATCGGCGTCGGTTATCGTGCCCAGGCCAAGGGCCAGACGCTCAATCTGTCACTGGGCTTCTCGCACCCGGTCGAATATACGCTGCCTGAGGGTGTCTCTGCGGAAACGCCGAAGAACACCCAGATCGTGCTGAAGAGCGCGGACAAGCAGCAGCTCGGCCAGGTCGCCGCGGAAATCCGCGCCTTCCGTCCGCCTGAACCCTATAAGGGCAAGGGTGTTCGGTACGCCGACGAGCAGGTGCGTCGCAAAGAAGCCAAGAAGAAGTAAGGCAGGGTTATGAACGCGAAGAAAGAATCTCGTCTCCGTCGTGCCCGCCGCGCTCGCGCCAAGATCCGCGAGCTGGGCGTGTATCGCCTGTGCGTCAACCGTACCCCCCGCCACATCTATGCGCAGATCATCTCGCCGGATGGTGGTAAGGTCCTCGCCAGCGCTTCCACGCTGGACAAGGCCCTGCGTGAGGGTGCGACCGGCAATGCCGACGCCGCCGCCAAGGTCGGCGCTCTGATTGCCGAGCGCGCCAAGGAAGCAGGTATCACCCAGGTGGCCTTCGATCGTGCCGGTTTCAAGTACCATGGGCGCGTGAAGGCCCTGGCCGACGCCGCTCGTGAAGGCGGCCTGGAATTCTAAAGGGTTTTACGATGGCGAAGAACGAACAGCAAAGCGGCGACCTCCAGGAGAAACTGGTCCAGGTCAACCGTGTCGCCAAGGTGGTCAAGGGTGGCCGTATCTTCGGTTTCACCGCTCTGACCGTCGTGGGTGACGGCAAGGGCCGAGTCGGCTTCGGTCGCGGCAAGGCGCGTGAAGTGCCGGTCGCGATCCAGAAGGCGATGGACCAGGCTCGCCGCAACATGGTCAAGGTCAGCCTCGCGGGTGGCACCCTGCAGTACCCGGTCAAGGCCCGTCATGGCGCCTCCAAGGTGTACATGCAGCCAGCCTCCGAGGGTACCGGCATCATCGCAGGCGGCGCCATGCGCTCCGTGCTCGAGCTGGCAGGTGTCCATGACGTCCTGGCCAAGTGCTACGGTTCCACCAATCCGGTGAACGTGGTGCGGGCTACCGTCAGGGGCCTGACTGCCATGCAAGCGCCGGAAGACATCGCCGCGAAGCGCGGTCTGTCTGTCGAAGCGATCACGGGGTAAATACCATGGCAGCAACACTCAAGGTTACCCAGACCCGCAGCACCATCGGCATCTTGCCCACGCACAAGGCCACCATGAAGGGTCTTGGGCTGCGCCGCATCGGTCACACGGTTGAACTGGAAGACACCCCTGCCGTACGCGGCATGATCCACAAGGTGACCTACCTTGTGCGCGTTGAGGGAGAGTAATCCATGAAACTCAATAGCCTGAGCCCGGCACCGGGTTCAAAGCACGCTGAGAAGCGTGTCGGTCGTGGCATCGGCTCCGGTCTGGGCAAGACCGGCGGCCGTGGCCACAAGGGCCAGAAGTCTCGCAGCGGCGGCAGCGTCAAGCCCGGCTTCGAGGGCGGCCAGATGCCTCTGCAGCGGCGTCTGCCGAAGTTCGGCTTCACCTCCATGAAGTCGCTGGTTTCCGAAGAGGTCCGCCTGGGTGAACTCGCCAAGGTGGCGGGTGACGAGGTCACTCTGGAGACCCTCAAGCAGGCCAACGTGCTGAAGGACGCCACGCTGCACGCGAAGGTGATCCTGTCCGGCGATCTGAACAAGGCGGTCACGGTCCGCGGCATCAAGGTCACCAAGGGTGCCCGGGCCGCGATCGAAGCCGCCGGCGGCAAGGTAGAGGACTAAATGGCCAAGTCAGGAAAAATGCCGGCGACGGGCAGCGGTCTGGGTGAACTCTGGGCGCGCCTGCGCTTTGTGCTCCTCGCCATCGTGGTGTACCGGATCGGTGCCCACATCCCCGTGCCCGGTATGAATCCTGACCAGCTTGCTGCCTTGTTCAGGGAGCAGCAGGGCACCATCCTCGGCATGTTCAACATGTTCTCGGGTGGCGCCCTGGAGCGGATGAGTATCATGGCGCTGGGCATCATGCCCTACATCTCGGCATCGATCATCATGCAGCTGATGACCGCGGTCTCACCCCATCTTGAGCAGCTCAAGAAGGAGGGTGAGGGTGGCCGTCGCAAGATCAGCCAGTACACCCGCTACCTCACCGTGGTCCTGGCGCTGGTTCAGGGCACCGGCATGTCGGTCGGCCTGGCCAACCAGGGTATCGCCTACACGGCAGACTTCAGTTTCTATTTCACCGCGATCGTCACCTTCGTGACCGGTGCGGTGTTCCTGATGTGGCTGGGCGAGCAGATTACCGAGAAGGGGATCGGCAACGGCATCTCGCTGCTGATCTTCTCGGGCATCGTCGCCGGTCTGCCGAGTGCGGTAGGGCAGGCCTTTGAACTGGCTCGCAATGAAGGCGCCTGGAATGTGCTGCCGCTGCTGGCCCTCGCCGTGCTGGGTGTCGCCACCGTCGCCTTCGTGGTGTTCATCGAACGCGGCCAGCGACGCATCACCGTGAACTATCCGCGGCGCCAGGTCGGCAACAAGATGTACGCCGGCCAGAGCAGCTATCTGCCGCTGAAGGTGAACATGGCGGGCGTTATCCCGGCGATCTTCGCCTCCAGCATCCTGCTGTTCCCGGCGTCGCTGGGTCAGTGGGTCGGTAGTGGCGACGGTCTCGAGTGGCTGCAGCGTGCTTCCCAGGCCCTGGGCCCGGGTCAGCCGCTGCACATCTTGCTTTTTGGCGCGGCGGTGATATTCTTCTGCTTCTTTTACACAGCGCTGGTCTTCAATCCCAAGGACGTCGCCGACAACCTCAAGAAGTCGGGTGCCTTCCTGCCGGGGATTCGTCCAGGCGAGCAGACGGCTCGCTACGTCGACAAGGTCATGACCCGTCTGACCCTGTTCGGCGCCATGTACATCACCGCGGTTTCCCTGATGCCTCAGTTCCTCATCGTGGCCTGGAACGTGCCGTTCTTCTTCGGCGGCACGGCGCTGCTGATCGTGGTGGTGGTCATCATGGACTTCATGGCCCAGGTGCAATCGCACCTCATGTCGCACCAGTACGAGTCGGTGATGAAGAAGTCCAACCTGAAAGGCTACGGTAGCGGCGGCATGATGCGCTGAGGCGTGCCGCACGTGTATTGGCGCGCCGCGAGCCGAAGCTCTGGATCGTGGCGCGAGCCAACCTTGGAGATGGAACGATGAAAGTTCGAGCTTCCGTAAAGAAAATGTGCCGCAACTGCAAGATCATTCGTCGCAATGGCGCCGTCCGCGTCATCTGCAGCGAACCGCGGCACAAGCAGCGCCAGGGCTGATTCCTGGCACTGTGATGGACCGGCGTCGGCATGCCTCTTGCCCTGTCGCAGGGAAAGGGGTATGCTGTTGCGCCTTTTAAAGATGACCCAACGAGCAAGCCGCTCAAATTTCGGAGTAAGCTGATGGCCCGTATTGCAGGCGTCAATATCCCGGACAACAAGCATGCGGCGATCTCGCTGACCTATATCTTCGGGATTGGCCGCACTCGTGCACAGGAAATCTGTGCCGCGTCCGGCATCGCGTCGACCGCCAAGATCCAGGAACTGTCCAGCGAAGAGCTCGACACCCTGCGTTCCGAGGTTGGCAAGTATACCGTAGAGGGCGACCTTCGCCGTGATGTCACGCTTAATATCAAGCGTCTCATGGATCTGGGTTGCTACCGTGGTCTGCGTCATCGTCGTGGTCTCCCGCTGCGTGGTCAGCGTACCAAGACCAATGCGCGTACCCGCAAGGGCCCGCGCAAGCCGATCCGCAAATAACACGCACGTTCTGGCGTAAAGACAGGAAGAATCATCAACATGGCTAACCCGCGTAGCAATCGCAAGAAGGTTAAAAAGCAGGTGGTGGATGCCGTTGCGCATATCCACGCCTCTTTTAACAACACGATCATTACGATCACAGACCGCCAGGGCAACGCTCTCTCTTGGGCGACTGCCGGTGGTTCGGGTTTTCGTGGTTCTCGCAAGAGCACCCCGTTCGCTGCTCAAGTAGCAAGCGAGCGTGCAGCGACTGCTGCAGCCGAGTATGGTGTGAAAAACGTCGACGTGCTGGTCAAGGGCCCCGGTCCTGGCCGTGAATCCGCCGTGCGCGCGCTCAATGCCGCCGGCTTCCGCGTGCAGAGCATCACCGACGCGACGCCCATTCCCCACAATGGCTGCCGTCCGCCGAAGAAACGCCGCGTTTAAGGAGACAGATTCATGGCTCGTTACATTGGACCCAAGTGCAAACTGTCTCGTCGGGAAGGCACCGATCTCTTTCTGAAGAGCGGTGTGACACCCTTCGAGAAGAAGTGCAAATCCGAGCAGATTCCGGGTGTGCACGGCCAGCGTCGTCAGCGTATTTCCGAATACGGCTTGCAGCTTCGCGAGAAGCAGAAAGTACGTCGCATGTATGGCGTACTCGAGAAGCAGTTCCGCAACTACTACAAGGAAGCAGCCCGTCTCAAGGGCGCGACCGGCGAAGTGTTGCTGCAGCTCCTCGAATCCCGACTGGACAACGTCGTCTATCGCATGGGCTACGGCTCGACCCGCTCCGAAGCTCGGCAGCTGGTCAGCCACAAGGCCATCGCCGTGAACGGCAAGACCGTCAACGTGGCTTCCTACCAGGTCAAGCCCGGTGATGTGGTCTCCGTTCGCGAGAAGTCGAAGAACCAGGTGCGCATCCAGAGTGCCCTGGCCCTGGCCGCCAACCGCGGCGATGTGGCCTGGATCGAGATCGACGCCAAGAAGATGGAAGGCACGTTCAAGGCGCTGCCCGAGCGCGGCGACCTGACGGCCGACATCAACGAGGCCCTGATCGTCGAGCTGTACTCCAAGTAAGCGCTGCTAGCGCCCGGCCCCCCGAGCGGGGGCCGGCTCAGAGTACCGAGTATCCGTTTGGCAGCCTGAAAGGTGGTTATATGCAGCGTTCAGTGACCGAGTTTCTTCGTCCGCGCGACATCAAGGTCGAAGAGATCAGCGCACATCACGCCAAGATCGTGCTCGAGCCCTTCGAGCGTGGCTTCGGCCACACCCTGGGCAACGCACTGCGTCGTATCCTGCTCTCGTCCATGCCCGGCTGTGCCGTGGTGGAAGCCGAGATCAGTGGCGTCGATCACGAGTACAGCGCGATCGAAGGGGTCCAGGAAGATGTCATCGAGATCCTCCTGAACCTCAAGGACGTGGCGATCAAGATGCACAGCCGCGATGAGGCGGTGCTCTCGCTGAACAAGCAGGGCCCGGCCGTCGTCACCGCGGGTGACATCGCGCTCGACCATGACGTCGAGATCGTCAACCCCGAGCACGTCATCGCCCATGTCAACGAGGGTGCCGAGCTCAAGATGCAGCTCAAGGTGGCGCTCGGCCGCGGCTATGAGCCGGCGGACGCTCGCCTCGGTGCCGACGATGAGTCTCGTGCCATCGGCCGCCTGCAGCTGGATGCGACCTTCAGCCCCGTGCGTCGCGTTTCCTACTCCGTCGAGGCCGCGCGTGTCGAACAGCGCACCGATCTCGACAAGTTGATCATCAACCTGGAAACCGACGGCACCCTGGATCCCGAAGAGGCGATCCGTCGCAGCGCGACCATTCTGCAGGATCAGCTGGCCGCGTTCGTCGATCTGGAAGCCGACAAGGAACAGGAAGTGGAGGAGGAAGAGGATCACATCGATCCGATCCTGCTGCGCCCCGTAGACGATCTCGAGTTGACCGTTCGCAGCGCCAACTGCCTGAAGGCCGAGAATATCTATTATATCGGCGATCTGATCCAGCGCACCGAGGTGGAGCTGCTGAAGACGCCGAACCTCGGCAAGAAGTCCCTGAACGAGATCAAGGACGTCCTGGCAGCGCGCGGTCTTTCCCTGGGCATGCGGCTGGAAAACTGGCCGCCGGCTAGCCTGAAGGACGACAAGGCCTCCGCGTGAGCGCCGACTCGAGTCCCAGTTTGGTAAGGAATCACACCCATGCGTCATCGTAAGAGTGGTCGTCATCTCAATCGGACCAGCTCGCACCGCCAGGCCATGTTCAAGAACATGAGCGTGTCGCTGATCGAGCACGAGGTCATCAAGACAACCCTGCCCAAGGCCAAGGAGCTGCGTCGCGTCATCGAGCCGCTCATCACCCTGGCCAAGCAGGACAGCGTCGCCAATCGTCGTCTGGCTTTCGCCCGCACCCGCTCGAAGGAAGCGGTGGGCAAGCTGTTCAACGAGCTGGGTCCGCGTTACGTCGAGCGTCCGGGCGGTTACGTCCGTATTCTCAAGTGCGGTTTTCGCACCGGCGACAACGCGCCCATGGCCTACGTCGAACTCGTCGATCGCCCGATCGTCGAGGCCGAGGAAGCCGCCGCCGAGGAGTGATCCTCGACCGCGCTTCCGGCTGCGGCACGCCAAACCGGCCCCTCTCGAGGGGCCGGTTTTTTTATGCCGGTTCGGCCTTGTGTCGCCGGGCGCGTTCCAGCAGCGGCCTGAGGAAGCGGCCGGTGTGGGAGGCATCCATCTTCGCCACCTGCTCCGGGGTGCCCTCGGCGATGATGCGCCCGCCGCCGGAGCCACCCTCGGGGCCCAGATCGACCACCCAGTCGGCGGTCTTGATCACGTCCAGGTTGTGCTCGATCACCACGATGGTGTTGCCGTGGTCGCGCAGGCGGTGGAGCACGGTAAGCAGCTGGCGGATATCCTCGAAGTGCAGCCCGGTGGTGGGCTCATCGAGGATGTAGAGGGTCTTGCCGGTGTCGCGTTTGGCCAACTCCCGGGCCAGCTTGACCCGCTGCGCCTCGCCCCCGGAGAGCGTGGTGGCGCTCTGCCCCAGGCGGATATAGGAGAGCCCCACGTCGAGCAGGGTCTGCAGGCGCCGGGCGATGGCCGGCACCGGGCTGAAGAACCCCAGCGCCTCCTCCACGGTCATCCCCAGCACCTCATCGATGGTCTTGCCCTTGTACTGGATCTCCAGGGTTTCGCGGTTGTAGCGCTTTCCCTTGCAGACGTCGCAGGGCACGTAGATGTCCGGCAGGAAGTGCATCTCCACCTTGATCATCCCCTCGCCCTGGCACGCTTCGCAGCGTCCGCCCTTGACGTTGAAGCTGAAGCGCCCCGGCTTGTAGCCCCGCGAGCGGGCTTCCTGGGTGCCGGAGAAGAGCTCGCGGATCGGCGTGAAGATGCCGGTGTAGGTGGCCGGGTTGGAGCGCGGGGTGCGGCCGATGGGGCTCTGGTCGATGTCGATGACCTTGTCGAGCTGCTCGAGCCCCTCGATGCGATCATGGGGTCCCGGGGTGAGTGAGGTGGCGTGGTTGAGCTCCCGGGCGGCGATGGGCATCAGCGTCGCGTTGATCAGCGTCGACTTGCCGGAGCCTGAGACGCCGGTGACGCAGATGAAGAGTCCCAGCGGCAGCTCCAGGGTGACGTCCTGCAGGTTGTTGCCGGTGGCTCCGACCAGGCGAAGGACCTTCTCAGGGTTGCCGGGAATCCGCCACGGCGGCACCTCGATGCGCCGGATGCCGACCAGGTACTGGCCGGTGAGGGAGTCGGGGTTGGCCATCACCGCTTCGGGGGTGCCCTGGGCAACGATGCGGCCGCCATGGACGCCGGCTCCCGGGCCGATGTCCAGCACATGGTCCGCCGCGCGGATGGCGTCCTCGTCGTGCTCCACCACGATCACGGTATTGCCCAGGTCGCGCAGGCGCTCCAGGGTCTTGAGCAGGCGGTCGTTGTCGCGCTGGTGCAGGCCGATGGAGGGTTCGTCGAGGATATACATCACGCCCACCAGGCCGGCGCCTATCTGGCTGGCCAGGCGGATGCGCTGGGCCTCGCCGCCGGAGAGGGTCTCGGCGCTGCGCTCCAGGTTGAGGTAATCAAGCCCCACGTTGACCAGGAATTCCAGGCGGGCGTGGATCTCGTTGATGATCTTGACGGCAATCTCGCCGCGCCGCCCCGGCAGCGTCAGCGCCTTGAAGTATTCCCAGGCCTCGCCGATGGGCAGGCCAACCATCTCCGGCAAATTGCGCTCGTCGATGAAGACGTGACGCGACTCCTTGCGCAGCCGCGAGCCGTGGCAGGCCGGGCAGGGCTGCACGGCGATGTAGCGGGCCAGCTCCTCGCGTACCATGTTGGATTCGGTCTCACGATAGCGGCGTTGCAGGTTGGGCAGCACCCCTTCAAACGGATGCTGCCGGGTCACCTTGCGACCCCGGTCGTTGACGTAGTGGAAGGCGACCTCGTCATGGCCGCTGCCGTGGAGGATCACCTCACGCTCATGGCGCGCCAGCTCCTGCCAGGGCGTCTCCAGGGTGAAGCGGTAGTGCTCCGCGACCGACTGCAGCTGGTTGAAATAGAAGACGCTGCGACGATCCCAGCCCTTGATCACGCCCTCGGCCAGGGAGAGCTCCGGGTGACTGATCAGCTTGTCAGGGTCGAACACCTGCTGCACCCCGAGCCCGTCGCAGCTGGAGCAGGCGCCGGCCGGGTTGTTGAAGGAGAACATGCGCGGCTCGAGCTCGGCGATGGAGTAGCCGCATACCGGGCAGGCGAAGCGCGCCGAGAAGGCAATGTCCTCCTGCTCGCCGTCCATGAAGTGGACCATGGCGATGCCGTCGGAGAGGTTCAGGGCGGTTTCGAAGGATTCCGCCAGGCGCTGCTGCAGGCCATCGCGGACCTTGATGCGGTCCACCACCACGCTGATGTCGTGCTTGCGGTTCTTGTCCAGGGGAGCGATGTCGTCGAGCTCGAGCACCTGGCCGTTCACCATGGCACGCACGAAGCCTTGGGCGCGCAGCTCGGCCAGCAGCTGCAGGTGCTCGCCCTTGCGTCCCTTGACCACCGGGGCCAGCAGCATCAGCTTGCTGCCCTCGGGCAGCGCCAGCACCTGGTCGACCATCTGGGAGACCGTCTGGGCCTCCAGGTCCTCGCCGTGCTCCGGGCAGCGCGGGGTGCCGGTGCGGGCAAACAGCAGGCGCAGATAGTCGTAGATCTCGGTGATGGTGCCCACGGTGGAGCGGGGGTTGTGGGAGGTAGACTTCTGCTCGATAGAGATCGCCGGAGAGAGCCCCTCGATATGATCGACGTCGGGTTTCTCCATCATCGACAGAAACTGTCGCGCGTAGGTGGAGAGCGACTCCACGTAGCGGCGCTGTCCCTCGGCGTAGAGGGTGTCGAAGGCCAGCGACGACTTGCCGGAGCCGGAGAGCCCGGTGACCACGATCAGCCTGTCGCGGGGCAGCTCGAGATCGATATCCTTCAGGTTGTGGGTGCGGGCACCCCTGACCAGAATCCTGTCCATTCCCACCTCGGGCGCACGGCAAAAGATCGATTATACGGGGCAGGCTGCCGTGGCGGCAAAGTGCCGTCGGGGCGCGGCTTTCCCTGGGTGGCAGCGAGCCGCTAGAATATGCGATTCACTCAGGGGTGCATCGCACCCAAGCATGGAACGTCATCATCCCTATGCGAAAGGTTTCCGGGCTGCTGCTGCCCAGCGAGCGGCGCGCCATCACCGGGCTGGCCAGCCTCTACGCCACGCGCATGCTGGGCCTGTTCATGGTGTTGCCGGTGCTGGCCCTCTACGCCGATGACCTTGCCGGCGCCACCCCGTTGCTGGTGGGGCTGGCGCTGGGCGTCTATGGTCTCACCCAGGCGCTGTTGCAGATTCCCTTCGGGGCGCTCTCCGACCGCCTCGGCCGCAAGCCGGTGATCGCCTTCGGCCTGGTGCTGTTCATGATCGGCAGCCTGGTGGCGGCGAACGCGGAGTCCATCAGCGGGGTAATCTTCGGTCGCTGCCTGCAGGGCAGTGGGGCGGTGGCCGCCGCCATCATGGCACTGCTCGCCGACCAGACCCGCGAGCAGGTGCGCACCGCGGCCATGGCCACCATCGGACTCTCCATCGGCGTGGCCTTCGCCGTGGCCATGGTGCTGGGCCCCTGGCTGGCCGCCGGCTTCGGGCTTTCAGCGGTGTTCTGGTTCACCGCGGCGCTGGCCACGCTGGGCCTTCTGGTGCTGTGGAAGCTGGTCCCTCCCGCGCCGCGACGCCTGCAGCATCGCGACGTGGGCATCGCGCGAAGCCAGTTGGCCGCGACCCTGGGCCGTCACGACCTGTTGCGCCTGGATCTCTCCATCTTCGCCCTGCACCTGATACTGATGGCGATCTTCGTCGCCGTGCCCTTCCGGCTGTTGGAGGCCGGGATCGCGGTGGAGCGTCACGGCCTCACCTATCTGGGCGTCATGCTGCTGGCCTTCGCCGGCATGGTGCCGCTGGTGATCCTGGCCGAGAAGCGCCGCCAGATGAAGGCGATGTGCCTGCTGGCCATCGGCGCCATCACCCTCAGCCTTGGCGGACTCGCCGGCCTGGACGGCAGCCTGTGGGGGCTGCTGGCCTGGCTGCTGCTGTTCTTCATCGCCTTCAACCTGCTCGAGGCCACCCTGCCATCGATGCTCAGCAAGCTAGCGCCGGCGGGGGCCAAGGGCACCGCCATGGGGGTCTATTCCACCAGTCAGTTCCTGGGTGCCTTCCTGGGTGGGGTCCTGGGCGGTTTCCTCGCCCAGCAGTGGGGGCTGGCCGCAGTGTTCATCGGCTGCGGCCTGCTAGGGCTGGTGTGGCTAGCGCTGATGGCGAGCATGACGCCGCCGCCCCACCTGGCCAGCGAGGTGGTGGCGCTGGACGACGAAGACCAAGGGGCGGCCCTCGAGAGCCTGGCGGCCCGCTTCGCCGAGGTGGCTGGGGTCGAGGACGTGCTGGTGGTCCCCGAGGATCGGCTGGCCTATCTCAAGGTGGACCGCCGGCGCCTCGATGAAGAGGCCCTGGCAAGAGTGATCGATAATCGCAAGGAGCGGGCCTGATGGTGGGCCCGCAACGATTGGCTCGCAACGACTTGGCTCGCAAGCAGGCGCTTGATGCGCCATCCTGCAGGCCTGCCTGCAGCCTCATGCATTCATGACAGCAAGGAGTCCAACATGGCCCGTGGCGTCAACAAGGTCATTCTGATCGGCAACCTGGGACAGGATCCCGAGGTTCGTTTCCTGCCCTCCGGGGCCCCGGTGGCCAACCTGCGGCTGGCCACCACCGATACCTGGATGGATAAGCAATCCGGCCAGCGACAGGAGCGCACCGAGTGGCACACCCTGGTGATGTTCAACAAGCTGGCCGAAATCGGCCAGCAGTACCTCAAGAAGGGCTCGCGCATCTACATCGAGGGTCGCCTCCAGACCCGCAAGTGGCAGGGTCAGGACGGCCAGGATCGCTACAGCACCGAGATCGTCGTCAACGACATGCAGATGCTCGACTCCCGGGCTGGCGGCGGTGACTTCCAGGGCGGCGGTTCACCTCAGGGTGGCCAATACGGCGGCGGCGCACCCCAGCAGGGCGGCTATGGCGGCGCTCCCCAGCAGCAGGGCGGCGGCTATGGCGGTCAGCCTCAGCGTCCGGCCCAGCCCCAGCAGCGCCCCGCCCCGACCCCGCCGGCGGGGCAGCCCCAGGGCGGTCAGCCGGGTAACCAGCAGAGCAACTACGGGGCGCCGGATCCGGGCAGCTTCGACGACTTCGATGACGAGATACCATTTTAACTCGAAGCGATCCGCCGGGCGCAGGGAGGGGCACGAGTGAAGCTGCTGATACTGGAGGCCGGCCACTGCCTGAGCCTGTCGCTGGCCCGGGAGGCCAATCGGCGCAGCGATACCGAACTGGTCATCGACGCCGGCAGTGTGATCGATGGTGAGCGGCTCGCCGAGGTGGCGCCGGATGCGTTGATCATTCCTCCGCTGTCGCGTCCCATCCTTGCCGCGCCGGCCGAGGTCGCCGCCCACGCCGAGGCGGTGGGACAGTGCATGGACGTGTGTCGTGTGGCCGGCGTGCCGTTGGTGTGGTGCGTCTCCGACCAGCTCTACGAGGATGGCTTCGCCGAGCCCATCGATGAGCACGTCATTCCGCGGCCGCGGGACGAGGGCCTGCGCCGCCTGGTGGTCGCCGGTGATCGCATCCGTGCGGAGTACCCCCGGCACCTGATCGTGCGCCTGGGGCCGCTGTTTGCCCTCGAGGGCGGCCACGCCTGGCTGGGGGAGCTGATTGACACCCTGGTGGCCGGGCGGGAGGTGCGCGGCGAGGTCGACGTCACCTGCTGTCCCACCTCCGCCGACGCCGTGGCCATGTCGCTGATCGGCATGCTCCAGCAGCAGCACTGCGGTGCCGAGGCCTGGGGCAGCTACCACCTGGCCGGCACCGAGCCGATCAGCGTCTACACCTTTGTCTCCATGGTGCGCACGCAGCTGGCCACCCGTCTGGAGGGGCTCGGCGAGCAGGCCGACCTGGGGAAGGTGAAGGCCATGCACCACCACCATGATCATCCGCTGAGGCGAGTGCTCAACTGCCGGCGGGTGCTCGAGGTGTTCGGCGTCCACCAGAAGCCCTGGCGGCTGGAGGTGGGGCGGATGCTCGATGCCTGGTGCAAGGCCAATCATCGCGCCCATGAGCCGCCGGAGGAGCCATCGCCCTCATGAATGCCTTGCGCAGCCTGCTCTTCTACGTGGGCTACTTCCTCATCATGCTGGTGTGCGGCCTGCTGTTCGTGCCGCTGGCGCCCCTGCTCCCGTTGAGTAGCCGCTACCGCCTGCTTAACGTCTACAACCACCTGATCACCGCCTGGTTTCGGTGGGCGTGCGGGGTGCGCTACGAGATCCGTGGACGCGAGCGCCTGCCTGCGGGCCCCTGCGTGATCCTGTCCAATCACCAGAGCGAGTGGGAGACCATCTACCTGCAGGTCCTCAAGCCGCCGATATGCACCGTGCTCAAGCAGGAGCTGCTGCGGATTCCGCTGTTCGGCTGGGGGCTACGCCTGCTGCACCCCATCGCGCTGGATCGCAGCAGGCCGGCCCGGGCCATCAAGCAGGTGCTGACCCAGGGCAAGCAGCGTCTGGACGAGGGGCTTTCGGTGCTGATCTTTCCGGAGGGGACCCGGGTCGCGCCGGGCCAGCGCAAGCGCTACAACAAGAGCGGCGCGGTGATCGCCTGCCGCGCCGGCGTGCCGGTGGTGCCGGTAGCCCACAATGCCGGCGAGCGCTGGCCGGGGCGCCACTGGGTCAAGAATCCAGGGCGGCTGTCGCTGGTGGTGGGCGAGCCCATCGAGACCACCGGGCGCTCCCCGGAGGAGGTGCTGGTGGACGTGGAGACCTGGATCGAGGCGACGCTCACCGAGATCTCCGAAGTGCCGCGGCCTGCCTCAGCGGTGCCGGCGGCCAGCGCCGAGCAGAACACGGTCTGAGTCGAGGACTCACCAACGCAAGACCCGCCAACGCAAGGAGGCGCCCCGCGGGGCGCCTCCTTGCGTTGGCGGGTCTTGGTCCCGAAACGTCAGTTCGTGAACTTCTCCAGCACCAGGCAGGCATTGGTGCCGCCGAAGCCGAAGCTGTTGGAGAGCACCCGCTCGATCGTCACGCCGTCGCGACGCTGCATGACGATATCGAAGCCGTCGGCCTGCTCGTCGAGAGTCTCGACGTTGGCCGAGGCGGCGATGAAGTCGTTCTCCATCATCAGCAGCGAGTAGATCGCCTCCTGCACGCCGGTGGCGCCCAGCGAATGGCCGGTGAGCGACTTGGTGGAGCTCATGGCGGGGGTGGTGTCACCGAATACCTCGCGGATCGCCTTGAGCTCGGCCACATCACCCACTGGGGTGGAGGTGCCATGGGTGTTGATGTAGTCGATCTTGCCGTCCACCGTGGCCATGGCCTGGCGCATGCAGCGAACGGCGCCATCGCCCGAGGGGGCGACCATGTCGTGGCCGTCGGAGGTCGCGCCATAGCCGGCGACTTCGGCATAGATCTTCGCGCCGCGGGCGCGGGCGTGCTCCAGCTCCTCGAGCACCAGCATGCCGCCGCCGCCGGCGATGACGAAGCCATCGCGGGTCTGGTCATAGGGCCGCGAGGCCTTGTCGGGGGTGTCGTTATACTGGGTCGACAGGGCCCCCATGGCGTCGAACAGGCAGGAGAGGGTCCAGTGCTCCTCCTCCCCCCCGCCGGCGAAGACCACGTCCTGCTTGCCCATCTGGATCTGCTCCATGGCGCTGCCGATGCAGTGGGCCGAGGTGGCGCAGGCCGAGGAGATCGAATAGTTGATTCCCTTGATCTTGAACGGCGTGGCCAGGCAGGCGGAGACGGTGCTGCCCATGGTGCGGGTGACCCGGTAGGGTCCCACGCGGCGCAGGCCCTTCTCGCGCATCACATCGGCAGCCTCGACCTGATTGGCGCTGGAGGCCCCCCCGGAGCCGGCGATCAGGCCGGTACGCTCGCTGGAGACCATCTCCGGGGTCAGGCCCGAATCCTCTATGGCCTGGGCCATGGAGACGTAGGCGAAGGCCGCGGCGTCGCCCATGAAGCGGCGCAGCTTGCGGTCGATCAAGGCGTCCAGGTCGATATCCACGCTGCCGGCGACCTGGCTGCGGAAGCCGAGCTCGGCGTACTCTTCCTTGAAACGAATACCCGAGCGCCCTTCCTTGAGCGCCTCGAGAACGGCCTGACGGTCGTTGCCCAGGCAGGACACGATGCCCAGGCCGGTGACTACCACTCGTCGCATGGAAGCCTCCTGATTCAGAAGTTCGCGGTGGAAGTAAACAGGCCGACGCGCAGGTCGCTGGCCTGGTAGATGTCGCGGCCATCGACCGACACGGTGCCGTCGGCGATGCCGAGTATCAGGCGCCGCGTGATGATGCGCTTGATGTCGATCTTGTAGGTGACCTTCTTGGCCTCGGGCAGGATCTGGCCGGTGAACTTCACCTCGCCACAGCCCAGGGCGCGGCCGCGACCCGGATGGCCGAGCCAGCCCAGGTAGAAGCCGACCAGCTGCCACATGGCGTCAAGACCCAGACAGCCGGGCATTACCGGGTCGCCGGGGAAGTGGCAGTCGAAGAACCACAGCTTGGGGTCGATATCCAGCTCGGCGATCAGCTCGCCCTTGCCGAAGTCACCGCCATCCTCGTAGATGCGAGTGACGCGGTCGAGCATCAGCATGTTGGGAGCGGGAAGCTGGGCGTTGCCGGGGCCGAACAGCTCGCCGCGGGAGCAGGCCAGCAGTTCTTCGCGATCAAAGGAGTGTTGCTTGGTCACTGGGTCATTCCGAAAGTCGAAGTTATTGTGCACGTCAGGCGACAGGCCGCCGCCGCCAGGCGACAGGAGTCAAGTCTACTGTCCGCGCAAGGGGAATGCACGCCAGGCGCGCTTCGAACCTTTTCCAAGATGACGACACAGCCACAGGCAGAGCAGGCCCCAGACCAGCGCCTGGGCCGGCAGCAGCCAGGGTGCGAGGGCCACATCGGCCAGTTGGGCGCCGGCGAAATAGGAGGCCGGGCCGCTGATGGTCCCCCCCAGCACAGCGAGCCAGGGGCGTTGCCACAGCCAGGCCAGGGAGTGGTGAAGCAGGGTGGCGAACAGCGGCCACAGCAGCCATATCCACAGCGGCAGCACCCCGAACAGCAGCGGCTGGTCGCCGAAGTCGAAGCCGCCGGCCAGCGTCAATCCTCCGTCCACCACCAGGCCCAGCGCCGCGAAGCCCGCCAGCCAGCGCCACTCCCCGGGCCGTGCCTGCCAGCCCAGGTGAAGGGTCAGGATGAGGGCGATGACCGGCACCGCGAACCAGGAGCCCCCCAGCACGCAGGCCAACCAGCCCAGTTCGAAGGCTGCCAGGTTGAGCAGGGCCCGGCGGGTGCCGGGCTGGCGCAGTGCCGACGGTATGGCCATCTTTCAGTGACTACCGGTCTGGGGGGCGGGGCGAGCACCGGGCTTGGCCAGCAGTAGATGGCAGGTGCCGATGCTGCGTTCCAGGAAGCCGCCCTCGCAGTAGCACAGATAGTAGCGCCACATGCGGATGAAGTGCTCGTCATAGCCCAGCTTGCGCACTCGGTCGAGGTTGGCCTCGAAGCGGTGGCGCCATTCGCGCAGGGTTCGCGCGTAGTGGGTGCCGATCTCGTCCAGGGCCAGCACGTTCAGCGAGGTGCCCCGGGCCAGGCCGTCGAGGATGGCGCGGTGGGAGGGCAGGAAGCCGCCCGGGAAGATGTAGCGCTTGATGAAGTCCATCTCGCGCTTGGCCGCCTCGAAGCGCTGGTCGCGAATGGTGATCGCCTGCAGCATGGCCAGGCCGTCGTCGGTCAGCAGGCGATCCAGGGTGGCCAGATAGGTGCCCAGGTACTGGTGACCCACCGCCTCGATCATCTCCACCGAGATCAGCCGATCGAAGCACCCGGAGAGCTCTCGGTAGTCCTGCTTGAGCAGGGTGATGCGGTCGCCCAGCCCCTCCTCCTCGATGCGCCGCGCGGTATGGGCGTACTGCTCCTCGGAGATGGTGGTGGTGGTGACCCGACAGCCGCGGGTGCGGGCGGCGTGGATGGCCAGCCCGCCCCAGCCGGTACCGATCTCCAGCAGATGGTGGTCGGGACGCACGTCGAGGCGGTCCAGCATCAGGTCCAGCTTGAAGGTGGAGGCCTCCTCCAGGCTCGCTTCCGGATAGGGAAATACCGCGCTGGAGTACATCAGGTGGTGCTCGTCAAGGAAGGTGGCGAACAGCTCATTGCCGATATCGTAGTGGGCGGCGATATTGCGCCGCGAGCCCTTCAGGCTGTTGCGCTGCAGACGGTAGAGGGCGGCCATCAGCCAGCGACCCAGTCGCGCCGTGCCGTTCTCCATCTCGCCGTTGACCCGCTCCAGGTTGGCGGCGAGCAGCCGCACCAGGGCGACCAGGTCGTCGACGTCCCAGTCGCCGTCCATGTAGGCCTCGGCGGCCCCCACGGTGCCGCCCAGCGCCAGGCGCTTCCAGGCGCGGCTGTCGCGCACCACCAGGGTGACGTCAAGAGGGCCGCCCTGACCGAGTCGATGGCGGCGGTGTCCCTCGATCAGGGTCACCTGGCCGCCCTCCAGGCGGTCCAGTTGCTTCAGCAGCCGGGGCCGCAGCCAGCGGGTCAGGCGATCGGTATCCTCCACGAGGGAGCGGGTGGTGCTGGCGGTGCTTGCGGAGCGCAGGGTGTTCACGACGAACTCTCCTCACGGGAACTCGGGTCAGGGCCGGGGTGGTCATGGATCGGCACGCGCTTGAGCCACAGCCGCAGCGCCTCGAAGTGGATGCCGACCAGGGTCTTGAGGCTTATCCAGGGCTGGCGGGCCAGGGTGCCCAGCAGCACGCCGCGGGTCGCTGGACGCGCCTCCAGGGTCAGGGTGGCGTCGAAGGGGAGCGCGTCCCCCTGCCAGGTCTCCATGTGCATCATCAGCCGCGCTTCCGGCGTGTTGAAGCGCCAGCGGTAGGTCATGTTCATGGGGTTGAAGGGCGAGACGTGCATCGTCTTGGCGAAAGTGGCCTCGTGGCTATGGCGGCCTGGTGGCACCTCACAGGCATAACGGGCCCGCTCACCCCAGGGCACATTGGTTACCTCGCCGAGCACGGCACGCAGTTCGCCCTCGGCATCGAAGGCGTAATAGAGCGAGATCGGATTGACGCTGAGCCCCAGGGTGCGCAGCTGGGTCAGCAGGCAGATACGCCCGTCCGGGGCCCAGCCGAGCTGGCGCTCGAGCTCCTCGCGCACCGCCTGCTTGAGCGGCCGATCATGGGGGGAGAGATCGCCCTTGAGATCGCCCTTGAGATAGTCCTTGAGATAGTCCTTGAGATAGTCCTCGCGGCGGAAGCGCGCCAGGGCGGGGCCACGGGCGCTGAAGCCGGGTACGCCGTCGAACAGCTCGGGCAGCTCATCCAGGTCCAGCCAGGCCATCCACACCCGGTAGCTGAAGGCGTGATGG
Source organism: Halomonas sp. HK25 (assembly GCF_047795635.1). GTDB lineage: Bacteria > Pseudomonadota > Gammaproteobacteria > Pseudomonadales > Halomonadaceae > Halomonas. Next base: position 3,755,860 of record NZ_CP181044.1, on the reverse strand, counting down.
CGCGGCAGGAAGCGGCGGTGGCGCAGGGTGCCACGATAGATCCGCGAGCGGGGCATAGTGCTCATGCCCCAGCGCCCTCGAGGACCTCGGGCGCCCAGCCGGGCTCGCCGGGGCGCGGCGAGTCCTCGTCACAGCCCAGGCCACCGGCCACCCGCAGCGCGCTCCACACCCCATCCTCGTGGAAGCCGTTGCGCCAGTAGGCGCCGCAGTAGTGAGTGCGGAAGGCAGGGCCGGAGATCTCGGCGTGGCGCGCCTTGGCCGCCTCACCGGCCAGGGTGAACTGGGGGTGGGCATAGGTGAAGCGGCCCAGCACCTTCTCCGGGTCGATGGCGTCGCCGTCGTTGAGGGTCACGCAGAAGGTGTGGGGCGTCTCCAGACGCTGGAGGATATTCATGTCGTAGGTCACCGAGATGCGCTCGCTTGCGCCGCGCCCATCCAGGCGGTAGTTCCAGCTTGCCCAGGCGCGGCGGCGGCGCGGCAGTAGCCGGGTATCGGTGTGCAGCACCACCTCGTTGTCCTGGTAGGGCAGCGCGCCGAGGATCTCCCGCTCGGCGGGACTGGGATCCTCCAGCATGGCCAGGGCCTGGTCGGCGTGGCAGGCCAGTACCACCTCATCGAAGCGCTCCGTACCGGCGTCGGTGCGGACCTCCACGCCATCGGCCAGGCGGCGGATGCCGCGCACCGGGGTCGACAGCCGGATGCCGCCGGCGTAGGGCGCGGTCAGCGCCGGGATATAGCTGCGAGAGCCGCCCACCAGGGTGTACCACTGGGGGCGATCGCTCACCGAGAGCAGGCCGTGGTGGCGGAAGAAGCGCACGAAGAACTGCAGCGGGAAGTCGCGCAGGTCCTGAAGGCTCGCCGACCAGATGGCGGCCCCCATGGGCAGCAGATAGTGGCGCTGGAAGGCCACACCGTAGCCGCCGGCATCGAGCCACTCGCCGAGGGTCATGGCCGGGGCGAGGGTGCCGCTCTCGAGGGCCTGGATCGCCTCGCGGTTGAAGCGCAGGATGTCGCGCAACAGGCGGTAGAAGCTGGGACGCAGCAGGTTGCGGCGCTGGGCGAACAGGCTCGCCAGGGTGTGGCCGTTGTACTCGAAGTCGCGGGCGGTCTCGTGCACCGAGAAGCTCATCTCGGTGGGCTGGGTAAGCACCCCGAGCCGCGCCAGCAGGTGACGGAAGTGGGGGTAGGTCCAGTCGTTGAAGACGATGAAGCCGGTGTCGATGGCGTAGTGGCGGCCCTCGAGCTCCACGTCGACGGTGGCGGTATGGCCGCCCAGGCGGTCGGCGGCCTCGAACAGGGTCACCCGGTAGCGGCTCGACAGATACCAGGCGGCGGCCATGCCGCCAATGCCGCTGCCGATCACAGCGACCCGGCGTTCGGGCTCCGGCGCTCCGGGATGGCGGTGAATGGCGGTCATGGGGCGTTCTCCGAAGTGGTGGCCGGGCGTACCAGGCGCAGGCCGAGGTGATGGCGCAGCGCCGGGGGCAGGATGCCCATCAGCCTCAATAGCAGGGTGAAGCGGCGCGGAAAGTGGATATCCAGGCGGCGGCGTGAGAGGCCCTCGAGAATCGCCTCGGCGGCCTGCTCGACCCCGACGCGCATCGGCATCGCGAAATCGTTGCGATCGGTGAGCGGGGTCTTCACGAAGCCTGGGTGGATCAGGCTGACGCCGATGCCCTCGGCGTGGAGGTCCAGGCGCAGGGATTCGAGGAAGTGACTGAGCGCCGCCTTGGAGGCGCCGTAGGCCTCGGCGCGGGGCAGCGGCAGATAGGCCGCGGCGCTGGAGGTGGCGGCCAGCAGCGGGCGCCCGCCCTCGGCCCGGGCCCGACGCAGCAGCGGCAGGGCGGCATCAATGCAATAGACGGCGCCGAAGAAGTTGGGAGCGAAGACCCGCTCGACCAGATCGACGTCGAAGCGCCCAGCGTCCAGGTATTCACAGGTGCCGGCGTTGAGCAGCGCCAGGTCGAGGCCGCCGAAATCCGCGGCGATCCGCTCGCCGGCATGGGCCACGGCCTTTCGGTCACTCACGTCCAGGGGCAGCAGCAGGGCGTTGTCGCGTCCGGCGGCCAGTGTCTCGAGCTCGGCCTCACCCCGCGCGCTAAGGGCCACCCGGTGACCATCCGCCAGCAGGCGCTCGGCGAGGGCACGGCCAATGCCAGAGGTGGCGCCGGTGAGCCAGATGCGTTGCTTGCCGTCGAGTGGCATGGGGCCTCCTGAGGTCCGGCACCCTGCGCCGGGATGGACGACCGCCGCAAGCCATCGGTCAGCCGTCGATTCGTTTCTTCACCAGGCGTATGGCACCGCCCAGCAGTGGCAGGCGCTCATAGAGCAGGGCGCCGGCATCGAAGTAGTCGCGGTGGCGTACCACCCTGCCGTCCTCGGCGAAGGTCAGGTGCGAGCAGCCGTCTACCTGGATCTCGCGACCGCCATCGAGCCGCGGGTGAGTCAGAGACATGGTCCAGGTCGTGAAGGCTTGATCGCCCGAGATCTGTCGCTCATGGAAGGTGAAGCGGCATGCTGTCACGTTCTCGTACAGGGTCGCGAAGTAGCCCTCCAGGGCCCTGGCGCCCTCTATCCGGTGAAGCGGGTCGATAAAGAGCACGTCGGGAGTATAGAACCTGTAGAGCTCTGTTGTACAGCTCTTGTCTAGTTTATTGAAGAAGGCGCAGAAGGCCTCCAGCCGCTCGTCTGCTGTCGCTGCCATGGGCTGCTCCTGAATCGGTCGGTGCCGACGGGTCAGTCGGCCTTCAGTGCCTTGAAGGCGTCGAGGGCGCGGGCCCGTGCCGCCTTGTGGTCGACGATGGGTGAGGGGTAATCGACGCCGCCGAGCAGATCTCGGGGCGGCGCGTGGCGGGCCTTGGGTGGCAGCTCGGCCAATGCCGGCAGCCACTCGGCCAGGAAGGTGCCCTCGGGGTCGAAGCGGGTCGACTGGGTGGTGGGGTTGAAGATGCGGAAGTAGGGCGCGGCATCGGTGCCGGTGGAGGCCGCCCACTGCCAGCCGCCGTTGTTGGCGCAGAACTCGCCATCCACCAGGTGGCGCATGAAGAAGGCCTCGCCGCGGCGCCAGTCGATCAGCAGGTGCTTGCTGAGGAACATGGCGGTGATCATGCGCAGGCGGTTGTGCATCCAGCCGGTGGTGACCAGCTGGCGCATGGCGGCATCGACGATGGGGTAGCCGGTGCGCCCCTCACACCAGGCGGCGAAGTCTGCGTCGTCGTCGCGCCAGGCTAGCGCCTCGGTGTGGGCCTGGAAGGGGCGGTGGCGGCACACCCGGGGGAAGCCCGTCGCCACGTGGCGGTAGAACTCCCGCCACACCAGCTCGTTGACCCAGGCGACGAGGCCGGCATCGCCTTCGGCGAGGCTGCCGTCGTTTTCGGCCAGCACCGCCTGCAGGCACTGACGGTGGGAGATCATGCCCAGCGCCAGGTAGGGCGAGAGCTCGCTGGTGCCGCGGATCGCCGGAAAGTCGCGCTGGCGCCCATAGTGGCGCCCGCGAAAGCGCAGGAAACGCTCCAGGCGGTCGGCGGCCGGGCCTTCTCCGGCGGGCCACTGGCGGCCGTCGATGGGCGTGTCCGCCAGGCGGGGCAGGTCGAGCAGCGGGTCGCTGGCGATGCCGGTGTCGGCCTGGGGGGCGGGGGGATCGCTCAGCGCCAGGCGTTCCGCCGTCAGCTGGCGATGCCAGTTCTTCGAGAAGGGGGTGAAGACGCCGTAGTAGTCGCCCTTGCCGGTGAGCAGCTCACCCGGGGCGAAGGCGACAGCGTCGTGGTGGCCGCGAGCTTCGAGCCCGGCCTCATGGAAGGCGGCGACCACGGCGGCGTCGCGACGCTGCTCATCCAGCGGGTACTCGTGGTTGAAGTGCAGGGCGTCGGCGCCGGTCTCCCGGGCGATCGCCAGCAGCGCCGCCGGGGCTTCGGCGAAATCGTCGATGTCGCGATGCAGCAGGGGGATATTGAGCCCCGCCAGGGCCTCCTGCAGGGCCGCCACGCCGCGGGCGCGGAAGTCGAGCTGGTTGGCGCCGTGGCCGTGGCGCTGCCAGTGGGGCAGGCTGCGCAGGGTGACGGCCACGACCGGGCCGCGTTTGGCGGCCGCGGTCAGGGCGCGGTTGTCAGCGACGCGCAGGTCGCTGCGAAACCACATCAGGGTGAGGGTCATGGTGCGCTCACTTCGTCGGGGGCAGCCGGGTCAGCGGCAGCAGGCCGGACAGCTCCGTCATCGCCTGGCTCAGGTCATCGCCCAGCACCGCCACGCGGCTCTCTTCCAGGTCGGCCTCGCGGATGCGCGCCACCGGGCCGCACAGCGCCAGTGGCACCTCCAGTTGCTCTGCCAGGCGCGGCAGCTGGCGTCGTACCAGGTCGCTGCGACCGGCATGGCTGCCGGCCATCAGCACGCCGCCGGCGCCCAGCGCCTCCACGGCCAGGGGCATCTCCCCGAAGGGCAATGCGGTGTCCAGCAGCTCCACCCGGTAGCCGCAATCGCTCGCCGCCAGGGCGGCCAGCAGCCGCCACAGGGTGCCGGGGTCGTCGGGCAGCGGCACTATCAGCAGCACCGGGCCTGGGGCGAGGGCGTTGGCGTGGAGCAGGCGGGTGCCGATGCGGGTGCGCAGGAAGGCCTCAAGGCTGAGTCGCTGCAGGGTATCGCCGAGCCTCTCGCCCCAGCGCTCTTCCAGCTCCTGCACCGTCGGCGCCCACAGCTCGGCGATACACACCGGCACCGGATAGAGCGAAAGCGACTGGGCGTAGAGGGTCTCCAGGCGAGCCAGGTCCAGGGCCTCCACCGCGGTGACCAGTTGGGCGCGCTGCCCCGGCCAGTCGCTGGCGTCGGCCATCGGGGCTTCGCTGGCTTCCGGGCGGTCGAGTAGCTCGCGGACCTGGCTGACCGGCACCCCCCGATTGAGCCATTGCAGGATCTGCTCCACGCGCTCGATGTCTTCCCGGGCGTAGAGGCGGTGCCCCTTGGGCGTGCGCTGGGGCTTGATCAGCCCGTAGCGCCGCTCCCAGGCGCGCAGCGTTACCGAGTTCACGCCGGTGAGGCGGGATACCTCGCGGATCGGGTAGAGCGGCGTGTCGCCGGCGTGCTGTGAGGGGGCGCTCATGGTGGGCAGGACCTCCCGATCCCGGCGGTGATGAGTGTCTGAGCGTAAGACATGACGAACTCCTGTCACGGTCGATTCAGGTGGCGTCGGCGACCAGGGCCTCGCCGAGATGGTGGCCGGAGAGCCAGGCGTCCTCGACCCGAGGGCCGCGCCAGCCGTCGCCGCACAGCGCCAGGCCGCTGGCAGAGCGGCGGTAATCGAGGTTGATGGCCTCACCGCTGGCAAAGACGTCGGGTTGGGCGTAGCGCCAGCGGTGGGCGCCCAGGGCGCTGGGCTCAGGCAGGCGGGTGCCGGCGGGCAGCGCCTGCTGGAAGGCGTCGAGCAGCACTTCCACCACGGTTTCCTCGCTGTCCTCGAGGCGCGCCTCGCTCCACGACAGGTTGGCCAGCAGGCTCAGGCTCTCGCCCTGGTCGGCTCGCCCTGGCTTGAGCTGGTTGCGGACCACGAAGCGTAGCCGCGGATCGTTCACGCGCACCGCCTGCCAGTCATCGTCGACGCCGGGCAGCGCGGGCAGGGGAGCGTCGAACAGCGCCCAGGCGGCCCAGCAGGGGCGCTGGATCACCGTTTCGCAGGCCTCGGCCAGGGGCGCGTCGTGGGGTGACACCAGGGCGTGGGCCTGCGGGGAGGGGGCCGTGATCACCACCCGGTCGAAGGGGCCGTGATGTTCGCCGCGCTCATCCACCAGCTGCCAATGTCCGGCGCTGCCCTCCAGGCGTTCGATGCGGGTCTCGGCCGTCACCGTCAGCCCCTCGGCCAGGTGGCGTGTCACGGCGCTCATGCTCGGGGTGCCGCACAGCCGCTCCAGGTCATCCTCGTGACGCTGCCAGCTGGCCGTCTCTGCCGACCACAGCGAGGCGGGCCAGGGGGCGATGCAGCCGGCCTTGCGCCAGCCCGCCACGGCGCGGCGGAAGGTGGCGTCGCGGACGCTGAAGAACTGGGCCCCCAGGTCGAGCACTGCATCGGGCAGTCGGCGGCTGGACATCCTGCCGCCGGCTCCGCGGGCCTTCTCGAACAGGGTGAACGGCAGGTCGGCAGCGTCCAGCACCCGGGCGCAGGCCAGCCCGGCGATGCCGGCGCCGATGATGGCGGTACGGCGGGGGGTATCGGAACACATGACAGCGTCACCCTCGGTGGTTTTCAGCTAGACTAGCAGAAGTGTACAACAGCTGTATAACTCATGGCAGATGCCAGTCATCTCTGACACATTTCACGACAGATAAACAGGAGGTCTCGATGCGAGTGCTGATCACCGGCGGTAGCGGATTCGTGGGGCAGCGGTTGTGCCAGCACCTGGCCGAGGCGGGACATCGGCTGCTGGTGGTGTCCCGTGACCCCGAGGCGGTGAGGGCGCGGCTGCCCAAGGGGTCGGATATCCGCCGCTCGGTGCTGGACTTCGTGGATACGCCGCCGGAGGCCATCGTCAACCTGGCCGGCGAATCCATCGCCGCCAAGCGTTGGAGCGACGACCAGAAGAAGCGGCTGATCGACTCCCGGGTCAATATCACCCGCGATCTGGTCATTCTCTGCGAGCAGCTCAAGGCCAGCGGTGACCGGCCACCCCGGGTCATGGTGTCGGCCTCGGCGATGGGCTATTACGGCGACCAGGGGGATCGCGAGGTCAGCGAGGAGACCCCGCCCCACGACGAGTTTGCCCATCGGCTCTGCAAGCGCTGGGAGGACACCGCCCGGGAGGCGAAGGACTTCGGCACCCGGGTGGCGCTGCTGCGTATCGGCCTGGTGCTCGACACCGGCGGCGGTAGCCTTCAGAAGATGCTGCCCCCCTTCAAGCTTGGCCTGGGTGGGCGCTTCGGCGACGGCAAGCAGTTCATGCCCTGGGTCCACCGCGAGGACCTGGTGCGGGCCATCCACTTTCTGCTCGACAACGCCGAGCTCGAGGGACCCTTCAACGGCAGCGCCCCGCACCCGGTCACCAACGCCGAGTTCACGCGTACCCTGGCCAAGGCGCTCAAGCGTCCGGCGATCTTCCCGGTGCCGGCGATCGTGCTGGAGACCGCCTTCGGCGAGATGTCGCGGCTGCTGCTCACCGGTGCCGACATGCGCCCGAAGCGCCTCCAGGAGGCCGGCTTCCAGTTCCAGTTCGAGACCCTGGAGGCCGCCCTGGCCGATATCCTGGGCTAGCGCGTCTCCTCGCCCACGGTGACGATCACCCGCACCGCATCCAGGCGCAGGCGGGTGCCCTCGATGGCCTCGTCCAGCGCCTGGCGCTCGCTGCGCAGCGCGGCGAGCTCGTCGTCGCGCACCGCCGGGTTGTGGCGTGCCAGGGCGGTCAGGCGCGCCAGCTCGCCGTCCAGCTCCTCGCGCATGCGCACCTGGGCCGCCTCGGTGATGGAAGGCAACTCGCGCTCCGCCTCGGCCTCGCCGCGGTCGAGCAGCTCGCGCAGCACCTCCAGGCGGCTGCGAATCAGGTCACGGGCCATGGCCTTCTTGACCTTCTGCAGGTTCCTGGAGAGCCCCGTGAAGGAGATCTTGTCGGTCAGGTTGGCGCCGGACTCGTCGAGCAGCACGCGAACCGCGGTGGGCGGCAGGAAGCGGTTGAGGTGCAGCTTCCTGGGCGCCGGACAGTGGGTGCGGAACACCAGTTCGGCCATGATCCGCCCGGCGGGCAGCGTCGGATGCTTGAGCAGCGCCAGGGCGGTGTTGCCCATGGTGCCGTCGAGGATGCGGCCCATCATCTCGCGCAGCAGCGGGTGCTCCCAGGAGAGCCGCTGGACGTCATCCCGGGCCAGCGCCCGTCGCCGCGAGAAGGTCGCCGAGAAACCCTCCTCACCCTTGGCCAGGCCGGGCAGGCCGTCGAGCATCTGGGGGCTGGGGTGCAGGTGCTGGATGCCGCCGCCCAGCTCCTGGCTGTCGACCCCGAAGATGTCCAGGGCCAGATCCAGGTAGCGGGGCAGGGCGCGGTCCTCGTCCAGCTCGCGGATCGCCGCGGCCACCGCCTCGGCGCGGCCGGGGCGACAGGCGTTGAGCTCCAGCAGGCGGTTGCGCCCGGCGTCGCGCTCGGCCAGGCGGCTCTCGAACAGCGCCCGGGTCTCCCCGATCACCTCCGCCATGCCTTCCTCATCGAGCAGCGCCTCGGCCAGGGCGTCGCCGAAGGCGGCGAAGATCTCGCTGCCGATGCCGTGGGGGGCGCTGAAGGCGTCCATGCCGTCGCGGTACCAGCGCAGCAGCTTCTCGCCGGGGCTGCCCTCGAACACCGGTACATGGATCTCGATGGCGTGGCGCTGGCCGATGCGGTCCAGGCGGCCGATGCGCTGCTCCAGCTGGTCCGGGTGAAGGGGCAGGTCGAACATCACCAGGTGGCGGCAGAACTGGAAGTTGCGCCCCTCGGAGCCGATCTCCGAGCACACCAGCACCTGGCAGCCCTCCTCCTCGTCGGCGAAGGCGGCGGCGGCGCGGTCGCGCTCCACCAGGGAGAGCCCCTCGTGGAAGACCGGCGCGAGGTAGCCCCCCAGCACGCGCAGCGCCTCGGCCAGGCCCTGGGCGGTCTCGCGGTCGTGGGCGATCACCAGCACCTTGTCGTTGGCCAGGCCATCATCGCCATCGTCGGCCAGCCGCTCCAGCAGCCAGTTGACCCGCGGGTCGATCTGCCACCAGGGCTCCTCGTTGAGCGGGTCGTCGATCAGCGCCCGGTACATGGTATCCAGGTAGATCAGCACCTCGGGGTGGTCGAGGCCGGTCTCGATCAGCAGCTCGTCCAGGTAGTCCTCGTCGCGCTCCAGCTTGCGCAGCACCCGACGATAGGCGGAGGGCGGGGCCAGCTCGGTGACATGCAGGCGGCGCTCCGGAAAGCCGCCCACGTGGCGGCGGCTGTTGCGGAACATCACCCGGCCGGTGCCGTGGCGGTCGAGCAGCTGGTCGCGCAGCTGGTCACGGGCGGCGGCGTGCTGAGCCGCATCGGCCTCGGGGCTGGCCAGGGTATCGAGCAGCGCCAGGCTATCGGGCTCCTCGATCACCGCGGCGACCCGCGCGCGGTCCTCGGCCTCGCCGGGCAGGCGCTCCAGGGCATCGATCGCCTCGGCTACCTCCACATAGTGGGCCTCTTCCTCGCGGAAGCGCTCGAGGCTGTGGTAGCGGTCCGGGTCGAGCAGGCGCAGGCGGGCGAAGTGGCTGGCGAGCCCCATCTGCTCCGGGGTGGCGGTGAGCAGCAGCACCCCCTCGCTCTCGCCGGCCAGGCGTGCCACGCAGGCGTAGCCGGGCCCGACCTGCTCCTCGCTCCAGTCCAGGTGGTGAGCCTCGTCGACGATCAGCAGGTCCCAGGCGCAGGCCTGGGCCTGGGCCTGGCGGTGGGGGTTGGCGAACAGCCAGTCCTGGCTGGCCAGGATGATCTGGCCCGCCTCGAAGGGGTTGGCGTCGCCGTGGGCCTGGCTCTGCTGCTCGTCGAGCAGAGTCACCTCCAGGGCGAAGCGGCGCAGCAGTTCCACAAGCCACTGGTGGCAGAGGCTCGCCGGCACCAGGATCAGCGCTCGCTCGGCGCGGCCGGTGAGCAGCAGGCGATGCAGGATCAGGCCGGCCTCGATGGTCTTGCCCAGCCCCACCTCGTCGGCCAGCAGCACCCGCGGGGCGTGGCGCCGGGAGACCTCGTCGGCGATGTAGAGCTGATGGGGGATCAGGTCGATGCGCGGCCCGGCCAGGCCCAGCGCCGGGTTCTGCTCGATGCGGTGGTGGTGGTGCAGGGTGCGGAAGCGTAGGTCGAACCAGTCGTTGCGGTCCGCCTGGCCGGTCAGCAAGCGGTCGCGAGCCTGGTCGAACTGGGTGGTGTCGGCCAACCGCGCCTCGGGCAGTTCGCGCAGCTCGCCCTGTGCGTCCTCGCCGATGTAGACGATCAGCCCGTCCAGCTCCTTGGCGTCGTCCACGGTCAGGCTCCAGCCCTCGGCGGCGCGGATGCGGTCGCCGCTGCCGAAGACCACCCGGGTCAGCGGGGCCTGGCGGCTGCTGTAGGTGCGGGTTTCCTGGCTGGCGCCGAACAGGACGGTAACGCTGCGGGCGTCGCAGCTCAGGATGGTGCCCAGGCCCAGTTCGGCCTCGCCGTCGCTGATCCAGCGCTGGCCGGGGGAAAAGTCGCTCATGATGCCTCGGAGGATGCTGAAAGGGGTGCGCTCAAGGCCGCCGGGACGGGGCGGACCGACAGGGCGAAGTATCTTACAGCAAAGCTCGGCGCGGCTTAAGCGTGGCCTGTTTCTCAGCGTGATTGCTCGAGGCTGTTCCGGCAACAGGCGCCGGACCGTCGATGGGGCGTGGATCAGTGGCGGTCGAGCCAGGCGCCGAGCTGGGCGCGGGAGAGCTCGCCCACGTGGCGCTCCACGGCGCGCCCGGAGGCGTCGAACAGCAGGGTGGTGGGCAGCCCCGGGGCCTCCAGCAGCACCATCAGCTCCTGGTTAGGGTCGCGCAGCGGGTAGCGGAATGCCAAGTCCTGATCGTCCAGGTAGCGAATCACCTGCAGCAGCTCCTCGCCCTGATTGGCCACCACCACGGTGACGCCGTCCCGGGCATCGGCCTCGGCCAACAGCGGCAACTCGCGCAGGCAGGGCGGGCACCAGGTGGCCCACAGGTTGAGCACCACCGTCTCGCCCTGCAGCTGGCGCAGGTTGACGGTCTCGCCGTCGAGCGTCTCCAGGGCGATATCGGGCAATTCGTCCACCGGCATGCCGCCGCCCAGCGGCGCCAGGGTCACCAGCACCAGCCACAGGCTGGCGGCCCCGACGGTGAGCGCCATGGCGCCGATCAGCCGCAGCAGGTGCTGGCGCAGCGCCCAGCCGGTCCACAGCAGCGCGGCCAGCAGCCCCCACAGGCCGTGGAAGCCCGGCTGCCAGAGCTTGAGGATGTCCAGCGGGGCAGCGGCGTAGGCGTCCAGGTGCAGCAGCACGTGGCCGGTGCGCGCGCCCACCAGCCAGGCCAGCACCAGGCCGTTGAACCAGCGGGCGTGCTCGCCCCGCGGGAGCCCCAGCAGCCAGGCGCTCAGTGCCAGCAGTAGCAGGGCGGCGCCCAGCGCGTAGAGGCGCGGCACCGAGATCAGCACGGGGCCGAGGGCGATGGCATCCATGGGGCGAGCTCCTGAGCAATGACGCAGTGTCGTGACGATGCAGGGTCGGCGACCGGGGCGCGAGCGGGTACACTTGGGCACCCGGAAACAAGACGCTGCCTGCGTCGACGCCTCGTCCATGCCAAGCCTACTGCCGGCCGGCATGGCTGTCATCCGTCAGCCACCTCCGTTACGGGAGCCTTCATGGCCAAGTCCGCCTTCGACACCCTGCGCGCCCTGGCCATCGCCAGCCAGGCGCTGGGCTTCATCCTGATCATCACCCTGGAGACGATGATGGGCGACGCCGCCCGCCCCTGGCAGGGGTGGACCCTGGCGGCGATGGTCGCCAGCGCGCTGTGTATCGCCCTGGTGCGCCTCTATCGCCGCAACAGGGCACGCAAGGCGCTGGCACGACGCCTGGCCGACGATGATGGCGACGTCTGAGGCGTCGCGGCCCGCCTGCGGGCCACGCCTGGCCCCGCTGCTGGCGGTCTTCCTGCTGCTGGCGGGCTGCGCCGCGGCCCCCCTGCCGCGGGATCACGCCACGGCGCTGCCCCCCTGGGAGGTGGCCGAGACCCGCCTGGGCGGCTGGGCCGCCGAGCAGGCCGAGGCCCACCCGGGCCAGAGCGGCCTGGCGCTGCTGGCCAACGGCAAGGACGCCTTCGCGGTGCGCGGCCTGCTCGCTGCCCGGGCCGAGCGCCGGCTGGATATCCAGACCTACCTGATGGGCGATGGCCTGACCACCTGGGCGCTGCTGGCCCGGGTGCTGGACGCCGCCGAGCGCGGCGTCGAGGTGCGCCTGCTGATCGACGACATCGGCGCCGTGGGCCAGGGCGAGCGGCTGGCCGCCCTGGATAGCCACCCCAACCTGCAGGTGCGGGTCTACCACCCGCTGCCCGTGGGACGCGCCAACCTGGCCACCCGTGTACTGGCGACCCTTCCGGTGTTGTCCCGCCACCACCGGCGCATGCACAACAAGCTGTGGATCGCCGACAATGCCCTGGCCATCGCCGGTGGGCGCAACCTGGGCGACGAGTACTACAGCGCCGGCGAGCCGCGCAACTTCGCCGACCTGGACCTGCTCGCGCTGGGGCCGGTGGTAACGCCGCTGTCGATGAGCTTCGATCTCTACTGGAACCACGGCCTGGCACAGCCCGTTGGCCGCTACCACCGCGTCGCCCCGGGCACCTGGCGAACCCAGCGCGAGGAGTTCGCCGCCCGGCTCGCCGAGGAGCATGACTCCGACTACTTCAGTTCCCTGCGCCAGCGCCATGAGGAGCGCGAACGCAACCGCCTGGTGGATGCCCTGCACTGGGGGCGCGCCGAGGCGCTGTGGGACCCGCCCGGCAAGCTGGCACGTCGCGGGCGTCCGGCCCTGGCCGAGACCATGGCGGGCCAGCTGTGGGCGCGGGTGGCGCCCGAGGCGCGCCTCAGCCTGGTCTCCGCCTATTTCGTGCCCACCGCCGAGGGCAGCCGGCTGCTGCAGGGGCTGGCCGAGTCCGGGGTGGAGGTCGAGGTGGTCACCAACTCCCTGGAGGCCACCGACGTGCCGGTGGTCCACGGCGCCTATATGCCCTATCGCCGGGCGCTGCTGGAGAGCGGCGTGGCGCTCTTCGAGCTGCGCGCCGAGCACGACAACGGCGAGGGGGCCGGCATCGGCGTGCCCGGCACCTCCGCGTCGGCGCTGCACATCAAGGCGCTGGCGGTGGATGACGACACCATCTTCGTGGGCTCACCCAACGCCGACCCGCGCTCGGTATGGTGGAACAGCGAGGTGGGCGTGCTGGCCAAAAGCGAGAGCCTGGTCCGGGAGTTCCGCGAGTTGGTGGAGGTGGGGGCGAGCCCCGCGCAGAGCTATCGGGTGACCCTGGACGACGAGGGTCGGCTGGGCTGGGAGACCCGCCATGACGACGAGGTGGTGCACCTCTCACGGGAGCCCGGGGGCCCCTGGCGCCACGCCAACGCCTGGCTGAGCCGGCTGCTGCGCCTGGAGCGCTGGCTGTAGCGCCAGCGGCCCCGCCCGACCGCCGAGAGGCGTTGGAGTGCGATGGAGGAGAGCATTCGATGAACGAGCCTCAGGTCCGTGACGCCGAGGAGGCGAGCCAGGACGCGGAACTTCGCCAGGCTCGGCGCGAGCGCATCAAGGTCACCGTCGGCCTGCTGCTCGGCCCCCTGGCAGCGGCGCTGCTGCTGTGGGTCGAGACGCCGGCGGGCATGCCCCCGGCCGCCTGGCAGGTGGTGGCGCTGACCGCCTGGATGGCGGTGTGGTGGGTGCTGGAGCCGGTACCCATCGCGGTGACCGCGCTGCTGCCGGTGGCGCTGCTACCGCTGCTCGGCGTGGGGACGATCCATTCGGTGGCCGGGCCCTACGCCAACCCGCTGATCTTTCTCTTTCTCGGCGGCTTCATGCTGGCCGAGGCGATCCAGCGCTGGGGGCTGCACCGGCGCATCGCCATGCTGGTGCTGCGGGTCTCGGGCAGCCGCCCGGACCGACTGGTGGCGGGGTTCATGCTCGCCACCGCGGCGCTGAGCATGTGGGTCAGCAACACCGCCACCGCCGCGCTGATGGTGCCCATCGGCCTCTCGGTGCTGGTCATGCAGGAGCGTCAGGGCGGCGCCGGGGCGAGTCACAACATGGCGCTCACCCTGCTGCTGGGCATCGCCCTGGCCGCCAATATCGGCGGCATGGGCACCCTGATCGGCACCCCGCCCAACGCCCTGCTGGCCGGCTTCATGGGCGACAGCTACGGCATCGAGATCGGCTTCGCCCAGTGGATGGCGGTGGCCGTGCCGCCATCGCTGCTGCTGCTGGTGTTGGCCTGGTGGCTGCTGACCCGCCTGGTCTACCCGGTGGAGCGCGAGGAGGTGCCGGGGGTAGCCGAGATGCTCGCCGACCAGGCCCGCGACCTGGGGCGCATGACCCGGCCCGAGCAGCGGGTGGCGGCGATCTTCGTCCTGGTGGCACTGGCCTGGGTGACTCGCCCGCTGCTGGAGCGGGCCCTGGGGGTGGAGCTCAGCGATGCCGGCATCGCCATCATCGGGGCGCTGCTGCTGTTCGTGGTGCCGGCCCGCTGGCGTCAGCGCCAGTTCCTGATGGACTGGGACAGCGCCAGACACCTGCCCTGGGGCGTGCTGATCATGGTGGGTGGTGGCCTGAGTCTCGGTACCGCCATCGAGGAGAGCGGCCTGGCCGCCGAGGTGGCCGAGGGGCTGGGCGCCTTCGGCAGCTGGCCCACTTGGACCCTGGTGGCCATGGTGGCGCTGGCGGTGATGCTGATGAGCCACGTCACCAGCAACACCGCCACCGCGGCGGCGATCCTCCCGCTGACCGCCTCGCTCACCGTCAGCCTGGGGGCCAGCCCGCTGCTGCTCTCGGTGCCGGTGGCCATGGCGGCCAGCTGCGCCTTCATGCTCCCGGTGGCCACCCCGCCCAATGCCGTGGTGTTCGCCAGCGGCAAGCTCAGCGTCGCCGAGATGGTGCGCGCCGGAGCCCTGATCAGCGTGGCGGCGCTGGTGGTCATCACCCTGGTGGTGTTCGCCCTGGCCATGCCGATCCTGGGGTTCGGCTGGGGAGCTTGATCCAGGACATTGCCGATCGGCTGCGAGGGTCTAGGCTGGAAGCAGAGGGACGCTATGTCCCGCTTCCATGCCACACAAGAAGGACACTCCCCATGTTCAAGACCATCCTGGTACCCGTCGACGGCTCCGATCATGCCGAGAAAGCACTGGGTGTCGCTGCGCTGATGGCCCGCGCCTCCTCCGCGACGCTCCACCTGATGACCGTGGCCGAGTTTCCCCCCGATAACATCGGCCTGTTCACCGGCGGCACCGCCGAGCCCTTCTCCGAGGTGGAGCGCGAGAAGCTCGCCGAAGGCATGAAGCAGGAGGCCCACAAGGTCATCGAGAAGGCGCGCGCCACTGTCGACCTCGACGGCATCGAGGTCAAGGAGGTGACGCGTCAGGGGCATCCGGCCGATCTGATCAACAAGGAGGCCGAGAAGCTGGGGGTCGATGTCATCGTCATGGGCAGTCGTGGGGTCAGCGACATGCGCGGCATGGTCTTCGGCAGCGTCTCCCACAAGATCAGCCACATCGCCGACTGCACCGTCATCACCGTGACCTGATCAAATTCCCTTCACCGATGCCGTGCCGGCCGAACCAGGTTTTTTTACTGCTCATCTTCCGGCATGGCTTCAACGCGCAATGGGTGCCTTCGAGGGTGGCGAACCCAACCGCCGTTCGCCACGCCGGGCATGTCAGTGGTATCGGCAGTACCTCACCGCCATCGTGCAGAGCGACGTGCGAGATATCTCCGCCATTAACGCGAAGTGCGAGGCAGCCTTCCACCACCTGATGACCAGCTACTACAGTGGTGGGCAGAGCGTGTATTCATCGGCTTGGTAACAGAGCGCAGGGGCAGTGGGGTGGTGTCGGCGGCAAGAAGTACCATAGAAAACCCGCCATGGCGGCGGGTTCGGTGAGTCTGTAGCAAGGCTTAGGCGGCGTTGGCAGTCATCCGATGCTGGATAGCCAGCCCAATAGCCCGCGTGACAGCTGGGCTAGCACCCTTGATCTTGAGGGTGCTTTTCAGTGCTTGGACCCCGTGGCGCTGTGTGAACACGCCGAAAAGCTCGTCGGCGTAGGAGCCGGAGAGCGATATGACGTCGCTGAAATCAAGCACGACCTGCTCACCGTGGCGGGCAAGCGTCTCAATCCGGGCTCTCTCCTGAGCTGCGGTGGTTCGATTAGCCAAGGAGCCTTTATATTTCAATGTGTTAGTCATGTTCTTGCCCCCTTGTGACACGGCATGGTGAGAGCGCGTTTCAAAACGTCAGATCGTCCAGGATGCTCTGCACATCATCTGACAGAGGCTCTTCTTCGATGTTCTTACCAAGCTCGCTGATTTTTAATCTACACGCGATGGCCACCCCTTGCCAGTGCGGCACCGCAACATAGCTGCCGAATTCGTGCTCAGCCCGTGTTGCCGATGTGGAGCTGAGCAAAGCGTCCCCGCTGGCGATCCAGAGATCACCATCATAATGACGCACGAGGTTCATCAACTGGTCCAGGCCGAGCCCTTGGTGATGGTTGCCGTCATGCCGGTACATGACGTCTATGTTCTGCCCAAAGGGGTTGCCCATGGCGTCTTCGGGCTGCTGCTGGGCGAAATCCTCGTGATCGACGTCCTTGGTCGAATGCTCTTTGCGTAGGCACCAGTCGATGGCGCTGACATGATCCGTCACGCCCGCCACGGCTCGACGCTGGCACTCTCGAAAAAAGCCCTTGCCGGCATCTACGACGGCAAGCTCGATCACATCGTACTGCCTCTTGTAGCGCCATAGCTGCGCCATCGAGAAGCCGGCCCCATCGGCATGGGCGCGGACGTTATCGTGCAGCTCTCCAATCACGCTACACAGGCGGCCAATGCCGGGGAGGTCCCCCGTGTGGTGGCGGATGCAGGCTGCAGTCTCCGTCGTAGCGCGATCTACGTCAGCAGCGTTTTCCAGCATCTGCATGGGGCTGTAGCGGTAACCCCTGTTCGGGCGGGCCATGGCGAAGTCATCTGTACCGAACAGCCTGAATGGCACCTGCAATGCAGAGAAGTACCCTTGGTGAGAACCCGGGTCGGCAAAATCTATGCCGGTGATGCGGTAGGTGTGGCCCAGGCTGGTGGCTACCGTGATGAAGCCAGGCGTCAGGAAGCCTCGTGGAATGTGTAGCTTGCCACCCTCAGTCGGGGTGATCTCGTGCTGCCTCTTGACTGCTGATGCTAATCCTTGCTGCATCACGTCCTCCCTGTTCGAGTGCCTTCTCGCTGGGTGACGGTGTCTAACTAAGGGCTGATATAGCCTGATGCCCGGCTGAGCGAGTCCGTCACAATGTATCCTTCCGCGCTACCTCCCCGCTAGTCAGCCGAGCGCTCCATAGTCGTCGGCACAGGCCACCCGGCCGTGGCAGGCGAGCTCCGGGCGATTGGCTGGCGACTTCCTGACGCTTGGAACCTATTTGGAACCTCGAAGCCAGCCAACGAAAAACGGCCACTGCTCATGTGAGCTAGTGGCCGTTTTTACTGATGTTCTTGGTCGGAGTAGCAGGATTCGAACCTACGACCTCTGCCTCCCGAAGGCAGCGCTCTACCAAGCTGAGCTATACTCCGACGCGTTGGGCTGATGCCTCAACGGGGACGAATTATACCCGCAGCGCGGCGCTTTGCAAGCCCTCGGCGGTGGGCAGGATCACGACTCGCGCTCCACGGCCAGGCGTGCCAGGTCGGCCATGCTGTCGCGGTAGGGGGAGGGGGGCAGGTGGTCGAGCTGCGCCAGTGCCTTGGCGGCCATCTCCTCGGCCCGGGAGCGGGTGTAATCCAGGGCGCCGGTGGCGTTGACAATGGCCAGCACCTCGTCGAGATGATCCAGGCCGCCGTGGCGGATCGCGCGGCGGATCACCGCGGCCTGCTCCGGGGTGCCGGCGGCCATGGCCTGGATCAGCGGCAGGGTGGGTTTGCCCTCGGCCAGGTCGTCGCCGACGTTCTTGCCCATCGCTGAGGCGTCGCCCTGGTAGTCGAGGAGGTCGTCGATCAGCTGGAAGGCCAGGCCCAGGTAGCGGCCGTAGTGCTGCAGGGCGGCCTCCTGCTCCGGGGTGGCCTGGGCGAGGATCGCGCCGCTGTGGCTGGCCGCCTCGAACAGCATGGCGGTCTTGCCCTGGATGGTCTCGAAGTAGGCCGCCTCATCGGTGTCCGGGTTGCCCACGTTGGTGAGCTGCTGCACCTCGCCTTCGGCGATGACGCAGGTGGCGGACGAGAGCACGCTCATGATCCGTATGGAGCCTATCTCCACCATCATCTGGAAGGAGCGCGAGTAGAGAAAGTCGCCCACCAGCACCGAGGGCGCGTTGCCCCAGGCGTCGTTGGCGGTGGCCTTGCCGCGGCGCATATGGGATTCGTCCACCACATCGTCGTGCAGCAGGGTCGAGGTATGCATGAACTCGATCAGGGTGGCCAGGATCACGTGGTGGTTGCCCTGGTAACCCAGTGCGCGGGCCGCCAGCAGCACCAGCAGTGGACGCAGGCGCTTGCCGCCGCTGGCGATGATGTACTGGCCGATGGTCTCCACCAGCGGAATCCGTGAGGCGAGCTGGTCCATGATCGTGCGGTTGACGGCAGCGAAGTCCTCGGTCACGACGGCGTGGATCGGCGAGGGGGCAGCAGCAGCGGGGGAGGTGACGTCGGCAGTCATGGTGGCGGCTTCACTGAATTGATGGGGGCCGGGGCGTGGCGGTCCCCACTGGCCTTGGGTTGCCGGTCATGCTATGGGGCCCCCTCATGGGCGTCAAGGCGAGCCGCTCCGGCGCGGCGCGGCGGGCTTGAACAGCAGGTGCTGCGCGGGTTGTGCCGCCCTCGGCGCGCGGTTATAATGCCCGGCCCACTCATCCTGCTCCCTGTCAGATGGTGCCAGAAGAGGCGCCACTCGCCGCAGGCCGATCAAGAGCCAACCCCCGATGAGTCCTGGAGAGAAAAGCATGTACGCAGTTATCAAGAGCGGTGGCAAGCAGTACCGCGTTCAGGAAGGCCAGACCCTCAAGCTCGAGAAGATCGAAGTCCCGACCGGCGAGTCCATCGACTTCGACGAAGTGCTGCTGGTGGGCAACGACGACGATATCACGGTCGGCGCGCCGCTGGTCGAGGGTGCCAAGGTCTCCGCCGAGATCGTCTCCCACGGCCGCGGTGACAAGATCACCATCATCAAGTTTCGCCGCCGCAAGCACCACATGAAGCGTCAGGGCCACCGCCAGTGGTTCACTGAAGTCAAGATCACCGGGATTTCCGCGTAAGCGGTCCACCCCTGAACGGAGGATTTTTCCATGGCACATAAGAAAGCAGCCGGTTCCACGCGTAACGGTCGCGATTCCGAATCCAAGCGCCTTGGCGTGAAACTGTTCGGTGGCCAGGCCGTTACCGCCGGCAACATCATCGTGCGTCAGCGCGGCACCAAGTTCCACGCCGGTACCGGCGTCGGCCTCGGCCGCGACCACACGCTGTTCGCCCTGAACGACGGTGTGATCAAGTTCGAGACCAAGGGTCCGAAAAGCCGCAAGTTCGTCACTGTCGTCTCTGCCTGAGACGCCTGAGGCTTGCAGCAAGAAGGCCCCGCCCAGGCGGGGCCTTCTTGTATATACCCAGGTGGGTGGGACGGCAGACGCCGTCAGGAGAATGACAGATGCAGTTCGTCGATGAAGCCTCGATCATCGTGGAGGCCGGAAAGGGCGGCAATGGCTGCCTCAGCTTCCGGCGCGAGAAGTATGTGCCCAAGGGTGGCCCGGATGGCGGCGATGGCGGCCATGGTGGCACCGTCTACCTGATCGGTGACGATGCCCTCAACACCCTGATCGACTTCAGGTTCCAGCGCTTCTACAAGGCTCAGAACGGCCAGGGCGGCATGGGTCGGCAGATGAGCGGTCGCGCCGGCGATGATCTGCACGTCAAGGTGCCCGTGGGCACCACGGTGATCGACGAGGAGACCCTCGAGGTGATCGCCGACGTCACCGAGATCGGCCAGGTGGTGATGGTGGCACAGGGTGGCCGCCGGGGGCTGGGCAACATCCACTTCAAGTCCTCCACCAACCGGGCGCCCCGGCGGACCACGCCGGGCACCGAGGGCGAGCGCCGCAACCTGCGTCTGGAGATGAAGGTGATGGCCGACGTGGGCCTGCTGGGCATGCCCAACGCCGGCAAGTCGACGCTGATCCGTGCCGTCTCCGCCGCCAAGCCCAAGGTGGCCAACTACCCCTTCACTACCCTGGTGCCCAACCTGGGGGTGGTGAAGCTGGGCATGCACGAGCACTTCGTGATGGCCGACGTGCCGGGGTTGATCGAGGGCGCCTCGGACGGTGCCGGGCTGGGGCTGCGCTTCCTCAAGCACCTGACCCGCACTCGGCTGCTGTTTCACGTGGTCGACGTGGCGCCCTTCGACGAGTCCGACCCGGTGGAAGCCGCCCAGGCGATCATCCACGAGCTGGGCGAGTTCTCCCCGGCGCTGGCCGAGTTGCCGCGCTGGCTGGTGCTCAACAAGCTCGACCTGCTTCCCGCCGAGGATCGCGAGGAGCGTGCCGCCGATATCGTACGCCGCCTGGGCTGGGAGGGGCCGGTGTTCCGCATCTCGGCGATCTCTGCCGACGGCACCGCCGCCCTGGTGCAGGCGGGCTACCGCTGGCTGACCGAGCAGCGCACACTCGAGAACGAGGACGAGGAGGCCGCCGAGCGCGCCCGCGAGATGCGCGCACGCATGGAGGACGAGGCGGTGGCCCGCACCGAGGCGCGCCTGGGCCGCAAGCGCAAGAAGGTCACTGAGGACGACGACGATTTCGATGACGACGACCATGACGTCGAGGTCGAATACGCGCCCTGAGGGTTGAGAGCTGATGGAAGGCAACGAGCAGGTGGCAGGCCGCGAGGCGCTGGTGAACGCCCGCCGGGTGGTGGTGAAGATCGGCAGCGCGCTGCTGACCAACGACGGTCGCGGCCTCGACGAGGCGGCCATCGGTGGCTGGGTCGATCAGGTCGCCGAACTCCATCGCCGCGGCATCGAGGTGGTGCTGGTCTCCTCCGGCGCGGTGGCCGCGGGCATGGTGCGCCTCGGCTGGCAGGCGCGCCCCTCGGCGGTGCATGAGCTTCAGGCCGCCGCCGCGGTGGGGCAGAACGGCCTCACCGAGTGCTACGAGGGGCACTTCGCCCGCCACGGCCTGCTCACCGCCCAGGTGCTGCTGACCCACGACGACCTCTCCAATCGCAAGCGCTACCTCAACGCCCGCTCGGCCCTGCGCACCCTGGTCGACCTGCGGGTGGTACCGGTGATCAACGAGAACGACACCGTGGTCACCGACGAGATCCGCTTCGGCGACAACGACACCCTGGGGGCCCTGGTGGCCAACCTGCTGGAGGCCGACGCCCTGGTGATCCTCACCGACCAGGAAGGGCTCTTCGACGCCGACCCGCGCAGCAACCCCGAGGCGCGGCTGATCCACGAGGGGCGCGCCGATGACCCGGCGCTGGCCGCCGTGGCCGGCGGCGGCGGCGCCCTGGGGCGCGGCGGCATGACCACCAAGCTCCGCGCGGCGCACCTGGCGGCGCGCTCCGGCGCCTTTACCGCCATCGCCAGCGGCCGCCAGTCCGACGTGCTCACTCGGCTGATGGCCGGTGAGCGCCTCGGCACCCTGCTGCGGCCCGACCAGGTGCCCATCGCGGCGCGCAAGCGCTGGCTGGCCGGGCAGCTGCAGGTGCGTGGCACCCTGACCCTGGACGCCGGGGCAGTGAAGGTGCTGCGCGAGAGCGGATCCAGCCTGCTGGCGGTGGGGGTCAAGGCGGTAGCGGGGCCGTTCCGCCGTGGCGATATGGTGCTCTGTGTGGATGAGCAGGGCGAGCGCGTGGCCAAGGGGCTGGTCAACTACGGCGCCGATGACGCCGCGCGCCTCCTCGGCAAGCCGAGCCACCAGATCGAGGCGATCCTCGGCTTCATGGAGGCCCCGGAGCTGATTCACCGCGACAACCTGGTGGTGTTGTAGCCGCGTCACTATGGCAAGCACGGCGCGGGCTGTGATAGGATGCGCCATCCTCTCAGACACGGCCCGTGAACGATCGCTGATGTCAAGCGGTCGGCCAGATGGCCAAGCCGGCGGAAAGTCTCGGACTTTTCTGCCGGATCAATACGTTATCGATGCCGTCATCACACGGGCGGCGAAGAATCTCCAAGGAGACATCCAGTGGCAAACAGCAAGCAAGCTCGCAAGCGCGCCCGTCAGTCCGAAGGCCGTCGTGTACTGAAAGCCGGTCAGCGCTCCATGGTGCGCACCTACGTCAAGCGCGTCATCAAGGCCATCAACAGCGGTGACCACGCTCAGGCCATGGCCGAGTTCAATCAGGCGCAGCCGATCATCGATCGCATCGCCGACAAGGACGTGCTCTCCAAGAAGCGTGCCGCACGCATGAAGAGCCGCCTGAACAAGCGCATCAAGGCGCTGGCTGCCTAAGCCGGTCAGATGCCACCGAGACGCGGCCTGCGTGGCAGGCGTCTCGTGAAAAACCGGCTGCGGCCGGTTTTTTTGTGGCCGCCGCTCCCTGAGCCCGCCGAGGAGCCCAACCGTGACGGACCGAGAGCAGTTGCCCCCCACCCCGGTGGACGAGCACGACAAGGTGGTGGCCCCCAAGGCCGGCGGGCTGATGCGCTCGGGCCTGGTGGTCAGCGTGATGACCATGCTCTCCCGTGTGATGGGCCTGGTGCGCGACGTGGTAGTGGCCACCCTGTTCGGCGCGGGCAGTGGCGCCGACGCCTTCTTCGTCGCCTTCAAGATTCCCAACTTCATGCGCCGGCTGTTCGCCGAGGGGGCCTTCAACCAGGCCTTCGTGCCGGTGCTCTCCGAGTACGCCACCCGCGGCAGCAAGCGGGAAGTGCGCGAACTGCTCGACGCCGCCGCCGGCAGCCTTACCGTGGTGCTGGCGCTGCTCACCGCGCTGTTCATGGTCGCCGCCCCCTGGCTGGTGTGGGTGTTTGCCCCCGGCTTCGGCCGCGACCCGGCCAAGCTGGCGCTCACCGCCGACATGCTGCGGCTCACCTTTCCCTACCTGCTGCTGATCTCGCTGACGGCGTTTGCCGGCAGCGTGCTCAACACCTGGAACCGCTTCGCCATCCCGGCCTTCACCCCGGTGCTGCTCAACCTCTCGCTGATCGGCGCCGCGCTGCTGCTCACCCCGCTGATGACCGAGCCGGCCATGGCGCTGGCCTGGGGCGTGCTGATCGCCGGCGTCGCCCAGCTCGCCTTCCAGGTGCCCTTCCTGGTCCGCCTGGGGCTGATGCCGCGGCCCTGGCCGAGCTTCGTGCACCCCGGGGTGAAGCAGATCATGGTGCTGATGGCGCCGGCGCTGTTCGGCGTCTCGGTGTCGCAGATCAACCTGCTGCTGGACACCATCCTCGCCTCGCTGCTGGCGCCGGGCAGCGTCTCCTGGCTCTACTACTCCGACCGTCTGGTGGAACTGCCGCTGGGGGTGTTCGGCATCGCCATCGGCACGGTGATCCTGCCGGCGCTCTCCAAGCGCCACGCCGCGCAGTCCGGCCAGCACTTCAGCGAGATGCTCGACTGGGCGATCCGCGCCGTGCTGCTGCTCGGCCTGCCGGCGGCGCTGGCGTTGGCGATACTGGCCGAGCCGCTGCTGATCTCGCTGTTCCACTACGGCGCCATGACCGAGCATGACATCGCCATGGCGGCGATGAGCCTGCGCGCCTATGCCTTTGGACTGGTGGCCTTCATGCTGATCAAGGTGCTGGCGCCAGGCTTCTTCGCCCGCCAGAACACCAGCACGCCGGTGAAGATCGGCATCATCGCCATGGTCGCCAACATGGTCTTCAACCTGATCCTGATCTGGCCGTTGGCCCACGCCGGCCTGGCGCTGGCCACGGCGCTCTCGGCGTTCCTGAATGCCGGCCTGCTGGGCTGGCTGCTCTACAAGGAGCGGGTGCTGGTGTTCCAGCCTGGCTGGGGGCGCTATGCGGTGCAGCTGCTGGGCGGCTGCGCGGTGATGGGCGTCGGCCTGTGGTGGATCTCGCCCGACTGGCAGGCGTGGCTTGGCTGGGACGTCTGGACGCGAGTGACCTGGCTGGCGGCGCTGGTGGTGGCCGGCGCCGGGGTCTACTTCGCCTGGCTTGCGCTAACCGGCGTGCGCCTCCGCCAGTTCAAGATGAAGAGTTGACCTGACTTTGTGGGAGCCCTTCGGTCTCCATTCGCCGGGCAAAGCCCAGCTCCCACCAGTGGTCACAAGCCTTGCGACATGTCGATCTCACACTGGCCACCCTCGGGCTGGGAGGTTATCCAGTTACCACCGAGGTTGTTGCGACGGGTGGGAGCCACGCTCTGCGGGGCGAAGGGCGCCGCAGGCGCCCCTGCGGCGTTGCTTGCGTTCCTGCCGCCGCCCAGGAGTCCTTCGGTCTCCATTCGCCGGGCATAGCCCAGCTCCCACAGGGGTGGGCAATGAATTGCGAGGGCCAGGCCGGCCCGGCTGTCAAGGGGCCGGCGGTCCGGTATAATCGCTCACTTTACGACCCTCTTCTGGCCAGCGGAGCTCGAGCAACGCCATGCAAGTGATCCGAGGACTGCACAACCTGCGCGACGAGCACCGCGGCTGCGTGGCCACCATCGGCAATTTCGATGGGGTCCACCGCGGCCACCAGGCGATTCTCGACCAGTGCCGCGAACAGGCCGCCACGCTGCAGCTGCCGGTCACCGTGGTGGTCTTCGAGCCCCAGCCCCGGGAGTTCTTCGCCGGCGACCAGGCGCCGCCGCGCCTCGCCCTGCTGCGCGACAAGGTGCGCCTGCTGGGCGAGGCCGGGGTGGAGCGGGTGCTCTGCCTGCCCTTCAACGATGCCCTGCGCAGCCTCACCGCCGAGGCCTTCATCGATAAGGTGCTGATCGACGGCCTGGGCGTGCGCCACCTGGTGGTGGGCGACGATTTCCGCTTCGGCTGCGACCGCCGCGGCGACTTCCACCTGCTCACCGAGATCGGCGAGCAGCGCGGCTTCGGCGTCGAGCACACCCGCACCTTCACCATCGACGATGACCGCGTCTCCAGCACCCGCATCCGCACCCTGCTGGCCAGCGGCAACTTCGACGCCGCCGCCCGGCTGCTGGGGCGCCCCTACCAGCTGGGCGGCCGCGTGGTGGCCGACCAGAAGCTCGGCCGCACCATCGGCGTGCCCACCGCCAACCTGCCCCAGCCGGTGCGCTCCCTGGCGCTGCACGGCGTCTATGCGGTGGTCAGCGAGCTGCCCGATGGCCGCCGCCTTCCCGGGGTGGCCAACATCGGCTGGCGCCCCACGGTGGGCAGCACCCGGCCGGTGCTGGAGGTGCACCTGTTTGACTTCGACGGCGACCTCTATGGCCAGCGCCTGGCGGTGTTTCCCTGCGCCAAGCTGCGCGGCGAGGTGAAGTTCGAGCACTTCGACGCCCTGAAGCGCCAGATCGCCGCCGACCAGCGCCGGGCCCGCGGCTACTTTTCTCAGCACCCCGCCCTCAATAATGACGATTCTCTTCCTCTGGCATCGGCGCCGCTGGCGCGCGAGGCCGTGACTTCCGATTCCTCGGCGGGTGAGCCCGCCGACCACGACGACGGCTGATCCCGGGATATGAGCGACTACAAGCACACTCTGAACCTGCCAGAAACCGACTTTCCCATGCGCGGCATGCTGCCCAAGCGTGAGCCGGAGCGGCTGGCCCAGTGGCAGCAACAGGATCTGTACCACCGCCTGCGCGAGGAGCGCCGGGGCAAGCCGCTGTTCGTGCTGCACGATGGCCCTCCCTACGCCAACGGCAGCATCCACATCGGTCACGCTGTCAACAAGGTCCTCAAGGACATCATCGTCAAGTCGAAGAACCTGGCCGGCTTCGATGCCCCCTACGTACCCGGCTGGGACTGCCACGGCCTGCCCATCGAGCACAAGGTGGAGACCACCCACGGCAAGCACCTGGCCGCCGAGACGGCCCGCGAGCTGTGCCGCGAGTACGCCGGTGAGCAGATCCAGGGCCAGCTGGCCGATTTCGTGCGCCTGGGCGTGATGGGCGACTGGGACAACCCCTACCGCTCCATGGACTTCGCCAACGAGGCCGGCGAGATTCGCGCCCTGGCCGACATGGTCGAGGCCGGCTACGTCTTCAAGGGCCTGAAGCCCGTCAACTGGTGCTTCGATTGCGGCTCCGCCCTGGCCGAGGCCGAGGTGGAATACGCCGACAAGAAGTCCGACGCCATCGACGTGGCCTTTCCGGTGGCGGATGCCGACCGGTTGGCCGCGGCCTTCGGCCTCGAGGCGCTGGCCAAACCGGCCGCCGTGGTGATCTGGACCACCACCCCCTGGACCATCCCCGCCAACCAGGCGCTGAACGTGCACCCCGAGTTCACCTATGCGCTGGTGGACACCGGCGAGCGGCTGCTGGTGCTGGCCGAGGAGCTGGTGGCATCGTGCCTGGAGCGCTTCGACCTCCACGGCGAGATCGTTGCCACCGCCACCGGCGAGCGGCTGGACGGCGTCCGCTTTCGCCACCCCTTCTATGACCGCCTGTCGCCGGTCTATCTGGCCGACTATGTGGAAGTGGAGGCAGGCAGCACGGGTATCGTCCACTCGGCCCCGGCCTATGGCGTCGATGACTTCGTGACCTGTCGCGCCCATGGCATGGAATTCGACGAGATCGAGAGCCCGGTGCAGGGCAATGGCGTCTATGTCGATGACCTGCCGTTCTTCGGTGGCCAGATGATCTGGAAGGCCAATCTGCAGATCGTCGCCAAGCTCGATGAGGTGGGTGCGCTGATGGCCCACCAGACCATTACCCACAGCTATATGCACTGCTGGCGCCACAAGACCCCGGTGATCTACCGTGCCACCGCCCAGTGGTTCGTGGGCATGGATGTGAGAGGGCGAGACGGCAAGACCCTGCGCGAGCGGGCGCTTGAAGGCATCGAGGCGACCCACTTCACCCCGGCCTGGGGCCAGGCGCGCCTGCACAGCATGATCGCCAACCGCCCGGACTGGTGCATCTCGCGCCAGCGCAACTGGGGCGTGCCGATCCCCTTCTTCCTGCACAAGGCCACCGGCGAGCTGCACCCGCGCACCCTCGAACTGATGGAGGAGGCCGCCAAGCGTGTGGAGGCCGAGGGCATCGACGCCTGGTTCCGCCTCGACCCCGCCGAGCTGCTGGGCGAGGAGGCCGCCGACTACGACAAGGTCACCGATACCCTGGATGTCTGGTTCGACTCCGGCACCACCCACCGCCACGTGCTGCGCGGCTCCCACCCCCACGGCCACGAGAGTGGCCCGGTGGCCGACCTCTACCTGGAGGGCTCCGACCAGCATCGCGGCTGGTTCCACTCCTCGCTGCTCACCGGCTGTGCCATCGATGGCCACCCGCCCTACCGCGGCCTGCTCACCCACGGCTTCACCGTGGACGCCCAGGGCCGCAAGATGTCCAAGTCGGTGGGCAACGTGGTCGCACCCCAGGCGGTGATGGACAAGCTCGGCGCCGACATCCTGCGCCTGTGGGTCGCCTCCACCGACTACGGCGGCGAGATGGCGGTCTCCGACGAGATCTTGAAGCGTACCGCCGACGTCTACCGGCGCATCCGCAACACCTCGCGCTTCCTGCTCGCCAACCTCAACGGATTCGAACCGAACCGCGACGCCGTGGCCTTCGACGAGATGCTGGCCCTGGACCAGTGGGTGGTCGACCGCGCCGCCCAGCTTCAGGCGCGTATCGAGACCGCCTACCAGGAGTACCGCTTCCTGGACGTCTACCAGCAGGTGCACGGCTTCTGCGCCCGCGAGCTGGGCGGCTTCTACCTGGACGTCATCAAGGATCGCCAGTACACCACCCAGGCCGACTCCCTGGCGCGCCGCAGCGCCCAGACCGCCCTCTACCACGTGGTGGAGGCGCTCTCCCGCTGGGTGGCGCCGATCCTCTCCTTCACCGCCGAGGAGATCTTCGAGAACATCCCCGGCGAGCGCGGCGACAGCGTGCTGCTGGCGACCTACTACGAAGGCCTCGCCACCCTGGAAGACGACGCCGAGATGGGCCGCGACTTCTGGGAGCAGGTGCTGGAGGTCAAGCAGGCGGTCAACAAGTGCCTGGAGGACGCCCGCAACGCCAAGACCATCAAGGGCAGCCTGGCCGCCGAGGTCACCCTCTACGTGGACGACGCCCTGCAGGCGATGCTGTCCAAGCTGGGCGACGAGCTGCGTTTCGTGATGCTGACCAGCGAGGTGACCCTGAAGCCGCTCGGCGATGCTGAAAAACCCCAAGGAGAGGGCGCCGAGGCGACCGAACTGGCGGGGCTGAAGGTGGCCGTGGCCGTCAGCGCCCATCGCAAGTGCGAGCGCTGCTGGCACCACCGCGACGACGTGGGCAGCCACGAGGGGCATGATGACCTCTGCGGGCGCTGCGTGAGCAACCTGCCCGACGGCCCCGGTGAGACTCGCCTGTATGCCTGATTCGCCCGCCAACAAGTCAGCCAACAAGGCAGCCAAGGATGCCGCCAACGATTCTGCCAAGCGGGCCGGCGGCACTCCTGCCAGCACCCTTGTCAGCAACCCTGGGGGGGTGCCGCCCATGCAGCGCCCGCTGCGCTGGCTGTGGCTGGCCGTGGCGATCATCGTGCTGGACCTCGCCACCAAGTACATGGCCAGTGCCATGCTCGATTACGCCCGGCCGGTGGAGGTGCTGCCGTTCTTCAACCTGACGCTGCTGCACAACACCGGCGCGGCCTTCAGCTTCCTGGCCAACCACCCCGGCTGGCAGCGCTGGTTCTTCGCCGTCATCGCGGTGGGGGCCAGCATCGGCCTGACCATCTGGCTGACCCGGCTCAAGCGCGACGAGACGCTGCTGGCGTGCTCGCTGGCGGCGATCATCGGCGGGGCCCTCGGCAACCTCTACGACCGCCTGGTACACGGCTACGTGGTGGACTTCCTCTCCTTCCACGTCGCCGGCTGGTACTACCCGGCCTTCAACGTGGCGGACATCGGCATCACCCTGGGGGCCATCGGCCTGATCTGGGAATCGGTGTTCGGCGAGAAGCGCCGCGCCCGGCAACGCAACTGACTGGCCCCGGGGCCTCTGTGGGAGCCCCGGGGCTTTTGTGGGAGATCGGCTCCGCCGGGCGAATGGCGCCGCAGGCGCCCCGGTGAGCCACCATACCCATTGTGGGAGATCGGCTCTGCCGGGCGAATGGCGCCGCCAGGCGCCCAGCGGAGCCACCCGGCCTCAGCGAGGCCACCGAACCTAATCATCTTTACCGAGCCCAAGATCCCATGACCGACCAGAACAGCGAGCAATACCAGATCGACGAGGGCATGGAAGTGACCCTGCACTTCACCCTCAAGCTGGAAGACGGCACTGTGGTGGACTCCACCCACGACAAGGCCCCGGCCACCTTCCAGGTGGGCGACGGCAACCTGCCACCCGGCTTCGAGCACCCCATGAAGGGCATGGCCGCCGGCGAAAGCGGCAGCTTCGAGATCACCCCGGAGCACGCCTTCGGCCAGCACAACCCGCAGAACGTCCAGCGCCTCAAGCGCGACAACTTCGGCGACGAGCCGCTGGAGCTGGGCACCGTGATGTCCTTCGCGGACCCCTCCGGCGGCGAGCTGCCCGGCGTGATCAGCGCCATCGACGGCGACATGATCGACGTGGACTTCAACCACCCGCTGGCAGGGCGTACCCTGACCTTCGAGGTGGACGTGCTCGACGTGAAGCCTGCAACCACGCATTGAGGTGGCCTGATGGGCAAAGCGGTCAGTGGTAGCAGCGACTTCGATTCCCCTTGGAAAGAGGCCCTGGAGCACTATTTTCCGCAGTTTCTCCAGTTGTTGATGCCGGAGATGTTCCGTGATATCGATTGGCAGCGCCCCCACGAGTTTCTCGACAAGGAGCTGCAGCAGGTTGTGCGTGACACCGAAGCCGGTCGGCGACACGCAGACAAGCTGGTCAAGGTATACACCCTGGAGGGTAGCGAGACCTGGGTGTTGATCCACGTCGAGGTGCAGGGCAAGGCCGATCGTCACTTCAACGCCAGGATGTACCGCTACTACTACCGGCTACAGGACAAGTACCCTCAGCGGCGTATCGCTAGCCTGGCTATCCTGACGGATAAAGGCGGCCACCGTCCGCTTGGGCGACATGAGCAGAGCCTGTGGCAGACGCGCCTGACCTTCAGCTTTCCGGTGGTGGACCTGCAGCAAGTGGGTAATGACCGCCCGGCGCTCGAGAACACCTCCAACCCCTTTGCTGTCGTAGTGTTGGCACAGCTGGAAGCGCACCGCACAAGAGGCGACGCGGACGCTCGCCTGGTGACCAAATTCGCTCTGATGAAGCGCCTTTATCAGCGAGGTTTTACCCGAGCAGAGGTGCTGGAGCTGTTGAGACTGATAGACTGGATGCTGGAGTTGCCGCCGGCGCTGGAGGAGCAGCTAGAAATCCAGATGGCTCGCTTCGAGGAGGAAGTACAGATGGCGTATGTCACATCGTTCGAACGTATCGCGGAAAAGCGCGGCATACAGCAAGGTATGCAGCAAGGTATGCAGCAGGGTATGCAGCAGGGGGCTCGCAATGGTCGTGCCGAGCTGCTGCTGAAGCTACTTGCCTTGAAATTCGGCGAGCTTCCCGAGGGCCTGGCCGTGCGGGTAGAAGAAGCTGACATGGAAGCCATGGACCGCTGGGCCGAGCGTGTATTGACCGCCGATACCCTCGACGACATTTTCGACTGATTCATCAAGGCAAGGCCCTCATGCAACCTGACACCCCGCAGACACAGCGAACGCAGACCAAGCCTATGCAGATCAGGCTCGCCAACCCCCGCGGCTTCTGCGCCGGCGTCGATCGCGCCATCGATATCGTCAACCGTGCCCTCGATGTCTTCGGCCCGCCCATCTACGTGCGTCACGAAGTTGTCCACAACCGCTTCGTGGTCGACACCCTGCGTGAGCGCGGTGCCGTCTTCGTCGAGGAGCTTCATGAGGTCCCCGACGACGTCATCGTGATCTTCTCCGCCCACGGCGTCTCCCGCGCCGTACAGGAGGAAGCCGATCGGCGCGGCCTCAAGGTGTTCGACGCCACCTGCCCGCTGGTCACCAAGGTCCACCTGGAGGTGCTGCGCTACGCCAAGCGCGGCCAGGAGTGCATCCTGATCGGCCACGGCGGCCACCCCGAGGTGGAGGGCACCATGGGCCGCTACGACACCGCCCACGGCGGCGCCATCTACCTGGTGGAAGACGAGCAGGACGTGGCGAAACTGGAGGTGAAGGATCCGAGCAAGCTCGCCTTCGTCACCCAGACGACGCTTTCCATGGACGACACCGCCAAGGTGATCGACGCCCTGCGCGCCAAGTTCCCGGAGATCGAGGGGCCGCGCAAGGACGACATCTGCTACGCCACCCAGAACCGCCAGGACGCCGTGCGGGAGCTGGCCGAAGGCGCAGACCTGGTGCTGGTGGTGGGCAGCCCCAACAGCTCCAACTCCAACCGCCTGCGCGAGCTCTCCGAGCGCATCGGCACCCCGGCCCACCTGATCGACAACGCCGAGCAGATCGACCCCGCCTGGCTGGCAGGCGTCAGCGCCGTGGGCGTGACCGCCGGCGCCAGCGCCCCCGAGGTACTGGTGCGGGGCGTGATCGAGCGCCTGCAGGCACTGGGCGCCACCGCCCCCGAGGAACTCGCCGGCCGCGCCGAGACCATCACCTTCTCCATGCCTCGCGAACTGCGCGAGCGGGTGATCGTCAGCGAGTAGCGGTGTCAGCAGTGCCCCAACAAGAACGCCGGCGTCATGGAAATGACGGCGGCGTTCTCGTTTTCAGGGTGGCCGACCGAGCGACACCGCCTTTGCCAAGCCAATGGCTTGCATGGCAATCAGCCGACGGGCGGCCAACCCCAGTGGGAGCCCGGGCCCCCCGGGCGAACACCGCGCAGCGGTGAGGCGCCGCCAGGCGCCCAGCAATCCTGCCATGCACCTGCTTCACGCCTTCCCGGGCTACACGGTAAGCAAACGCTAACCGCCCTTGCATTTTTGCCGCGGCACCCTATCGCAAATTCCGCTCTTGATACATACTGCAACCAAACGTAACGAAACTATGGAGGCGCGCGGCGTGACCCAACCGAGCACCCGACGCAGGCCCCAAGGCCCCGCAGGCAGCACCCGGCGCACCGCCGGCTTCACGCTCATCGAACTGATGATTGCGGTAGCCATTGTCGGAATTCTGGCGTCGATCGCCTATCCCAGTTATCAGCGGTATGTGCTGGAATCGCGCCGAACGGATGCCAAGAGTAGTCTGATGCAGGTCGCAGGGCAACTGGAGCGTTGTTATACAGTAACTAGTGACTATCGCTATAGGGATGGGGATGGAAATGCTTGTATTAATTTCCCTATTGATTCAAATGAAGGTTTCTATCGAATCACTGCTTCAGCAGCTGATGGTACAGGAACGGTGCCCGAAAGCTCCAACTATAGGCTTACGGCAACAACAACAGGTGCTCAGAACTCCAGTCAATCCGGTGATAGCTGTGATGATTTTACACTAACCCATACCGGCGCAAGGGGAGCTAATGAAACTGATTGCTGGTAAGGTAAAACCCTTTTCAGGGTTTACCCTGATTGAGCTGCTGGTCACGATAGCTGTAGCCGTAGTCCTGGCGACGATTGCTGTGCCCGGCTTTTCTCAACTTCGCCAGCAGCAACAAATAGTGGCAAGTGCCAACGACGTGCTTGGAGTGCTTCAATCAGCAAGGCGTGAAGCCATCAACAAGCGATTGGATATGTCAGTTGTCCTCGGTAACTCTCAAGGCTGGCCTATCACAGTAAAATACACGAACCCTGATACAGGCAATGAAGAGACTGTCCTTGCGCGATATGCCTCGCATTCATTAATATCACTTTCTTGGGCGTCAGGAGATGATTTGGTGTTCAACCGTTTTGGTAGAGTCGATACTGCACGGGCATTATGCATTCTGCGTGATGCAGAAGTGTCAAGAGAAGCCTACATGAGAATCTCGGGTCAGATAGAACTCAGGAAAGATGATGAAATCGAAAACTGTGTTGGCTGAATCCTGCCGGTCTCGAATTTTCTCGCCGATCAAAGAAAGCAGGCGGGAACAATCAGGCTTCACACTGCTTGAGGTGTTGGTTGCTGTGCTTGTATTGTCGTTTGGATTGCTTGGGCTGGCAGGCATGCAGTTGAAGGGCTTGCAGTCTGCCCACCTCTCCTATCAGCGAACACTGGCGACTTCGGCCGCTCAGGATGCCGTCGAGAGATTGTGGGTTAAGCTCTGGAAAACGCCTGACAGCTGCCCAGATCCAGTGGATGTTACTACCGAATGGCACGATGCCTGGAAGGGAGTGCTGGTGGGAATGGATACGGCAGGCTCCGATATTACTGCTTCCGGCTGTGAATACTTAATTTCAGTCTTGTGGCAGGATGAGCGTTTTTCTGCAGAGGGTGATGTATCGAGGCTGGTCTATGTTGCTCGGTTGCCACAGGCACCATGAGGACAAAAGTGATGCATTCTCTTGTGATAACAAAAAATGCAGGTTTGCGCCGTCAGTCAGGCTTTACATTGGTCGAGCTTATGGTTGCCTTGGTGCTTGGGTTGCTTGTCGTTTTTGGTGCGACACAACTGTTCCTGACAAGCTCACAGGCCTTTCGTAGTATTGAAGATATTAATAAAAGGCAGGAAGTGGTCTCATATATTTCCAATATTATTGGTTATGAAGTGCGTATTTCTGGTGCGGGAACGGGACCTGTGAAGACCGGTGGCTCAGGAGGCGTAGTCAATGAAGGTGATCGATTAAAGATTGAGTTTCAGGATAATTCCTATATGCCATATTGCCCATCTGGAACTACTGTAATTGATGGCCTGGAGTATTTTGTTGATTTCGGTAAGTCATCTCTAATGGTGGAGGCAAGCTGTAATGATGTTTTGCAGGGTGAGAAAGAGGTAATTGCCGGCATTTCAGATATCCAATTCAAGGCAGAGAAGATTAAGGGTAACGATGCTTATGTGGATGTTATTCTGACACTGGAGTCTCCAAGATCTTCGTCGGTATCCGATGTCATTAATATGCGCTTTACGAGGCACAGCAAGGCAATTTTTGAATGAGATATAAAAACTGTCATTAGCGTGTATGCGATTTTAATATAAGGAAATCTTCATGAAAAATAAACAAAAAGGCATGGCGTTGATTGTCAGCTTATCACTTATGACAATGGCGTTAATTCTTGGGGTAAGTGGTATGCAGACATCCAGAGTGGAAGAGTCTGCGGCGGGCAGTAATCGTGCGGCTTCCAATGCTTTAATGGCTGCAGAATTCGGTTCGTCAGCGCAGCTGGAGGCCAACTCATCCGTCTCACTAACGTCTTTATCCAGCTGTTCAGATCCCCCCAACTATGGCAATTCCATCAGCATCAACAACAGTCAGGATGAGTCGGTTTCCTACCGTTACGAGATATGTAGCCCAAGTGACGAAATTGTCAGAATCACGACTGAAGGTAGTGCCCGGGACGTTCCGCGAATTATTCAAGTCGAGATGCTTGTTAAATCTGTTGAGTCCACCTTTACGGATCTAGCAGCAATCAACTTGGCAGGCAATGTCTCCAGCTTCGATGCTCCCAACTCGAATGCCTTTGTTGTTGAAGGACTTATCGACGACAAGTTCGAAGGTGGTGCATTACCCGCCATAACCACTAATGGCCAGCAGTCTTACATTGAGGACCAGATCGGCACTGGTCGGATTGATAATTATACTGGAGGAATTTCCGATGAAATTGGCAATAGTATTTTGTCTGATGCCGATAAATTTAACGCATTCATTGAAGATTTGAAGGCGTATGCCGCAGCTAATAATAGGGCTTTTGATTCTATCTCTACAACTGGGAAAGATAAGACAGACTTGGGTTCGAGTAGTAACCCGTTGATAACTCACGTAACAGGTGATATGGCATTAACTGGTAATGCTAGCGGAGCTGGAATATTGCTTGTTGATGGTGACTATGGTACTGCCGGTACCCCTTACTTTGAAGGCCTCGTGATCGTGTTGGGCAATACCTTCGGTATTGCCGGTGGGGGGAATGGTGGGTTGAGTGGGGCTTTGATTTCGGCACCCATGCAGGATTCATTGGAAGAAGGTGTTGAAAAACAGTTTTCCAACACGGATGTCGTTACAGCGGGTGGTGGTACTGCCGCTTATTCCCACGATCCAGGTGCGCTTTCTGCTGCGTTTGACCTTTTGCCGGTGGGGTTGCAAGATTTTTGGAAAAGTAATAACACAACTACGTTTCTGCCACCTGAGAGAAGCATTGCAAGTTGGTCTGAAATTAACTTATAGCGCCCATGTGGGTAGCCGAAGGCGCCCACCAGGTTCTGCTTGATGTTGCCAAGGGTCGCCCGGCTGATCTCGATGGCCGAGGCCACGCCGTGCAGCGAGCCGCGCATCAGGGTGACAGGATCCGCATCGCCCCCGTCAACCCAGTGCGCCGGATTTGGTAGAATGCGCGCTTTAGTCTCCCGATTTGGCTGTCGCCCCCCGGCGGCTTTACCAGGCGCGAAAGGCTGGTTTGACGAGGCTCGATGGTCGAACTGGGCCCACCAATGCGCAGCAACCGACGGACAGCTGCATTTTCCGCCCACCATGGCCTAGGTTTTTTGGGTGGTGCATGTCGGGTAAGACACCTTCCATGTGCATTTGTCGGAAGGACTTGGCGATGACCCGTCATAAAGAACACGTAGCAACTTGCTGGATCGTTGCCGGTCCGAACGGAGCTGGCAAGACAACCTTTGCGCTGAACTACCTGCCCCAAGTTGCTAGCTGCTCGCGCTTCATCAATGCTGACCTGATTGCTGCAGGCCATTCGCCTCTTGCTCCAGAGAGAGAGCTCCTGGCGGCTAGCCGTATCTTCCTGCAAGAAATTGAAGAAGTGATTGCCGACCAGGAAGACTTTGCCTTTGAAACGACTCTGTCCGGGCGCGGAGGTAATCGGGGACGGACCCCCATTTCCCAGGAGGTAATCGGGGACGGACCCCCATTTCCCATGAATGACGGTGGCACGCCGGAACCCGTATTCGAGCAGCACGGACCAGAACGACAGATTCTCAATGACTCGTTGTTTGAGACGCTTTCCAAGGAGTCACGACTATGACCCAGCTCTCCCCCGATACTCAGGAAATGCTGGATAGCCTGCGTGCCGCTGTGGCCGAGACCCTCGAGCGCAAGCGTTGTCTTGGCCACTATGCAGTCATCTGGCAGGACGGCAAGCCGGTACTGGTTGGTGAGGACGCCCCCGAGCAGCCTTGTCAACAGCCCTCGGACGATCAGAAACCGGGTTAATCAGGGACAGGCCCCCATTGGCCTGCGTTTCCCTGTCACTGCGCTGTTTGGCCGTCAACGGATGGTCTCCACCTCGAACGCCACGATCTGACGCTGCTCACTGGAGAACTCCACCCCGATCAGGTGGAAGGGCTTGCCTGAGGAAAATGGGGGTCTGTCCCCGATTAGTCATGTCCCCGATTAGTCAGCAGCCTCAGCCATGCCGCTCGAGTTCATGTAGCGCGGCACGAGCCAGGAACCCGGAGCGACTCTTGTAATCCCCATGCCTGGCCACGGTGCTGTCGATCCGCTTGATCAACAGATCGGGGAGTGTGACGTTGATCTTGTGACTCTTGCCCAGATAGGGCGTCATGTCGATCTCGACCGCGGCCCAGACCCAGCCAGCAAGATCCGGATTGTCCAGATGCCGCTGGATCGCTGTGGCCACCGGTATCGGGTCGCCATGCTCAGCCAAACTTTCCAAATGGCCCTCGATCGCTTCTCGGGCATTGTCAATCGCCTCGTCGAAGGTATCGCCGGCCGAAAAGCAGCCCGGGAGATCCGGTACGACCACGCCATAGGCTTGAGTGTGATCCCCGACCTCAATGGCAATGGGAAAGTGCATGGTGTGACTCCTCTCTGGCACCAGATACCTGGTGCCTCACCTTAGGCCAGCCTGCTTTCGGATGCCTTGTATCAAGCCCTTTATCAGGTCCTTCTTCGGTAAGCGGTCCATAAACCCCATCTTATGCAGCTGAATAGTGTCCGTCAGACTGGTGTCACCCGATACCAAGGAGGACACCATGAGCGAACTGACCTCAACACAAGCCTTCTGGCTGGGCCATCTGTTCCATGCCTCCTCTCGGCAATTGTCGCTGAGCGAGTACGCCAACGAGCAGGGGCTGGATCTTGCGTCACTGCTGGCGTGGGAGCAGCGCCTGGTGGTGCAGGATGTGCAGGTACCACCTCGCCATCGGCCGCTTCGCTTCGTCGCCGTGGAGGTGGCCCGATGATCCGGCCGGATACCCGGCTGCGCGTCTACCTGTGCCGCGAGCCGGTCGACATGCGCAAGCAGATCGACGGGCTGGCCCTGCTGGTTCAGGAGGCCATGGAGCTTAACCCCTTCGAGGAGGCGGTGTTCGTGTTCGGCAACCGCCAACGTGACAAGGTGAAGCTGCTGTTCTGGGAGCGCAACGGCTTCGTGGTCTGGTACAAGCGCCTGGAGCGCGAGCGCTTCAAATGGCCGGATCGGTTAGAGGGCGACACGGTCACCCTCTCGGGCCAGGAGCTGAACTGGCTCCTGGATGGCTATGATCTCAGCGCCATGCGTCCCCATAAGGCGTTGGATTTTCAGGCGGTTGGCTGATTTTCTGCTGATTCCAGCAGCGCTGCTTGGTAAAATGTCGGCATGATCTCATCGGCCTCGACACCTTCCGCCAGCGTCTCCCTGCTGCAGCGCCAAGTGCGCGCCCAGCAGGAGGAGATTGCGCGTCTTCATCAGTTGATGGAGAAGAAGGAAGCGGAGTGGGAAGCCGCCAAGGCCGCGCTGTTCGAGCAGTTCCGCTTGGCCATCGAGCGTCAGTTCGGTCCCTCCACCGAAAAGTACCGCGTCGCGCAGGGCGACCTCCTCATCAACGAGGCCGAGGTAACGGTCGATGAGGAAGAGACCAGCGCCCAGGATGACACGACTGATGACGCGGTTGACGCACTGGCTGAACCCCATCAGCCGGCCAAGCGCCGCACCCGTGGCGGCCGCATGGCTCTACCGCCCGAACTGCCTCGCGTCGAGGTGATCCATGAGCTCCCCGAGGATGCCCAGCATTGCCGCCACGACGGCACCGAGCTCAAGGAGATCGGCAAAGAAATTAGCGAGGAACTGCATGTCGTGCCGGCGCGGGTCGAGGTGATCCGCCATGTGCGTATCAAGTACGGCTGCCCGGCCTGCGAAGAGGGTGTGCAGACTGCACCTGCACCGGCCAAGCTGCTGCCGAAGAGCAATGCCAGCCCGACGCTGCTCGCCTATGTGGCTACCGCCAAGTACCAGGACGCCTTGCCGCTCTACCGGCAAAGCCAGATCTTTGCCCGCCACGGTGCCGAGATCCCGCGCAACACCTTGGCCCGCTGGATGGTCCAGGTCGGCGAGCGGCTGATGCCGCTGGTCGAGGCCCTGCGACAGCACCTGCTACAGGCCCCGCTGATTCACATGGACGAGACCACGCTTCAGGTCAACGCCGAAGCCGATCGGCCAGCGAGCGCAACCTCCTACATGTGGCTACAGCGCGGTGGTCCGCCTGGCCAACAGGTGGTGCTATTCGACTATGACGCCAGCCGAGCCGGCCGGGTGCCCGTGCGCCTGCTGGGTGACTATGCCGGTCGCCTGGTCACTGATGGCTACGAGGGCTATGCCGAGGTGGTGCGAAAGAATGGCATCACCCATGCCGGCTGCTGGGCGCACGCCCGTCGCAAGTTCGTCGAGGCCCAGAAGGTGCAGCCCAAGGGCAAGACCGGCAAGGCCGACTGGGCGCTCAACCAGATCCGCAAGCTCTACGCCGTGGAAAAGCAGGCCAAGGCCCTGGAGCCCGAGGCCCGCCGGCTGCTGCGAGACCAAAAGAGCCGCCCGCTGATCACCCAGCTGCGCACCTGGCTCGACAAGTCGCTGACGCAGGTGCTGCCAAAGAGCGCACTGGGCAGAGCGCTGCACTACCTGGATGGTCAGTGGGCTCGCCTGACCCGCTTCCTCGATGACGGGCTGATCCCGCTGGACAACAACGCCGCGGAAAATGCGATTCGCCCCTTCGTCGTCGGCCGCAAGAACTGGCTGTTCAGCCACACACCGAGCGGTGCGCAGGCCAGCGCGGCGATCTACAGCCTGATCGAGACGGCCAAGGCCAATGGCCTCTCGCCCTACGAGTACCTGCAGTTCGTGTTCGAAACCCTGCCGACACTCGGCGAGGATGACGACCTCGACCCGCTGCTCCCCTGGCGCTGGAAAGACACTCTACCGGTCTAACTCACGCCGCAGAAGGTGGGGTTGGTGGACCGCTTACCTTCTTCGGATGGGGAACGGTTATGGTCCCCGGCTTGAGAGAATGCCGGAAGTGATGATGACTGCCCTTGACCCTGTCCAGCACCCAGCCATCGGCTTCCAGTTCCTTTATCAGGTCGCCACTCTTCAAAGGCCTGCTCCTCTCATCCTTGAGGGTTATGATAACCCTGGACACCAAAACCAGCAACACCGAACGCTTCCTGATCACTTGGAGCCGGCCTTTCGCCCGCCTTCTGAAGACGCTCGATCTCGGCGTGCTTGTCCTCGGGCAAAAAGTAAGGTTCTTCGCAGACTGGCGTGACAGGCTCGGCGCGATCTCTTCACTTTGCGAGACTTCAGACCACGGGTGGGAGATCGGCTCCGCCGGGCGAATGGCGCCGTAGGCGCCCCGGCAGCGTTGCTTGCGTTTCCGCCTACCACCCAGGAGCCCTTCGGTCTCCCTTCGCCGGGCAAAGCCCAGCTCCCACAATTAAGTACCCAGCCTCAACTGAGAGTCACGCCAAACTGCGAAGAACCAAAAGTAATCGGTGACAGCCCCCCATTTCCCGTCGAACAGGGGCACCACGATCTGCGCAGGCGACAGGCTGGCGCCCTCGAGTAGTGTTGACCATAACCACCATGGTGGTTATAGTAACCACATAAGGTGCCAGGGAGAGGAAGATGCACAGCCGGGAAGTCATCCAGAGGCTCAAGAACATCTGGAAACAGGCGGGACTGTAGCCTCGCTGCTCCCGGCGACATCCTCCCGAGGAGAACGACATGCTGTTTACTATCGTGATTCATCAAGAGGGCGACTCCGCCTACGGCGTGACCGTACCGGACATGCCCGGCTGCTTCTCCGCGGGCGATACGCTGGAAGAAGCGCTGGAGAACGTCAGGGAGGCTATCGACCTTCACATGGAAGAGGTAGTTGCCGGTAACGAACCAGTGCCGAGCCCGAGCCCTATGCATCAGGTAGCAGGCGACCCGGAGCATGCCGGCGCCACCTTTTTTCTGGTCGATGTCGACATGTCGAAATACCTGGGCAAGGCCGAGAAGATCAATATCACTCTGCCGCGCTACCTGCTTGAGCGGATCGACAGAGCCGTCAAAGAAGGCCGCTTCAAGTCGAGGTCGGGCATGCTCGCCGAGGGGGCGTTAGACAAGCTCTCACGGCTGCCGTAATCAGGGACAGCCGGCATGTCGGCGCCATCCGTTCAGTCGGCCCGCGACTAGGTTCTGGCCACCCAGAACCACCACACGATCAACCCGATCACTGCCAGCCCCGCCAGGTTCACGATCCAACTCATGATGTCACCTCCTTCCGGCTCTGCTGCGTAGGCGTCTGCTTGCCAGCAAGGCGGTTTTCGTTGTGGGGTTTGAACAGCCGCAGGCGGTTGGCGTTGCTCACCACCGTGATGGAGGAGAGCGACATCGCCGCACCCGCGATCATCGGCGAGAGCAGCATGCCGGTGACGGGGTAGAGCACCCCGGCGCTCGGCGCTCCGAGGCAGCGGAAAACCGGTCCGCCAACAGCGGTTCGTTAACGCCTGCCGAGCCAGTACTGCGGGCGCCGGCGGTCATGAGCTATAGCCAGAATTTGGAAGCCACCAGGCTGTTCACGATACACGATGGATAAAGGGAATCGCTGGAGAGGGGCTCTGCGGATATCTGGCTCAAGTTCGATTTGCCAGGCTTTTGGTGAGTCGCCAATTAACTTGGCCAAGGTCTCGAGTTCCTCTATCAAGGCGCCACCCAATCCGGGCACTTTGGATTCGTAATAACCCACTGATTCCAGAAACTCGGCTTCCGCTGCCGGGTGAAAGTGATAGGTCATTCAAGCTGCTCTCGAGCCTTCTTCAAAACGTCCTCACCTGGCACAGCCTGAACCGAGCCATTATCCAGCTCCTCAGCTCTGCGCCGTGCTTCTACCAACCAGTCTGCCCGAAGTTCGTCTGCCGAAGGGGAGTCAAGGCTCAAGACCAGCCGCTGAATCAGGCGGGCTCGCTCTTCCTTAGGAAGATGTAGGGCTTCATCCTCAAGTTGCTGGAGATCCATAGGCAACTCCTTCCTCTTGCATATCTTGAAACTCTGGCATAGATGGTCGGCAGGCGCCATTACTCGGCCCTGGGCTTCGGCCAATGAGCGTCAGACTCTCATTGGCCTTTGGCCACCCAAAACCACCACACGATCGACCCGATCAGAGCGATCCCCGCCAGGTTGACGATCCAGCTCATGATGTCACCTCCTTCCGGCTCTGCTGCGTAGGCGTCTGCCTACCCGCAGGGCCTTTTTCGTTGTGGGGTTTGAACAGCCGCAGGCGGTTGGCGTTGCTCACCACCGTGATGGAGGAGAGCGACATGGCCGCGCCGGCGATCACCGGCGAGAGCAGCATGCCGGTGAAGGGGTAGAGCACCCCGGCGGCGATGGGAATGCACAGGGTGTTGTAGCCGAAGGCGCCCACCAGGTTCTGCTTGATATTGCCAAGGGTGGCCCGGCTGATCTCGATGGCCGAGGCCACGCCGTGCAGCGAGCCGCGCATCAGGGTAATGCCGGCGCTCTCGATGGCCACGTCGGTGCCCTGGCCGATGGCGAAGCCGACGTCGGCGCGGGCCAGCGCCGGGGCGTCGTTGATGCCGTCGCCCACCATGCCGACCACTTCCCCCGCTTTCTGAAGACGCTCGATCTCGGCGTGCTTGTCCTCGGGCAGGAGCCCCGCGCGGAACTCGTCGATGCCCACCTCCCGGGCGATGGCGGTGGCGGTGTGCTCGTTGTCGCCGGTCAGCATCACCACCTTGAGGCCGTCGGCCTGCAGGCGCTTGATCGCGGCAATGGTGTCGTGGCGCAGCGGGTCGCTGATGCCGAACAGCGCGGCGAGCTTGCCGTCCACGGCCAGATACACCACCGTGCGTGCCTGGGCTTCCAGCTCGCCGGCCTTCCCCTGGCCGCTGGCCAGATCGACGCCGGCTTCCTCCAGCAGGCGGGCGTTGCCCAGCAGCAGCGGCTTGCCGTCGGCCGTCTCGGCCTTCACGCCGCCGCCGGTCACGCTTTCGAAGCCTCGGATCTCGGCAGGCTCGGCGCCGGCCTCCTCGGCGTGGTCTTGCGAGTAGGTCAGCAGCGCACCGGCCAGCGGGTGCTCGGAGCCGCGCTCCAGGGCGGCCACCAGCGCCAGCACCCGCTGCTCGTCGCGCGCTTTGACTTCAAGCCCTTTGCCTGCACGCCCTACGCCTGCACGCCCTTCGAGAGAGAAAAAGTGCGCCTCGGTGACGCTGGGCTTGCCCTCGGTGAGGGTGCCGGTCTTGTCCACCACCAGGGTGGTGAGCTTGCTGGCGATCTGCAGCGCCTCGCCGCTGCGCACCAGCACCCCGTGCTCGGCGGCCTTGCCGACGCCGATCATGGTGGAGATCGGCGTGGCCAGGCCCAGCGCGCAGGGGCAGGCGATGATCAGCACCGTGGTGGCGGTCACCAGCATATGGATCACCCGCGGCTCGGCGCCGAAATTGAACCAGATAAGGGCGGTGAGCACGGCGATGATCATCACCGTGGGCACGAAGATGCTCGAGACCTTGTCGGCCAGCTCGCCGATGGGTGGGCGGGAGTTCTGGGCGCTGGCCACCTGCTCGGTGATGCGGCCCAGCTTGGTGTCAGCACCGACGCGCGTAGCACGATAGACCAGCGAGCCCTTGCCGTTGACGGTGCCGGCGCTGACCTCGTCGCCCGCGGTCTTGCCCACCGGCAGGGGTTCGCCGGTGAGCATGGATTCATCGATATGGCTCTGGCCCTCGGTCACCTCGCCGTCCACCGGCAGGCGTTCGCCGGGGCGCACGCGGATATGGTCGCCTTCGCGCACCTCGTCGATGTCGAGCTCGCGTTCCTCGCCATCGCGGATCACCCTCGCAGTGCGGCTCTGCAGGTCGAGCAGGCGCTTGAGCGCCTCGCTGGTGCGGCCCCGGGCGCGCAGCTCCAGGGCGTTGCCCAGCAGCACCAGGCCGATGATCATCGCCGAGGCCTCGAAGTAGATGCCGTGGGCCACGGCGGGCAGCCAGGGGGCGAAGGCCACCACCGCCATGGAGTAGACCCAGGCGGTGCCGGTGCCCATGGCGATCAGGGTGTCCATGTTGGCCTGGTGGTGCTTGAAGTTCTTCCAGGCGTTGATGAAGAAGTGGCGCCCCGGGCCGGCCATCACGGCGAGCGTCAGCAGGCCGATCACCAGCCAGAAGAGCCGGCCCATGCCCACCGGATGAGGGT
This sequence comes from Halomonas sp. HK25, assembly GCF_047795635.1. Taxonomy (GTDB): domain Bacteria; phylum Pseudomonadota; class Gammaproteobacteria; order Pseudomonadales; family Halomonadaceae; genus Halomonas. Next base: position 3,712,587 of record NZ_CP181044.1, on the reverse strand, counting down.
GATAGACGAACATGCTGGCCATCAGCGGTACGGCCAGCGCCAGCGACAGGAAGCTGCCCCGCAGGCGGCGGCGGTATTCATGGGCGTCCTTCTTTGCGCGGGCATCCTCGGCCTGGCGCAGATCGAAGATCGGCTCGGCGCCATAGCCCGCAGACTCCACCGCACGGATCAACTCGGCCTCGGCAGCGCTGCCGCGGACCTGGGCGGTATGGGTGCCGAAGTTGACCTCCGCGCTGGTCACGCCCGGCGTGCGCGCCAGCGCCTGCTGCACGCTCTTCACGCAGCTGGCGCAGGTCATGCCGCTGATGGAAAGCCGAAGCGTGGTGGCGCGTTCGTCAGCTGGTTCGGCGGCCTTCTGGGCAGGGGGGGTAGCCGTCGCTTTTGCGTTCGGCTCGGCCTGTTCCACCTCGGCTGACCTGCTTTCGTCTTCTTCGCTGGCCGCTTGGTCGGACACTGCAGGGAGCTCGCCGGGCGGATAGCCGGCGTCGCTCAGGGCCTGGTCAAGAGTGCTTTCGTCCAGCGTCGTGGTGACGTCCAGTCGTTTCTCGGCCGGGGTGCCGATCACCTCGGCGTCCGGATCTTGAGCCTGGATCGCCTCGCGCATGCGCTTCACGCAGCCCTGGCAGCTCATGCCGGGCACGGTACGTTCGAGTGGGGTGCGGGCGTTCATGGGGTCTCCTCGGGGAAGCTCTCGATCAGGCGACAGAGGCTATGGCCGTCCGGGGTGCCATCGGGCATCTCGGCCCAGGCGTCCAGCGCCTGCTCCATGCGCGCGGCCAGCGCCTGCAGCTCGGTGATGCGGGCATGAATCTCCGGCAGCCGGCTGGCCAGCAGGTCGCGGACCATGGGGCAGGGGGAGTCGCCCTGGTCGGCGTGGGTCAGGATGTCGCGGATCTCGGCCACGCCGAAGCCCAGGGTGCGGGCGCGCTGGATGAAGCGCAGGCGCTCCAGGTCGCCTCGCGCGAAGAGCTGGTAGCCGTTGTCGGGGTGGCGCTGGGGGGCGAGCAGCCCCTCGCGGACATAGTGGCGGACGGTCTCGGCGGTGACGCCGGTGGCCCTGGCCAGTTCACTTACCTTCATGTCGGTACCTCGCAGGTCGGTGCCTCGCAGGTCGGTGCCTCGCAAGAGACTGCGGATGGCCACAGTGTAAAACCTATGTGTTACCCAAAGGTCAAGGCGAAAGTGAGAGGTGCCGATGCCCACGTCGGCATAGCGGGGCTGTGTTGCGTAACTCACTGAAAGTTCGATCTATCGAACAGCCGTTCGACCAAAGGATTAGTCTTTGCGGCATTAAAACGAACGTTTGGACTTGAATCGCCCGGCGCCATGCGCGAAAAGGGTAGGGCACGCGACTGTCTCCGCCGAGAGAACACGCCAGCGCCAACGAGAAAACACAACAGCAAGGGGTGGATCTCATGAAGAACAAGTTCAATCGCCTTTCCCTGGCCGTGGCCATCGCTGCCGCCGCCTTCGCCAGCCAGGCTCAAGCGGGCGGCTATCAGATCAACGAGCAGAGCGTCAGCGGCCAGGGCTACGGTCACGCCGGGCGTAGCTCCAACGTCAACGACGCCACCATCGTCTATGGCAACCCGGCCGGCATGTCGTTTCTGGACCGGGCCCAGGTGACCGCGGGCGGGACCTATCTGAACGTCAATACGGATATTTCCAATACCAGTTCAGACTCCTCCATTGATGGCGCTGCCGCCGGGCTTGGTGTGCCTCCCGGTGCCGTGCAAGTCCCGATGGGGCCGATCAGTGGCACGAATGACGGTGATATGGTGCCGGGTACACTGATTCCCTTTGCCTTCTATGCGCACCCGGTCAATGAGCGCCTGGCCTTCGGTTTCGGCGTCTATGCGCCCTTCGGTTCCAAGACCGACTACGAGGATACCTTCGAGGGGCGAAATTTCGGCAACTATACCGAGCTGAGGGTGATCAGTGCCCAGCCGACCGTGTCTTACCGCTTCAATGATCAGTGGTCGGCTGGCGTAGGCATTACCTATAACCGTGTCGATGGCGAACTGGCGACCAAGATCCCGGGTGTGCTGCTGGGGCGCCCAGGCGGGCCTGACGGAGAGGTTCGCGTTGAAGGCGATGACGAAGCCCTGGGGTATAACCTGGGCGTCATGTACCAGCCGATTCCAGAGACGACTCTGGGCCTGACCTACCGGTCAAAGGTTTCTTATACCCTCGATGGCCAGTCACAGGCGTCGGGTGGAGCAGAGGCATTGATTCCGAACCAGGATGCTTCACTCGAGTTGACGACGCCAGAGACCGTCAACTTCTCGCTTACTCAACAGATGACGGATAACCTGAAGCTGATGTTTGGCGCATCCTGGGCACGCTGGAGTCGCTTTGAAGAGATCCGTATCGATGGCAGCGTCAACCCGGACCCCATCACCCAGGAGACCCAGAATTACTCCAACGCCTGGGCCTATTCGGTCGGTGGGGAGTATCAGCTCAATCCCCAACTCGCACTGCGCGCGGGTGTAACCATCGACAATACCCCGACCAGCGACCAGTTCCGTAGCGTGCGGATCCCCTCCGATGATCGCCGTATCTTCTCCATCGGCGCCGGCTGGAGCCCGACCGAGGATATGACCCTCGACTTCGCCTACTCCTATCTGACCGAGCGTAGTACCAGGGTCGACCGCGAGCGGACCCTGGGCCCGACCCAGCTGGATTATGCCGCCGACTACAAGAACGAGGCCCACGGCTTCGGCGCCCAGCTGACCTACCGCTTCTGATCGGCAGCCTGCCAGACGACCCCAGGGAACCCGGCGTCGGCCGGGTTCCCTGCGTCTGGGCTGTCGAACAGGGAGGCCCCGGCGGATGCGGCATGGCGCCAGGTTCGCTACAATGTCCCCCTTTAGCACAAGCCCTATCCGTGCCGCCGGGGCGCTGGCTCGATGCCTGCGCCGCGGCGGTCGCTTTTCCACCGCAGATTCAGGCGAGTGAGCCATGCTGGAAACCAACCCGATTCACAACCTCATCAAGGACCTGTCTGAACGGACAGACGTCCTGAGGGGGTATCTTTGACTATGCCGAGAAGAAGGATCGGCTAGAGGAAGTCACTCGCGAGCTCGAGGATCCGGGCGTCTGGAGCGATCCGGACTATGCCCAGAAACTGGGCAAGGAGCGGGCGACGCTGGAAACCATCGTCCAGACCATCGACGAGCTGGAGCAGGGGCTGGCGGACAGCCGCGACCTGCTGGAGCTGGCCGAGATGGAAGAGGACGAGGACACCGTCGCCGAGGTCCAGAAGGAGCTCGACGGCATGCAGGCCAGCCTCGAGAAGCTCGAGTTCCGGCGCATGTTCTCCGGCGAGATGGATCCCAACAACGCCTACCTGGATATCCAGTCCGGCTCCGGTGGCACCGAGGCCCAGGACTGGGCCAATATCCTGCTGCGCATGTACCTGCGCTGGGCGGAGCATCACGGTTTCAAGGCCGAGATCACCGAGCTTTCCGGCGGCGAAGTGGCCGGCATCAAGTCGGCCACGGTGCATGTTCAGGGCGACTATGCCTTCGGTTGGCTACGCACCGAGACCGGCGTGCATCGTCTGGTGCGCAAGAGCCCGTTCGACTCCGGCGGCCGCCGCCACACCTCCTTTGCCTCGGTGTTCCTGTCGCCGGAGGTCGATGACAGCTTCGAGGTCGAGATCAACCCGGCGGACCTGCGCGTCGATACCTACCGCTCCAGCGGCGCCGGCGGCCAGCACGTCAACACCACCGACTCGGCGGTGCGTATCACCCACGAACCCTCCGGTATCGTGGTGGCCTGCCAGAACCAGCGCAGCCAGCACGCCAACCGCGACTTCGCCATGAAGCAGCTCAAGGCGAAGCTGTGGGAACACGAGATGGATAGGCGCAACGTGGCCAAGCAGGAGGCGGAGGAGTCCAAGTCGGACATCGGCTGGGGCAGCCAGATCCGCTCCTACGTGCTGGACGACCAGCGCATCAAGGACCTGCGTACCGGCGTGCAGTCCAGCAACTGTGACAAGGTGCTGGATGGTGATATCGACCAGTTCATCGTCGCCAGCCTCAAGCAAGGATTGTAACGAAATGGCCAACGAAAGCTCCTCAGCGGATAGCCCGCAGAACGACGAGAACCGCCTGATCGCCGAGCGTCGTGCCAAGCTGGCCGCACGCCGCGAGCGGGCCGACGAGCGGGGCGAGAGCGCCTTCCCTAACGACTTCCGCCGCGACAGCCACGCCGCCGAGCTGATCGAGGAACTGGGCGAGAAGGAGAAGGGCGAACTGGAGACGCTGAACCGCCAGGCCGGCGTGGCCGGGCGTATCATGCGCAAGCGTGGGCCCTTCGTCGTCATCCAGGACGTCAGCGGGCAGATCCAGCTCTACGTCGACAAGAAGGGGCTGCCGGCGGAGATGCTCGAGGAGATCAAGGGCTGGGACATCGGCGACATCGTCGCGGCGCGCGGCCCCGTGCACAAGTCCGGCAAGGGCGATCTCTACGTGATGATGGTGGAGGCCCAGCTGCTCACCAAGAGCCTGCGCCCGCTGCCCGACAAGTTCCACGGCCTGACCGATCTCGAGGCGCGCTACCGCCAGCGCTACGTGGACCTGATCATGAACCCGGACTCGCGCCAGGTGTTCGAGACCCGCGCCGCGGTGATCAGCGCCATGCGCCGCTTCTTCGAGGCGCGCGGCTACATGGAGGTCGAGACCCCCATGCTGCAGCAGATTCCCGGCGGCGCCACCGCGCGGCCCTTCGTCACCCACCACAATGCGCTGGACCAGGACATGTACCTGCGCATCGCGCCTGAGCTCTATCTCAAGCGCCTGGTGGTGGGCGGTTTCGAGAAGGTCTTCGAGATCAACCGCAACTTCCGCAACGAAGGCCTCTCCACTCGGCACAACCCCGAGTTCACCATGATCGAGTTCTATCAGGCCTATGCGGATTTCCACGACCTGATGGACCTCACCGAGGAGATGCTGCGCACCCTCACCCGGGAGGTACTGGGCACCACCACGGTGGTCAACACCGTGCGCAACAGCGAAGGCGAGGAACTGGAGCACTACGAGTACGACTTCGGCTCTCCGCTCAAGCGGATCACCGTCTTCGACGCCATCCTCGAGTTCAACCCGGATATCCACGCCGAGGCGCTGGCCGACGAGGCCGCCGCGCGCCAGATCGCCGAGCGGCTGGATATCGACGTCAAGGATGGCTGGGGCCTGGGCAAGATCCAGATCGAGATCTTCGAGAAGACCGTGGAGCACCGCCTCAAGCAGCCCACCTTCATCACCGAGTACCCCACCGAGGTGAGCCCGCTGGCGCGGCGCAAGGACGACAACCCGTTCGTGACCGAGCGCTTCGAGTTCTTCGTCGGTGGACGCGAGATCGCCAACGGCTTCTCGGAGCTCAACGACGCCGAGGACCAGGCCGAGCGCTTCCGCGAGCAGGTGGCGGAGAAGGAGGCCGGCGACGACGAGGCGATGTACTTCGACGCCGACTATGTGCGCGCCCTGGAGGTCGGGCTGCCTCCCACCGCCGGCGAGGGCATCGGCATCGACCGCCTGGTGATGCTGTTGACCGACAGCGCCTCGATCCGAGACGTGCTGCTGTTCCCTGCCATGCGCCCGGAGGTGGATTGAAGGGGCTGCGCTTCGAAATGCCGGGCATTGTGGGAGCTGGTTTTTGTGGGAGCTGGGCTCCGCCCGGCGAATGGAGACCGAAGGGCTCCTGGCGGCATGCGCCAGCGCCAGCAACACCGCCGGGGCGCCTGCGGCGCCATTCGCCCGGCAGAGCCGATCTCCCACCAGTCGCTTCAAGCGTCGCTAAGGCCGAAGAGCTCCTGGGTTTTGTGGGAGCTGGGCTCCGCCCGGCGAATGGAGACCGAAGGGCTCCTGGGCGGCATGCGCCAGCGCCGGCAACACCGCCGGGGCGCCTGCGGCGCCATTCGCCCGGCAGAGCCGATCTCCCACCAGTCGCTTCAAGCGTCGTTAAGGCCGAAGGGCTCCTGGGTTTTGTGGGAGCTGGGCTTCGCCCGGCGAATGGAGACCGAAGGGCTCCTGGGCGGCATGCGCCAGCGCCAGCAACACCGCCGGGGCGCCTGCGGCGCCATTCGCCCGGCAGAGCCGATCTCCCACCAGTCGCTTCAAGCGTCGCTAAGGCCGAAGGGCTCCTGGGTTTTGTGGGAGCTGGGCTTCGCCCGGCGAATGGAGACCGAAGGGCTCCTGGCGGCATGCGCCAGCGCCGGCAACACCGCCGGGGCGCCTGCGGCGCCATTCGCCCGGCAGAGCCGATCTCCCACCAGTCGCTTCAAGCGTCGTTAAGGCCGAAGAGCTCCTGGGTTTTGTGGGAGCTGGGCTTCGCCCGGCGAATGGAGACCGAAGGGCTCCTGGGCGGCATGCGCCAGCGCCGGCAACACCGCCGGGGCGCCTGCGGCACCATTCGCCCGGCAGAGCCGATCTCCCGCCAGTCGCTTCAAGCGTCGTTAAGGCCGAAGGGCTCCTGGGTATTGTGGGAGCTGGGCTTCGCCCGGCGAATGGAGACCGAAGGGCTCCTGGGCGGCATGCGCCAGCGCCGGCAACACCGCTGGGGCGCCTGCGGCACCATTCGCCCGGCAGAGCCGATCTCCCGCCAGTCGCTTCAAGCGTCGTTAAGGCCGAAGGGGCAACATGGAATCTCCCACCGGGCAATGTCACGCCAGACTGCGAAGAACCCAACTTTCGGGAAGCTCGGGAAGCATTGGTAAACACTGCGGCCTGCACCCATAATGGTCATCGTTTCGACGTCGAGGAGACCCCCATGAAACTGCTCAACCGCTCTGCCCTGAGCGTCCGCCCTACCCAGCATTTCGTGGATTGGATCAACGCCCTTGAACCGACAATGGGGGATGACGACATCGCCCTGGACGACGTCGAGCGTGAAAGCACGGTCTATCTGATTCCGGAGATGGACACTCCCGAGGCCCTGGCGGGTTTCGTGCGCGAGCGCTACCTCGAGATTCTCGAGACCGAGCTGCGCGCCTGGGAGGAGGACGAGCGCCAGTGGCCAGAGGCCATCGACTGGCCGCTGTTCCAGCGTTTCCTTCAGGTGGAGCACAGCTACCTGGCCATCGACCTCGACGACGAGGCGGCCCTGGAGATCTCCGAAGTCGACGATTCGCTGTTGATGGATGTCGACCAGGACTGAGCCCGCCCGACAGGCTGGCAACATGAAACCGGCTCCGGCCGGTTTCTTCGTGATGGAACCCCTATGAGCCCACTCTTCGAGACCCGCCCCGACGATGATGGCCTGCCGGGCCCCGAGCGGCGCCTGGCCGTGCTGGCGCTGATTCTCGGCACCCTGATGGCGGTGGTGGATACCACCATGATCAACATCGCGCTGCCCTCCATCGCGGCGGGGCTCGAGGTGTCCGCCTCCCGGGCGGTGTGGGTCACCAACCTCTTCCAGATCAGCTGCGCGGCCTTTCTGCTGGTCTTCGCCGCGCTCAGTGAGCTGGTCAGCCGCCGCCGGATCTACGTGGCCGGGGTGGGCATCTTCACCCTGGCCTCCCTGGGCAGTGCGCTCTCCACCAGCCTGGAGTCGCTGCTGGTGTTCCGCGCCCTGCAGGGCCTGGGAGCGGCGGCGACGCTCTCCATCGGGCCCTCGCTCTACCGATCCATCTTCCCCTCGCGCCTGCTGGGCTCGGCGCTGGGGCTCTCTGCCATGGTGGTGGCCGGTGGCTATGCGGCGGGGCCTGCCATCGGCGGCGTGCTGCTCTCGGTGGCCGGCTGGCCCTGGCTGTTCGCCCTGCACCTGCCGCTGGGGGCGGTGGCGGTGGTGCTGGCCTGGAAGGTCTTGCCCCGGGAAGCCGGCCGGCCTGGCGGCTTCGACCTGGTCGGGGCGCTGCTCTCGGTGGCCATGCTGTGCGGTTTCTTCGTGGCCATGGATGGCGTCGGCCACGGCATGCCGGCAGGGCGGGTGGCGGCCTGGTTTTTCCTTAGCATCGCGGCCGCGCTGCTCTTCCTGCGCCGCCAGCGACGGGCCCACCATCCGCTGATGCCGCTGGCGATCTTCAGTGAGCCGCGCTTCAGCCTGGCGCTGGTGGCCCAGGGCACCGCCTTCGTGGGCCAGGGTCTGGCCTTCGTGGCGCTCTCCTTCCTGTTCCAGAGCGAGATGGGCTTCTCGCCCCTGGAGACCGCCTGGCTCTTCACCCCTTGGCCGCTGGCGATCATGCTGGTGGGCCCCCGTGCCGGCCGCCTGGCCGACCGCGTAAACCCCAGCCTGCTCTCCAGTGCTGGGCTCGTCCTGTTGCTGGTGGGGCTGGCGCTGCTGGCGCGGCTCGATGCCGAGGCGGGGGTGGTCGACGTGCTGTGGCGCATGCTGCTGTGCGGGGTCGGCTTCGGACTCTTCCAGCCGCCCAACAACCGCGAGCTGATGAGTACCGTGCCGCGGGAGCGCAGCGCCAACGCCTCCGGCATCATGAGCACCTCGCGCACCGTGGGGCAGTCGCTCGGGGTGGCCCTGGTGGGCGCCTTCCTGGCCACTGGCATGCCGGTGCAGGCCACCCTGTGGCTCGGCGCCCTGGCCACCCTGCTGGCGCTGGGCGCCAGCCTGGCCCGGGTGCCCCTGGCCGGCGCCGCCCAGCGCAGTGCCAAGGAGGCAGCCTCGGGCGAGTGAGGCGCATCGTTACTGCTCGAGAGAGCGAGTACAATGGGGCTTTCATTAAGCTCCTCGAAAATTCGCGTGAATCTCAGTTGTGGCTGATCAGCTATTGTGGGAGCTGGGCTTCGCCCGCGGTTCGACGTTTCGACGAATGGAGACCGAAGGGCTCCTTGCGGCATGCTCCAACGCCAGAAACACCGCCGGGGCGCCTGCGGCGCCATTCGCTCGGCAGAGCCGATCTCCCACCAGTAGCTTCAAGCATTCGTGAATGCTTGAAAGGCAACGGCAACTTAGCACCTCTCGTCAGTCTGCGAAGAGCTATTTATTCAACTAATCCGGGAGCCGCCATGAGCATTCAGGCCATCATCGAAGAGAAGCTGCAGGCCCTCGCGCCCGCCTTTCTGGCGGTGGAGAACGAGAGCCATCGGCACAATGTGCCGCCCAATTCCGAGACCCACTTCAAGGTGACGCTTGTCTCCGAGCATCTCGAGGGGTTGATGCCGGTCAAGCGCCATCAGCAGGTCTACGCCCTGCTGGCCGATGAGCTGGCCGGTCCGGTCCATGCCCTGGCGCTGCACCTCTACACCCCCGCCGAGTGGCAGGCCAGCGGCCAGAGTCGCCCCGATTCGCCCGACTGCCGGGGCGGCAGCAAGCCGTGACCAGCGAGCCGCAGCGGCTGCAGTACCTGGAGGCCATGGGCCTGACGGCCTGGGTGGCGCGCTATGCGTTGCCCAATGCCCGCCCGACCCCGGCCTGCGAGTGGGAGCTGCCCGAGGCGCCACCCGCCGAGGCCCCGGGAGAGCGCCTTCACGCGCTGCTGGATGAGGCCCGCGAGGCGCCTCCGGTGCGTTCCGCCGAGCCGGAAGCGCCGCGGGCCCAAGCGCCACGGGCCCAGGCGCCACGGCCCGGCATGGCCCGGGCGCTGCTGGAAGAGCCCACGGCACAGGAGGCGGCAGCGCCCATCGGGGCGGCGACCGCCGAACCGCGTGCCCCTCAGGAGCCCCTGCGCTTCGCCTTCCAGGCGGCCTGCCTGGAGGGGCGCTGGCTGCTGATGCTGGCCGGCGAGCAGCCGCCCGGGCACACGGAGCTCAAGCTGCTGGCCAACCTGCTGCGCGCCGCCGGGATTGCCGCACCGCTGCCGGTGCTGCAGGGCTTTCGCTGGCCGCTGGAGGAGGGCTTGACGGTTCATGAGCCCCTGGAGGAAGCCCGCGAGGGGCTGCAGGCCTTTATCGCCGGCGCGCGTCGGCGCGGCTGGGCGCCCGAGCGGCTGCTGTTGTTCGGCGAGGACGAGGCGCTCGGCCAGGTGCTGTCGCTGGACGCCGAGCAGTGCCCGCTGCTGGACCTGCCGGCCTGGCAAGGGCCGGCGCTCGATGAATTGGCCGTCAGCGCCGAGGCCAAGCGGGGGCTGCTGCCGCAGCTGCTGGCCTGGGGTGAGGCGTGGCGAGAGACGATCGAGCGGACGGATGGTGACCGCTGAGGCCCCCCCCGGGGGAGTTGCAGAGGGCCTTGCCCTGGTGCACCTGACGTCGGCTGATCTCGAGGGTATCTCTGCCATGGAGGCGGCCCACGGCTGGCCCACGGGCGGCTCTGGCGCGCAGCTGGCGGCGACCCTGGCTGATGCTTCTACGGCGGTATTCGGCCTGATGGCCGGCGACCGGCTGGCGGGCCACGCGGTGGTGGCCCGGCTGCCCTTCGAGGCGGAGCTGCAGGCGATGCTGGTGGATGACGCCTGGCGGGGCAGGGGGCTCGCTCGGCGATTGCTGGCGGCGGTGGTGGCTCAGGCCCGGGCATGGGGCAGCGAGCGGCTGCTCCTGGAGGTGCGGGCGGGCAATGCGCCGGCCATCGCCCTCTATCGTGGCGCGGGGTTTCGGGAAGACGGTGTTCGCCGTGGCTACTACCCGCCGCAGCCTTCCACTGCCCAGACGCCAGAAACGACGCCGCCCCGGCAGGCCGGGGCGGCGGGCGGCGCAGCCCGAGAGGATGCGCTGCTGATGTCGCTGCCGCTGACCGCGCAGGACGCGACCGGCGGTTGATTCCGAGGTCAGGCGGTCTCGGTGGACTCGATCTCATCCAGCTTGCTCAGCACGCCGGTCAGGCGGCGCTCCCACTCCTCGCGCTCCTGCTTCAGGCGGGTGTTTTCCTCACGCAGTTCCTCGGCTTCCATCTTCAGCAGTTCCAGGGCCTCGACGGCGCTGGTGACCTTCTGCTCGAGCCGGGTGAAGAGTTCATTGCTCATGCTGTTCTCCTGATGTCCTTCCGGGATGGCCCTTCGAAATGGTCCTTCAGGAACGGTCCTTCTTGAACAGTCCTTGAGGCCGAGCCGGCGCCCCGGGGCGGGGCGAGGTTGCTTGATTGATAAGGGGATGGGCAGCAGCGTAACGCCGAGCCCCGGCCTCAGCAAGCGTCGTCACGCGGCGACGTGTCACGCCGGTAGAGTCTGCCGTGGCTGTCGCCGGCGCGCACCTCGCGGTGCAGCCGCCAGGTCGCCGGCACCGCCGGCTCCAGTCCCGCTTCGCACTCCAGGTAGATGAAGGCCTCATCGGCCAGCCAACCGGCCTCCAGGGCCGCACAGCAGGGCTCGGCGAGCCCCTGGCGAAAGGGCGGGTCGAGGAACACCAGCGAGCAGGGCACCGGCGGGCCGGCCAGGTAGGCCGCGGCGTCGGCGGTGACCACCCGGCCGCGCTCGGCCGCTCCCAGAGTCGCCAGGTTCTCCTCGAGCTGGCCCGCGACGCGAGAGTCGCGCTCCACGAAGGAGGCCTCCCGCGCGCCGCGGGAGAGGGCCTCCAGCCCCAGCGCGCCGGTGCCGGCGAACAGGTCCAGTACCCGGGCGCCGGGCAGGGCGGCGGTGAGCCAGTTGAACAGGGTTTCGCGGACGCGGTCTGGCGTGGGGCGCAGGCCTGGGCTGTCGAGCACCGGCAGCAGGCGGCGGCGGTAGTCCCCGCCGATGATTCTCAGACGGCCGCCGGTGCCCCGTCGGCCAGGATTCCTGCCACCTTGCTGGCGGCCATCGGCGGGCTTGCCCGAGCGGGGGGCGCGTGGGGGGCGTCGAGTCATGGCGGGGATTGTACCCGGGGGCTTATCCACAGTCATGGTGGGCGGTGGTAGGATGTGGCGATTCGTTCACCCGCGAGGCTGATTCTGTCCATGTTCGGTTTTCTCAAGCGCAAGAAGAAGCAGCAGGAACACGAGGCGACCCGCGAAGAGCAGGAGCGCCAGGAAGAGGCCGCCGAGGCGTCCGAGGCCCTATCCGAGCCAGAGCCCGCCGAGCAGCCCGTCGAGAAAGTGCTCGAGAACGTGCTCGAGAAGAGCCCCGAGGTCGAAGTGGAACCCGAGCCCGCCGTCGAGCAGGAGGCGTCTCGTGAAGCCCCGGAGTCGGCGAAGCCGGCAGAAGCGGTCTTCCGGACCCCCGCCGTTGAGCCCGATGCGGCCGAGTCCAAGCCTGTTGTCGAGCCCGAGCCCGAGCCCGAGCCCGAGCCCGAGCCCGAGCCCGAGCCCGAGCCCGAGCCCGCTCGTCCCGCGCTGCAGGAGAAGCCCGTCGCCGGCGAGAAGACGGGCTGGTTTTCGCGTATCAAGGCCGGCCTGGGCAAGACGCGCGCCAACCTCACCGACGGCCTGGCGGATCTATTCCTCGGCAAGAAGCAGATCGACGACGATCTGATGGAGGACCTCGAGACCCAGCTGCTGCTGGCCGACGTGGGCATCGAGGCCACCACCGAGATCATCGAACGCCTCACCGTGCGCGTCTCCCGCAAGGAGCTCCAGAATAGCGAGGCGCTCTATCGCGCCCTGCAGGAGGAGCTGTCCACCATGCTGGAGCCGGTGAGCCGGCCGCTGATCCTGCCCCCGAAAGGCGAGGGCCCCTTCGTGATCCTGGTGGTGGGCGTCAACGGCGCGGGCAAGACCACCACCATCGGCAAGCTGACCCAGCGTTTCCAGCGCGAGGGGCGCAGCGTGATGCTGGCCGCCGGCGACACCTTCCGCGCCGCGGCGGTGGAGCAGCTCAAGGTATGGGGCGAGCGCAACAAGGTGCCGGTGATCGCCCAGCACACCGGCGCCGACAGCGCCTCGGTGATCTTCGACGCGGTGGCCGCCGCCAAGGCCCGCGGCGTCGACGTGCTGATCGCCGACACCGCGGGTCGCCTGCACAACAAGTCCCACCTGATGGAGGAGCTCAAGAAGGTCCACCGGGTGATGGGCAAGGTGGACGCCACTGCCCCCCACGAGGTGATGCTGGTGCTCGACGCGGGCACGGGTCAGAACGCCCTTGCCCAGGCCAGCACCTTCAACGAGGCGGTGCCGATCACCGGGGTGACCCTCACCAAGCTGGATGGCACCGCCAAGGGCGGCATCATCTTCGCCCTGGCCAAGCAGATGAGCACGCCGATCCGCTTCATCGGCGTCGGCGAGTCCCTGGATGACCTGCGGCCCTTCGAGGCCCGCGAGTTCATCGACGCCCTGTTCGACCGCGACGGCAACGACGACGCGACATGATCGTTTTCGAGCACGTAGGCAAGCGCTACGGCGGGCGCTTCGAGGCGCTCGCCAACCTCGACTTCCGCGTGCGCCGCGGCGAGATGGTGTTCCTGACCGGCCACTCCGGGGCCGGCAAGAGCTCACTGCTGCGGCTGGTCATGCGCCTGGAGCGCCCCTCCCGGGGGCGCATCCTGGTGGCCGGCCACGACATCGACCGCCTCCACGCCAGCCAGGTGCCCTTCTACCGGCGCCAGATCGGTGTGGTCTTCCAGGACCACCAGCTGCTCCACGACCGCTCGATCTTTCACAATGTGGCGCTGCCCCTGGAGATCCAGGGGGTGGAGCCGCGTGAGTCGGCGCGCCGGGTGCGCGCGTCACTGGACAAGGTGGGGCTGCTGCACCGCGAGCGCGCTCTGCCCATCGAGCTCTCCGGCGGTGAGCAACAGCGGGTGGGCATCGCCCGGGCGGTGGTCAGCAAGCCGCCGCTGCTGCTGGCCGACGAGCCCACCGGCAACCTCGACCCCCAGCTCTCCGCCGATATCATGGCGCTGTTCGAGGACTTCAACCGCATCGGCACCACGGTGATGATCGCCAGCCACGACCTGGCGCTGATCGCCCGGCTGCGCCACCGCACCCTGCGGCTGCGCGACGGCCGGCTGGTGGCCGATCAGGAGGCCGCATGAGCCGCCGTCCCGCTCCGCCGCCGCCTCGCGGTGCTCGCACCCACCGGACCCGCTCGTCGAGCCGACTGCGCGGCTGGCTGCGCCACCACCGGGCCATGGCCCTGGACAGCGCCTGGCGGCTGCTGCGGGCGCCCCTCGGCAGCCTGGTGACCATGCTGGCCATTGCCATCGCCCTGGTGCTGCCGGCGGCGCTGTGGCTGACCCTGGACGGCGCCCGGCTGCTGGATGCCGAACTCACCGAGAGCGCCACCCTGACCGCCTATCTGGCTCACCACGTGGACGAGGCCCAGGCCGAGCGCATCGAGGAGGCGCTGGCCGCCCATGCGGGGGTCGGCCGCACCCGGCTGATCAGCGCCGCGGAGGGCATGGCGGAGTTCCAGCAGGCGCTCGGTCTCGCCGATGCCCTGGGCCGCCTGGAGGAGAATCCGCTGCCGGCCAGCGTGGTGGTCACCCCGGCCGACCCCACGCCAGAAGCGGTGCGGGGTCTGGTCGGAGTGATTGAGACGATGCCGGGGGTGGAGGAGGTGCGCCTGGACCTGGCGTGGATCGAGCGGCTGCGCCACCTGGCGGAGCTGGGGCGTCGCGTTGCCCTGGCCCTGGCGGTGCTGTTCGGCGGCGGGGTGCTGTTGGTGGTGGGCAACACCATCCGCCTGGCGGTGGAGAACCGCCGCAAGGAGATCGAGGTGGTGACCCTGATCGGCGCCACCCATGCCTTCGTGCGCCGCCCCTTCCTCTACAGCGGGGGATGGTACGGGCTGGGGGGAGGCCTGCTGGCCTGGGGGCTGCTGACGCTCGGCAGCGAGTGGCTGGCGGCCCCGGTCGCGGCCTTGGCGGCCAGTTACGGTGCCAGCTTCAGCCTGCCGCGGCTGGGGGTGAACGGTTCTGCTATGCTGGTTGGCTGTAGTATACTCCTCGGCTGGCTGGGCGCCTGGATCGCGGTGAGCCGCCACCTCGCCGAGGTAAAGCCGCGCTAGCGGCGCGAAGAAAGCTGAAGCCGCGATAGCGGCAAGAGAACGGCTGAAGCCGCGTTAGCGGCTCAAGACCCGCGACCGAGCCGAGCGACTGGAATCCACGCCTTCTGGGGTGATTTCATGGAACATTTCCCTGTTTTTGGCATCGTATGTGGCCGAACGCCAATGAATTTTTGGGCAGACAAGGAGACATTCTGCACATGAGCACCAGTCTTCTTCCGGTGGGCCAGCTCTCCCCGGGGCACGATCTCAACGGATACCTTCAGGCGATCCGCAGCATCCCGCTGCTGACCGCCGACGAGGAGCGTGAGCTAGCCTTCCGCCTGCACGACGAAGGCGACCTGGAGGCCGCCCGCCGTCTGGTCCTGTCGCATCTGCGTTTCGTTGTGCATATTGCCCGCAGCTATTCCGGCTATGGCCTGCCCCAGGCGGACCTGATCCAGGAGGGCAACGTCGGCCTGATGAAGGCGGTCAAGCGCTTTGACCCCAACCAGGGTGTGCGGCTGGTCTCTTTCGCGGTGCACTGGATCAAGGCCGAAATCCACGAATTCGTGCTGCGCAACTGGCGCATCGTGAAGATCGCCACCACCAAGGCCCAGCGCAAGCTGTTCTTCAACCTGCGCAGCGCCAAGAAGCGCCTGGCCTGGCTGAGCGGCGATGAGGTCGACGCCATCGCCAAGGATCTCGACGTCAAGCCCGAGGTGGTGCGCGAAATGGAGGGGCGTCTCTCCTCCCACGATGCCGGCTTCGACGCCGCGCCGGGCGAGGACGACGAGAGCAGCTGGCAGGCACCGGTGCACTATCTCGACGACGCCTCGGCCGACCCTGCCACTCGGCTCGAGGATAGCGACTGGGAAGACGATTCCACCCATCGCCTGCAGTTGGCCCTGACGGCCCTCGACGAGCGCTCCCGGGATATCCTGCAGCGCCGCTGGCTGCTCGACGAGAAGGCCACCCTGCATGAGCTGGCTGATGACTACGGCGTCTCCGCCGAGCGTATCCGCCAGATCGAGAAGAACGCCATGAAGAAGATTCGCCAGCAGATCGGTGATGCCCTGGTGGCCTGAGCTGGGTTTTTGTGGGAGCTGGGCTTTGCCCGCGGTTCGACGCTTCGACGAATGGAGACCGAAGGACTCCTGGGTTTTGTGGGAGCTGG
Source organism: Halomonas sp. HK25 (assembly GCF_047795635.1). Taxonomy (GTDB): domain Bacteria; phylum Pseudomonadota; class Gammaproteobacteria; order Pseudomonadales; family Halomonadaceae; genus Halomonas. Next base: position 3,696,691 of record NZ_CP181044.1, on the reverse strand, counting down.
GCTATGCCCGGCGAATGGAGGCCGAAGGGCTCCTGGGCGGTAATCACCAACGCCAGCAACACCGCCGGGGCGCCTGCGGCGCCATTCGCCCGGCAGAGCCGATCTCCCACCAGTAGTTCCAGGCCTCGTAGGTTCCAAGCCTCGTAGGTTCCAAGCCTAAAAATAACCCCCGTCGGATGAGAGTCCGGCGGGGGTTATTGCTGATTGGTGCCGGCAAGACGCTCCGCTAGGCCGGCTGCGGGTTCTCCTTCAGCAGCTGGGCGGAGATCAGCGCCCACTGCGCATCCCAGTGCTCGGTGGGGCGACGCTTGAAGTCGCTGCGCACGTACTGGCTGATGCGCCCCTCGGCGGCGGCCAGCAGCAGGTTGGCGGCCGCGGAGGCGGGCAGGCTGAGGCGGCGCCCCTCGCGCAGCTCCGCTTCGCGCAGCACCTGCTTGAGCTGGGTCTCGAGCCGCTCGAAGAGCTGGTGGATGCGCACCCGCAGGCGCGCCGTCTCGCCGGTGAGCACGCCGCCGTCGAGCAGCCGGGAGAGCCCGGGGTTCTTCTCGGCGAAGGCCAGCAGCAGGGTGAGCAGGGCCCCGCAGCGGGGCAGCGCCTCGGGGCTCTCCTCGAGGATGCGGGTAATGCGCGCGAACAGCGTCTCCTCGATGAACTCGATGAGCCCCTCGAACATGCGTGCCTTGCTGGGAAAGTGGCGATAGAGGGCGGCCTCGGAGACGCCGACCTGCTTCGCCAGGGCGGCCACGGTGATGCGTTTGCCGCTGTCCTCCTCCAGCATCAGCGCGAGCGCCTGCAGGATCTGCTCGCGGCGGCTGGACGTGGGGGTTGCCTGCGTCATGTTGGTCTGTTCTTTTCTGATGGTCGACTCATGCTAGCCGTGGACCCTGTCTGTCGCAAAGGGCGCCGCAAAGGGCGCCGCAAAGTATGGCGCAAACGCCGCGACGGGAGCACTCACTCTGCCTGGCTGGCGTCGGTGATCAGGGTGCCGACGCCGGCGTTGGTGAAGATCTCCAGCAGGATGGCGTGGGGCACCCGGCCGTCGATGATATGGGCGCTCTTCACGCCGCCCTTCACCGCCTCCAGGGCGCAGCGGATCTTGGGCAGCATGCCGCCGTGGATGGTGCCGTCGGCAATCAGTTCGTCGACCTGGGCGGTGGACAGCCCGGTGAGCACCTCGCCCTCGGCGTTCATCAGACCGGCGACGTTGGTCAGCAGCATCAGCTTCTCGGCGCCCAGCGCCTCGGCCACCTTGCCGGCGACGAGGTCGGCGTTGATGTTGTAGCTGTGGCCCTCGGCGTCGACACCGATGGGGGCGATCACCGGGATGAAGTCGCGCTCGGCGAGCATCTCGATCAGGTCGGTGGAGATATGCTCCACCTCGCCCACGTGGCCGATATCGATGATCTCGGGGACGGTCATCTCCGGGGTCTGGTGCTCCACCTTGAGCTGGCGGGCCCGGATCTGGCTGCCATCCTTGCCGGTCAGGCCGATGGCCTTACCGCCGGACTGGTTGATCAGGTTGACGATCCCCTTGTTGACCAGGCCGCCGAGCACCATCTCCACCACGTCCATGGTCTCGGCGTCGGTCACCCGCATGCCGTTGACGAAGCGCGACTCGATGTTGAGCTTCTTCAGCAGGTCGCCGATCTGCGGCCCGCCGCCATGGACCACCACCGGATTGATGCCCACCTCCTTCATCAGCACGATGTTGCGCGCGAAGGAGTCGATCAGGGTGTCCTCGGTCATGGCGTTGCCGCCGTACTTCACCACCACGGTCTTGCCGGTGAAGCGCTGGATATAAGGCAGCGCCTCGGAGAGCACCTCTACCACCAGGCGCGGGTCGCGGGTCTGTTCGGTCATTTGGGGTTTCCTTTTCATGCTCATGGCCGTCGGGGTCCCGGCGGCGTTGCTTGCGTTGCCGAATGCCGCTCAGAAGCCCTTCGGTCTCCCTTCGCCGGGCAGAGCCCAGCTCCTACAGCGTCCTGGCCATGCTTGGCGGGCTTCCATGGGCTCAGAGCGCCACGTCCAGTTCGGGGGCGACCTTGCTCAGGGCGGCGGCAAACTGCGCCCGGATGCGCTCGAGTGCCGCCTCGGTCTTGCCCTCGAAGCGCAGCACCAGCACCGGCGTGGTGTTGGAGGCGCGGCACAGGCCCCAGCCATCCGGGTAGTCGACGCGGATGCCGTCCAGGGTGGTCTTCATGCCCTCGTCGCCGAAGTCGCCCTCCCGGGCCAGCCGCGCCACCAGGTCGAACTTGGTCTCGTCGGTGACGGTGACGTTGATCTCCGGGGTGCCGAGATCCTGGGGATAGCGGTCGAAGAAGGCGTCGGCATCCAGCGCCTGCCGGGAGAGGATCTCCAGCAGGCGGGCGGCGCCGTAGAGGCCGTCATCGAAGCCGTACCAGCGCTCCTTGAAGAAGATGTGCCCGCTCATCTCGCCGGCCAGCAGGGCGCCGGTCTCCTTCATGCGCGCCTTGATCAGCGAGTGGCCGGTGCGCCACATCTCGGGCTCGCCGCCGGCATCAAAGATCACCCGCGCCAGGTTGCCGGTGCACTTGACGTCGAAGATCACCTTGGCGCCCGGATTGCGCTCGAGCATGTCCTCGGCGAAGGCCATCATCAGGTGGTCCGGGTAGATCAGCCGGCCGGAGGGGGTGATCACGCCGAGGCGGTCGCCGTCGCCGTCGAAGGCCAGGCCGATATCGGCGCCGGTCTCCTGCACGGTGCGAATCAGGTCCCCCAGGTTCTCGGGCTTGCCCGGGTCCGGGTGGTGGTTGGGGAAGGTGCCGTCGATCTCGGCGAACAGCGGAATCGTCTCGGCGCCGAGCATCTCGATCAGCTGCGGGCCCAGTTCGCCGGCCACGCCGTTACCGCAGTCCACCACCGCCTTGAGCGGGCGGGCCAGGCGCACATCGGACAGGATTCTCGCCAGGTAGGCGCTGCGCACGTCCACGTCACGCACGCTGCCCTGGCCCTCGGTCAGCGCATTCTCGACGATGCGGGTGTAGAGGGCGGTGATCGCCTCGCCGGAGAGGGTCTCGCCGCCCAGCACGATCTTGAAGCCGTTGTAGTCCGGCGGGTTGTGACTGCCGGTGACCATTACCCCGGAGGCGGTGCCATCCAGCGCATGGGTGGCGAAGTAGAGCACCGGGGTCGGCACCATGCCGATGTCGATGACGTCGCGGCCGGCCCGGGTCAGGCCGCGCACCAGGGCGTCCCTGAGGCGCGGGCCAGAGAGGCGGCCGTCGCGGGCCACCACCACGGTGGATTCGCCACGAGCGGCGGCCTCGCTGCCGATGGCGCGGCCGATCCGCTCGACGGTGGACTCGGTGAGGGTGTCATCGACGATGCCGCGGATGTCGTAGGCGCGGAAGATGGAGGCGGGAACGTGCTTTGTCTCGGCGGTCATGGGTGTCCTTGTCCTGTGAGTCGCGTCCGGGCTGGGCGTCAGTGGCGGCCGGAGCTGCCGAAGCCGCCGGTGCCACGCTGGCCGGTTTCATGCTGGCTTGGCTCGAAGTCGTCCACCACCTCGAGCTCGGCCTGCACCACGGGCACGAGCACGTATTGGGCTAGCCGCTCGAAGGGCTCGAGGGTGAAGTCGGCCTGACCGCGGTTCCACACCGAGATCATCAGCTCGCCCTGGTAGTCGGAGTCGATCAGGCCGACCAGGTTGCCGAGCACGATGCCGTGCTTGTGGCCCAGGCCCGAGCGGGGCAGGATCAGGCCGGCCAGCCCCGGGTCGGCGATATGGATGGCCAGCCCGGTGCGCACCAGCTTGCAGTCACCGGGGGCCAGCGTCAGGGGCGCGTCGAGCAGGGCGCGCAGGTCCATGCCGGCGGAGCCGCCGGAGGCGTAGCGGGGCAAATGGTCGCGCAGGCGCTCATCGAGGAGCTTCACGGCCAGGCGAGGCTTGGCGTCACGGTGGGGCATCGGGCGTTCCTGATAGGGGTGGGTGATAGGGGTGGGTGAGAGGGGTGGGTGAGAGAGTTCCGCCAGCGGCGTTCAGCGGTAGGGGCAGGCGGCCAGGCAGGCCAGGGCGCGGCGCACCACCGCCATGGCCAGCTCGCGTTTGGGCTGTGGGCCGAGGGCCTCCTGGTGCAAGCTCTCTTGCCCCTTGCCAGTGGCATCGCGCCACATCAGCAGGGCGGCGTTGTCGTCGCTGCCGAAGCCGAGCCCCGCCTGCGAGACATCATTGGCGACGATCATGTCGAGCCCCTTGCGGGCGAGCTTGTCGCGGGCATAGGTCTCCACGTCGCGGGTCTCCGCGGCGAAGCCCACCACCAGGGGGCGGCTTGCCTGGGGCAGGGCAGCCACGGCGGCAATGATGTCGGGGTTCTTGACCAGACGCAGCACCAGCTCATCCTCGCCCTCCACCTTCTTGATCTTGTGCTCGGCGGCGTTCTCGGCGCGGTAGTCGGCCACCGCGGCGCAGCCGATGAAGATGTCGCTGGCTGGCGCCAGTCGCTTCGCGGCCTCGTGCATCTCGAGGGCCGTCTCGACCTGGATGCGCTCCACTCCCGGCGGGCAGGCCAGCGCGACCGGGCCGCTGATCAGCTGCACCCGAGCGCCCAGTGCCGCGGCGGCCTCGGCCAGGGCGTAGCCCATCTTCCCGGAGCTGTGGTTGGAGAGATAGCGCACCGGGTCCAGCGGCTCGCGGGTGGGGCCGGCGGTGATGGTCACGGTCAGACCGGCGGCCTCGGGGGAGGCGCTTGGCGCAGGCGCTGTCGCTGTTGGCGCGGCTTCGGGCGCAAGCAGGGCCGCGAGGATCGCCTCGGGCTCCAGCATGCGTCCCGGGCCCACGTCGCCGCAGGCCTGGTCGCCGCTGTCCGGGCCCAGCAGGCGCCAGCCGTCATCCACCAGCCGTATGGCGTTACGCTGGGTGGCCGGGTGGGACCACATGGCCTGGTTCATGGCCGGGGCCATCACCTTCTCGGCCTCGCTGGCCAGGCACAGGGTGGTGAGCAGGTCGTCGGCCATGCCGGTGGCCAGGCGCGCCATCAGGTCGGCGGTGGCCGGGGCGATGAGGATGGTGTCGGCCCAGCGGGCCAGCTCGATATGCCCCATGCCGGCCTCGGCCTCGGGATCGAGCAGCGAGGTGCGTACCGGTTCTCCGGTCAGCGCCTGCAGGGTCAGCGGGGTAATGAAGGCCTGGGCGCCTTGGGTCATGACGACGCGCACCTCGCAGCCGGCCTGCTTGAGCAGGCGGGCGAGCACGGCGCTCTTGTAGGCGGCGATGCCGGCGCTGATGCCGAGCAGGACTCGGCGACCGGTGACTCCGGTTCCGGAAGACGATGACATGGACAGGTTCCAGGGCGCTGTTTTCAGGCATCTACCTTACCACCCGCGCCGAACCTTGCGTAGACGAGGGAGTGGCTACACTGAGGAGCAAACGGGCAGGGCAGGGAGGCGGTGATGTCGATCAGGGACTGGCCGGAGGGGGAGCGCCCTCGGGAGAAGCTGCTGGCGCTGGGGTCGGAGACGCTGTCGGACGCCGAGCTGCTGGCGATCTTTCTGCGGGTGGGGGTGCAGGGGCGCTCGGCCGTGGACCTGGCCCGGGACCTGCTGCTGGAGTTTGGCGGCCTGCGCCAGTTGCTGGAGGCGGACCGCGAGCGCTTCTGCGCCGCCCGGGGCATGGGCAGCGCCAAGTATGTGCAGCTGCAGGCCACGCTGGAGTTGTCGCGGCGCCATCTGGCCAGCCAGCTGGCGCGGGGTGAGGCGCTCACCTCGCCGACCCTGGTGCGCGCCTATCTCTCCAGCCAGCTGCGTCACTTGGGCCATGAGGAGTTCGCCGCGCTCTTCCTCGACAGCCAGCACCGGGTCATCCGCTACGAGTCGCTGTTTCGCGGCACTCTGGACAGCGCCTCGGTTTACCCCCGGGAGGTGGCTCGCCGCGCACTGGCACTGGGCGCCGGGGCGATCATCTTCGCCCATAACCACCCTTCCGGCATTGCCGAGCCCTCGGATGCCGACCGGCGCATCACCGATCGGCTGCGCGAGGCGCTCGGGCTCTTCGAGATCCGGGTGCTGGACCACTTCGTGGTGGGGGACGGTGAGGTAGTCTCTTTCGCCGAGCGAGGGTGGCTATAGCACTGTGCCCGCCGCTTCGCTATAATACGCGCCCGGCTGCGCTCGGTTCCCTGGGGTTAACGTCCCGGGATTCAGGGTCGCAAGCATGCTTTCCGCTATCGGTTGGCCCTGTGCGCTACACCCCATGCGCCATGCCCTGTGGCGGCGCCACCTTATGCCCCTGCTGGATCCCCGTTCCGTGCTTGCCCGGCGTGGCGGTCTCTGGTATAAAGTGCAGCCTTTGAATTCCCTTGGGTCAAATTTCACGGGATCTCCCGGTTTGCCCGACAGGTTTTGAACACTCAGGGTTCGCGCATCAGGCGTCGAACACCTGGCCCAGCGGTTGGAGGCTCCAATGTCAAAAGTATGTCAGGTCACCGGCAAGCGCCCGATGACTGGTAACAACGTTTCACACTCCCAGCGCAAGACCCGCCGCCGGTTCCTGCCGAACCTGCACTCCCACCGCTTCTGGGTGGAGTCCGAGAATCGCTTTGTCAAGCTGCGTGTCTCTTCCAAGGGCATGCGCGTCATCGACAAGAAGGGCATCGAAGCGGTGCTCAGCGACATCCGCAAGCGCGGCGACGCCGTCTAAGCGATATCCATTCAGGGAGCAGCAGTCATGCGCGACAAGATCAAGCTGGTGTCCAGTGCCGGTACCGGCCACTTCTACACCACCGACAAGAACAAGCGGAACACTCCGGACAAGCTCGAGTTCAAGAAGTTTGACCCGGTGGTCCGCAAGCATGTGATGTACAAGGAATCCAAGATCAAGTAAGCCTTGGTCTTCTTCCGCAGGTGTTCCAGCCTGTCCGCCTGAACCCGGCTGATCGCTCAGCCGGGTTCAGGCGTTTGTAGGCTCTGTCCACCGGAAGCGAGTCGAGCGAGCGCGCCGATGCCCGAACTGCCCGAAGTCGAGACCACCCGCCGTGGTATCGCCCCCCACGTCGAGGGGCGCGAGATCAGCGAGGTCATTGTGCGCCAGCCGCGCCTGAGGGTGCCGGTGCCGGCGGACCTGGGCGAGCGGCTGGTGGGCGCGCGCATCGGCGAGCTCTCCCGCCGCGCCAAGTATCTGCTGGTGCCGCTTTTCGGCGGTGATTCGACCGGCGGCACCCTGCTCTGGCACCTTGGCATGTCCGGCAGTCTGCGCATCGCCCGGCTCGGCGAGCTGCCGAAGAAGCACGATCACCTCGACCTGGTGCTCGAGGGCGGTGCGATCCTGCGCTACCACGACCCGCGTCGCTTCGGCTTCGTCGACTGGCTGGCCGACGGCCCCGGGCAGGATCCGCGCCTGGCGCGCCTGGGACCGGAGCCGCTCTCGGAGGCCTTCGACGGTGAGCGGCTGTTCGCACTGTCCCGCGGGCGGCGCGTGGCGGTGAAGCCCTTCCTGATGGACAACGCCGTGGTGGTGGGGGTGGGCAATATCTATGCTGCCGAGGCGCTGTTCCTGGCCGGCATCGATCCGCGCCGCGCCGCTGGGCGCATCTCCCGTGAGCGCTATGATCGCCTGGCCGCCGCCGCCAGGGAGGTGCTGGCCGCTGCCATCACCCAGGGCGGCACCACCCTGCGCGACTTCGTCGGCGGCACCGGCGAGCCCGGCTACTTCAAGCAGCGCCTCAACGTCTACGGCCGCCACGGCCAGCCCTGTCGGCGCTGCGGCGCCGAGCTGCGCCTCGTCACCCTCGGGCAGCGGGCCAGTGTCTACTGTCCCCACTGCCAGACCTGATTCCTCGAGAGATCTCCATGACCCTGTCCTCCCTGCGCTTGAAGAAGCACGCCGACCGCCGCCTCAAGGCCGGTCACCTGTGGCTCTATTCCAACGAGATCGACACCGACGCCACTCCGCTCAAGGGCCTCGAGCCCGGGCAGCAGGTGGTGGTGGAGGCCGCCAACGGCAAGGCGCTGGGCGTCGCCTACGTCAACCCGAACTCGCTGATCTGCGCGCGACTGGTCTCCCGCGAGCCGACGCAGGGACTCGATCGTTCGCTGTTGGTGCATCGCCTCAACCAGGCCCTGGCCCTGCGCCAGCGCCTGTTCGCCGCGCCCTACTATCGCCTGGTCCACGGCGAGGGCGACCTGCTGCCGGGCCTGGTGATCGACCGCTTCGGCGACACCCTGGTGGTGCAGCTCAACACCGCCGGCATGCAGGCGGTGCTGCCCGAGCTGCTCGATGCCCTGGACAAGGTGCTCTCGCCGACCACGGTGGTGCTGCGCAACGACACCAGCGGCCGCCGCCAGGAAGGGCTCGAGCTCGGCGTGGAAGTGGTCAAGGGCGAGGTGAGTGAGCCGGTGATGCTGGAGGAGAACGGCGTACGGTTCACGGCCCCGGTGCTCGACGGCCAGAAGACCGGCTGGTTCTATGACCACCGCGTCAACCGCGCCTGGCTCAATCCGTTGGTGGCCGGCAAGCGGGTGCTGGACCTGTTCAGCTACGTGGGTGGCTGGGGCGTGCAGGCCGCGGCCAGTGGTGCCAGCGAGGTGCTCTGCGTGGATTCCTCGGCGGCAGCCCTGGAGCGTGTCGCCGAGAACGCCGCCCTCAACGGGCTGCACGAGCAGGTGTCGGTGGGCGAGGGCGATGCCTTCGAGGCCCTGGCGGCACTCAAGGCCGACGGCGAGGAATTTGACGTGGTGATCCTCGACCCGCCGGCCTTCATCAAGAAGCGCAAGGACATCCCCAACGGCGAACGCGCCTACGGCAAGCTCAACCGCGAGGCGATCCGCCTGCTGGGCCGCGACGGCCTGCTGCTGTCGGCGTCGTGCTCGATGCACCTGGCACCGGAGCGGCTGGTGGACGTGGTGCGCGGGGCGGTGCGCCACCAGGACCGCCATGGCCAGATCCTCTTCCAGGGCCACCAGGGGCCGGACCACCCGGTGCACCCGGCAATTCCCGAGACCAGCTACCTCAAGGCGCTGGGCGTACGCGTCTTCCGGGACTGATATGAGCGTCGATTCGGAGCGCGTCTTCGCCCACTCCAATGCGCTGCTGGTCAGCCATGTGCGCAACCTGCTGGAGGCGGCGGGCATCCCCGCCCAGCTGCGCAACATGACCCTGGGTGGCGGCGCCGGCGAGCTGCCGCTGGGGGAGTGCGAGCCCGAGGTGTGGGTGAAACCCCACAACCGCGAGCGCGCCGAGACGCTGATCCGCCAGGCCTTGGCCGGCGAGAGCGAGGCGCCCGCCTGGCACTGCCCCGGCTGCGGCGAGCCCCAGGAGGGCGTGTTCGACGCCTGCTGGCGCTGCGGGACAGGGCGCCCCTGAGAGGACGCCTGGGGCCGTGACAAGGCGTTTCCTCGATGGTCCGGCACGCCGCCAGATCAGCTCCGTACTCGGCAGCTACGCTCACCGGTGTCTTGAGGAGGTGCGGCCCGGTCGCCTTGTGGGGGGGCGCGCGTTACCATGGCGGGCATTTCCGAACAGCAGAGTCCGTCTACCCCATGAGTGCAGCTTCCGAGAAGACCCGCGTTCTCACCGGCATCACCACCACCGGTACGCCCCACCTGGGCAACTACGTCGGGGCCATCAAGCCCGCCATCGAGGCGAGCCAGGATCCGAACGTGCAGTCCTACTACTTTCTCGCCGACCTGCATGCGCTGATCAAGTGCCAGGACCCGCGCCGGGTGCAGGAGTCGCGTCTCGAGATCGCCGCCACCTGGCTGGCGCTGGGGCTGGATACCGACAACGCCATCTTCTATCAGCAGTCCGATATTCCCGAGATCCCGGAGCTGACCTGGATGCTCTCCTGCGTCTGCGCCAAGGGGCTGATGAACCGCGCCCACGCCTACAAGGCTGCGGTGGCGGAGAACGAGGCCGCCGACAACCAGGATCCGGACAAGGGCATCACCATGGGCCTGTTCGGCTATCCGGTGCTGATGGCCGCCGACATCCTGATGTTCAACGCCAACCGGGTGCCGGTGGGCCGCGACCAGATCCAGCATATCGAGATGGCTCGCGATATCGCCGGGCGCTTCAACCACCTCTACAAGGGGCAGTACTTCACCCTGCCCGAGGCGGTGGTGGACGAGAGAGTGGAGGTGCTGGGTGGCCTGGACGGGCGCAAGATGTCCAAGAGCTACAACAACACCATCCCGCTGTTCGTCGCCGAGAAGAAGCTGCTGAAGCTGGTGCGCAAGATCAAGACCAACTCGCTGGAGCCGGGCGAGCCCAAGGACCCGGCCAGCTGCACGCTGTTTCAGATCTATTCCGCCTTCGCCACCGTCGAAGAGGCCGCCGCCATGCGTGCCGAGTACGAGAACGGCATCGGCTGGGGGGAGGTCAAGAACCGGGTGTTCGAGACCCTCAATACGCAGCTGCGCGAACCCCGCGAGCGCTACCTGGCGCTGCTGGACGATCCGGGCCATATCGAAGCGGTGCTGCAGAAGGGCGCCGAGCGCGCCCGGGCCGAGGCGGCGCCCTTCATGGACCGCCTGCGCCAGGCGGCGGGCCTGGGCCGCTTCGTCTGAGGCATGGTCAGCATGGCAGCTGCCGCGGGCGCCTTCGGGCGTCCGCGTGCGTTGGTTGGTGGGTGGGCGGCTTTCTTATTCCCTGATGGAATGGATTGTTTCGTTTAAATGCTTTTACGTGACGGCCCGAAATCGTTAGGATGCTTGGTTTACCGGGGCTCCCGCCCCTGCGACTTCGAGAGAGCACGCCATGAGTGAACTCGCCCTTTCCCGACGCTCCCGACTTTCCGTGCCCGCGGTGGCGGCAGGCGCCCTGCTGCTGGGTGCCCTGGCCGTGGGGGCCGCCTTCGGTGTGCGCATCGGCGCGTTGATGGTGGTCGGCGGCCTGCTGGGCGTGGTGCTCTACCACGCTGCCTTCGGTTTCACCGCCGCCTGGCGGGTCTTTATCACCGAGCGCCGCGGCCGCGGCCTGCGCGCCCAGATGGTGATGCTGGCCATCGCGGTACTGCTGTTCTTCCCGGCGCTGGGCGCGGGCAGCCTCTTTGGCCAGTCGGTGTACGGTTTCGTCTCGCCCATCGGCGTCTCGGTGGTGTTCGGCGCCTTCCTGTTCGGTATCGGCATGCAACTCGGCGGCGGCTGCGCCTCCGGCACCCTGTTCACCGCCGGCGGTGGCAATGCGCGGATGCTGATCACGCTGCTGTTCTTCATCGTCGGCTCGCTGATCGGCACCGCCCACTTCGCCTGGTGGCAGAGCCTGCCCGCCTTCCAGCCGGTGTCGCTGGTCAATGAATTCGGCGCCGGCGGCGGCATCGTCGTCAGCTTCCTGCTGTTCGCTGCCATCGCCGCCTTCACCGTGGTGATGGAGAAGCGCCGCCACGGCCAGCTGGAGCAGGCGCCGCGCATCGACACCGGCAACCGTCGCTGGCTCACCGGCCCCTGGCCGCTGCTGTTCGGTGCCGTGGCCCTGGCGCTGCTGAACTTCGCCACCCTGGCCCTGGCCGGTCGCCCCTGGGGCATCACCTCGGCCTTCGCCCTGTGGGGCGCCAAGGGCTTCGAGGTCCTCGGCGGCGATGTCTCCGTCTGGGGCTACTGGCAGGCGCCGGGCAACGCCGCGGCCCTGCAGGCCAGCGTGTGGAGCGACATCACCACGGTGATGAATGTCGGCATCATGGTGGGGGCCCTGGTGGCGGCCTCCCTGGCCGGGCGCTTCGCCCCCAACTTCCGCATTCCGGCCAGGTCGGTACTGGCGGCGGTGATCGGCGGCCTCATGCTCGGCTACGGCGCGCGTCTGGCCTTCGGCTGCAACATCGGCGCCTATTTCGGCGGCATCGCCTCCGGCAGCCTGCACGGCTGGGTGTGGCTGGTGGCGGCCTTCGCCGGCAACATGCTCGGCGTCAGGCTGCGGCCCCTCTTCTTCGAGGGCGAGGCGGCCCGTGTGCCGGCGGCCAAGGGCTGCTGAGCCGCGTCATCGAAGGGTGGATTTCGCGTGATATTGCGCCCCGGCCTCGGCCGGGGCGCGGTCGTTGGGGGCGTGGTAGAGTGTGACGAAAGGCGCCGCCAGAGCGCCAACGGCCCGTTCCAGTCACCGCGTCGAGAGTAGAGATGACCACCGAAACCAAGCGCCCCCTCTATATCCCCTATGCCGGTCCACCGTTGCTGGAGATGCCGCTGCTCAACAAGGGCAGCGCCTTCAGCCAGGACGAGCGCATCGAATTCAACCTGATCGGCTTGCTGCCGCAGTGCGTGGAGTCCATCGAGGAGCAGGTGGAACGGGCCTACCAACAGTATCGCCAGTGCCAGAACGACCTGGACAAGCATGTCTACCTGCGCGCCATCCAGGACGACAACGAGACCCTCTACTACCGCCTGGTCTCCGAGCACCTCGCGGAGATGCTGCCGATCATCTATACGCCCACGGTGGGCAAGGCGTGCCAGGAGTTCTCCAATATCTATCGCAATCACCGCGGGCTCTTCATCGCCTACCCCGACCGCGATCGCATGGATGACATCCTGCACAGCTCCACCAAGGATCGCGTCAAGGTGATCGTGGTCACCGACGGCGAGCGCATCCTCGGTCTGGGCGATCAGGGCATCGGCGGCATGGGCATTCCCATCGGCAAGCTGGCGCTATACACCGCCTGTGGCGGCATCAGCCCTGCCTACACCCAGCCGATCATGCTCGACGTGGGCACCAACAACCCGGCGCTGCTCGACGACCCCATGTACATGGGCTGGCGCCACCCGCGTATCGCTCAGGAGGAGTATGACGCCTTCCTCGAGCAGTTCATCGACGCCGTCAAGCGTCGCTGGCCCAGCGTGCTGCTGCAGTTCGAGGATTTCGCCCAGGCCAACGCCGTGCCGCTGCTCGACCGCTACCGCGATGAGCTTTGCTGCTTCAACGACGACGTCCAGGGCACCGCTTCGGTGGTGGTGGGCACCCTGATGGCGGCCTGCCAGGCCCGCGACGAGGGGATCGGCCAGCAGCGGGTGGTGTTCGTGGGTGCCGGCTCTGCCGGCTGTGGCATCGCCGAGCAGGTGGTGGTGTCCATGCAGGCCGAGGGACTCTCCGAGAAGGACGCCCGGGCGAGGGTGTTCATGGTGGACCGCGAGGGACTGGTCACCTCGGACCAGACCTGGCTGCGCGACTTCCAGTCCCGTCTGGCCCACGACCCGAGGCTCACCCAGGGCTGGCAGGGACAGGAACTGGTGGAGACCATCCGCCGGATCACCCCCACGGTGCTGATCGGCGTCTGCGGGCGGCCCGGCATCTTCACCGAGGAGGTGGTGCGTACCATGCACGCCGGCTGCGAGACACCGGTGATCATGCCGCTCTCCAACCCTACCTCCCAGGCCGAGGCGCTTCCCGAGGATGTGATCCGCTGGACCGAGGGGGCGGCCCTGGTCGCCACCGGCAGCCCCTTCCCACCGGTGGCGTACGGTGGGCGTAACTACCCCATCGCCCAGTGCAACAACGCCTATATCTTTCCGGGCATCGGGCTGGGCGTGGTGGCGGCCGGGGCGCGGCGTGTCACCGACGACATGTTGATGGCGGCCTCCCGGGCGCTGGCTCGGGAGGCGCCCATCGTCAAGGAGGGTGAAGGGGCGCTGCTGCCGCCGCTCGGCAAGATCCGTGAGCTCTCCAAGGCCATCGCCTTCGACGTGGCCGCCCAGGCCCAGGGCGAGGGCATGGCGCTGAAGACCAACGGCATCAAGCTGCGCGCGGCCATCGAGCGCAGCTGTTGGACGCCGGAGTATCGGCAGTATCGCCGCCGCTCGTACTGATTGGTTCATCCAACGATAAAGGCCCCGCCAGGTAACCCGGCGGGGCCTTTCTCTTAACTCTTCGTAAGCTCAAGTGAAATTACCCTGTGGGAGCTCGGGTTCCCCGAGCGAATGGCGCCGTAGGCGCCCAGGTAAAGTCGCTGGCGTTGCTTCATGCCGCCTAGGAGCCCTTCGGTCTCCATTCGTCGAAGCGTCGAACCGCGGGCAAAGCCCAGCTCCCACAGTAAGCCTTCAGCGTTGCCTTGATTTTACAAGAGATTGCAAAGCATCAGTACCCTTCGGCCTTCTTCTCAGGCGGCCCCAATCATCTTGCGCAGCACATAGTGGAGAATGCCGCCGTGGCGGTAGTACTCCAGTTCGTTGGCGGTATCGATGCGGCAGAGCGCCTCGATCTTCTTCTCACCCCTGTCGGATTTCACGGTCACCTTGACGCTGCCGCCCGGGGTGAGGTCGGCAAGCCCCTCGATGGAGACCTGCTCGTCTCCGGTCAGGCCCAGGGTATGGCGGCTCTCGCCCTCGGGGAACTGCAGCGGCACCACGCCCATGCCGATCAGGTTGGAACGGTGGATGCGCTCGTAGGACTCGGCGAGCACCGCGCGCACGCCGAGCAGGCGGGTGCCCTTGGCGGCCCAGTCGCGGCTGGAGCCGGTGCCGTACTCCTTGCCGGCGATCACCACCAGCGGCGTGCCCTCTTCCTGATACCGCATGGCGGCATCATAGATCGCCATCTGTTCGCCGGAGGGTACGTGGCGGGTCTCGCCGCCGACCACGCCGTCGTGTTCTGGTCAATTCACCAGGCGGGCCAGCAGCAAAAAAACCGTGTCTGACAGGATCCCGTGGGCACTCCCTGAGCTTAGGCGGCTGATCGGGGGATGGCTATGACAAGAACAGCAGGCCTTGTCCCATGCGCTTCATTGGTCGGATTGGTGACGAAAACATCAGTACCGGGCTTGGCGTGCCACTGTCGGCAGCAGCAAGCCCGGATGGCAGTGCATGAACGATCACTACAATAGCTACGGCTGTATTACTAGATGAGTCTGCGTGACGGGAAAATCACCTCTTCATCTCCTCGAGGTCGGCCAGGGCTCGCTTGAGGGCCGTCTCGAGTGCCCCTTGCCGCTGCTTGATCGCCTTGCTTCGTCCTTCGAGGGACCGAGTGGCCTGGTCCGCCAGTTCTTGGAGATGGGGGGCATTGGCCAGCACTGCCTTGAATCTGGCGCTCTTGAGCAGGGTCTGCTCGGTATTGGTGGCCCGCTGAGCGACGTCGACGTGCTCGGCGAGACGGTTGCCGTAGGCACCGAGCTCACCAGCGAGGGTCGCGGCGATCTGGGTGACGGGATTTTCCAGCGTGCGGTTGGTCCGGGCCTTGGCACGCAACTCGGGCAGGCGCAGGATGGTGCCCGGTTTCAGCTTGCCGATGTCCTTGAGCTGCGGGTTGGCCTTGAGGAGCGCTGCTTCGGCTTTTTCGCGTTGTTTGGGCGTGAGCCGAGCGTAAAGTTTGTCGGCAATTTCGGCGACGCTTTTCTCGCCACGGAAGGTTGCGATGGCCATACAAGTTCTCCTTCAGACACCGATGATGTTGGTCAGGCTCATGTCGTTTGGTACGGGCGCACCCCCTTGCACGCGGATGTTGCCGGTGCTGGTGTTGCCGATGACGATGGCGAATCTTTGCTGCGGATGCAGGTACAGGGTGTCGATGTCGCCCAGGGCGATGAGGCGGTTGTTGCTGGCATTGAGGGTGCGCGCGCCGAGTTGGCCGAGCAGCGGTTCCCGGCCGCCTTCGCCGACCGTTTCGCAGTGGTTGTCGGCGAACAGGCAGCTATCGACGGCGGCGACCTGGTTGAGTGGCACCCGGGTGAGGTGACCGCGCAACTGGTTACCGCGGATAGACACCGCCGATGGGCGCAGTGGCAGCGCCAGGATGCGGCTGGTGGTCATCAGATACGCCGTGTCGGCGCCGGTAAAATAGCTTGCTGCGGCGACATGGGTGACGACGCCAGCCGGCACCGGTGCAATGTTGATCGCCCGCCACTCGACGGGGGCGAGATTCGGGTTGTCGTCGGAAATGCGCTCGATGGTGTTGTCGTCTACCGCCACGCGGTCGAACGGCGGCAGCAGGTGCACCGCGGCCACCGGGCCGCTGATGCGGTCGGGACCAATGCCATGAAGCCGATTGCCGGCGATCCGCAACTGGCCCACGGCGGCGGTGCGCAGGCCGTCGATGCCGGGGCTGCTGACAGCGTCGCGCGCAACATTGGCGATCAGGTTGTCGCGCACATCGCCCCGTTCCACCCAGATCAGTTGTACCCCGGCGAAGGCGGTCGAGACGCTTGCCAGGGCCCGGCCCAGGTTCACGAACTGGTTACCAGTGACGGCCAGATACCCGGCGGCGCCGCGTTCCGACATCACCAGCGCACCGCGCCCCATGCCGTCGACCATGTTGTCCGCGATGATTGCGTTCTCGATGCGCTGGAGGATGGCGATCGCGTCGCCTTGCAGGTTGCGCAGGCGATTGGCGCTGATCCGCACCCGGTCGAGTGCGACCGGGTCGAGGCCTTCCTCTAGCACGATACCGTTGCCGCTGCGCTCGCCCGCGCCGCTGATTTCATTGCGCTCGACGGTTAGCCCGTCCACCCCGGCACGAATGCCGTCGCCCGAGGTGTAGATCACGTTGTCGGCAATGGTGAAAGTGGAGCCGGGCACCACGGCGCCGGTGGCCATAATGGCGGCCTGGGTGCCGACCAGCATCAGACTGCCCTCGATGCGGGTGGTGCCGAAATGCAGGCTGGTACCATCGAAGCTGACCGCGCGCTGGCTGCAGAAGAACAGGTTGCGCGCAATGCGCAACTCGCCGGTGAGCACGTAATTGCGATCGCGGCCGGCCACGGTGGCGATTCCGCGCTCGGCAACGATGGCGCAATCGGTGACGCTGGCGCCGAGCACATTGCCGGACAGGCCGATACCCGCACTGGTGGCGTCACCCACCGCCAGGCCGAGCACGTTGATGTGTTCGGCGCGCAGGTCGATCACGTTGTGCGCGGCGATCACGCTGGTGGTGCCGCTGCTTGCCGCCGAACCGATCAGGGTGAGATTCTCCAGCGCCACCCCGGTGCTGCCGGTGATCTCGATGATGCCGCCGGGCTGGCTGCCGACCAGCAACGTGGCCCAGCCCTGTCCGCGCATGCGTAGCGAACGTGCCCCGTCAAGGTTCAGTGTGGTGCCGATGTCATAGTTGCCGATGCCCAGGCAGATCGTACCGCCGCTGTCCTTGATGCTGTCGATCGCCTGTTGCAGGGTGGCGGCGCCGCTGTTGTGGCCTTCCGCGCTGACGCAGATCGTGCAGTCGCAGCCTTCGCCTTCGGCCATCGGCGGCCACAGGGTTCGGCAGTCGGTTTCCGCGTCGGGAAAGGTGACGATCGCCAGGCGCGCGTAATGATGGTGGATGCCCAGCGGGGGCGCGTGATCGAGGATCTCGATGCTCGCATCCACGCTGCGCGCGGCGCACACCCACCAGTCGCCGCTTCTGAATTCGCCACCGGCCGGGTCAAGGTCGAACTCCACCAGGATGCCATATTCGAGAAACAGCCGCGTACCCGCCGCCGGGATGGTGATCTCACCGCTCGCCAGCGGGTCGTTCAGGTCCTGCACCGCGGTGCCGTCCTCGCGCCGCACCTGGCCGGACTGGTCCCAGCGTCGCACGCGGGTGTTGCGCCC
The DNA here is from genome assembly GCF_047795635.1 of Halomonas sp. HK25. GTDB lineage: Bacteria > Pseudomonadota > Gammaproteobacteria > Pseudomonadales > Halomonadaceae > Halomonas. Next base: position 3,679,237 of record NZ_CP181044.1, on the reverse strand, counting down.
CGGGTCGGTGGCCTGCTGGGCGTTAGTGGGGAACCGCCCGGCCGGCAGTGCCGTGTCGAACTCCAGTGTGCGGGCGGTTTCGTCCACCCCACCGGCCACGCGAATGCGGCGCAACTCGCCGGGCAGATTGTTCAGTTCGCGCCAATCGTCGGTCACTTCGACCCAGTCGCCGTCGTGAAAGCGCAGCACATCGTCGCGGCCGATGCTCTCGACCGTGATCCGGTCGCGCGCCGGGTTGATGTGGGTCAGCCGCGAAGCCACCGTGGCGTTGTCGCGCGACCACTTGAAGGTCGCCGTGCCAAGCACGCCGCCGGTGTGCACCTCGACCCGGTAGAGTTGATTCTCCAGACCGAGATAGCCGGCCGCGGGCGGCACCTGGCACGGGTTGGGCTCGAAGCCCGGGGTGCCGGTGGCCGTGCTCAGGCGCGCCGCGGACGGAGCGATGATCGCAGGCCAGCCGGGGATGTCCTCGTCCGGTGTGGCGCAGCTGACGTTGCCCACATTCTCCAGCAGCTTCACCTGCCATACCGTCTGGCGCCGCCCGGTGGTGTCGACGCCCACCGCCTTTTCGACCAGATCCGGTACCTGCAGCGCGGTGACATCGCGCTGCCACACGTCCACATACACCAGGTGAGGTCCGCCGTCGGGCAGGGCGGGCGCGTCGGGATAGTAGGGCTGCGCGCTGTAGTTCAGCGCCGTGGTACCGGTCAGTTCGGCCAGGCGGGGCTCCCACACCTCGGGGGTGGCGCCGTGGTTCTCGGCCAGCAGGCCGTCCACATAGATGCGCCCCACGCCGATGCTCAGCTCACCGCCGGCAGCCTCGATGCGAAAGCCGTCCGGCGTGATGCGGGGCACCACGTTGCCGCCGAAGGTGTCCAGCGTGCCGGCCTGAAGGCGACGCGCCAGTTGGGCGACCCATTCGTTCCAGTCGGCGTCCAGCTGGACCCGGCCCTGCTGCATGACGACGCCGAGAAAATCTTCCCGGGCGTCGAAGCGGATGCGGCTCAGATCGAAACTCATGATGTGGACTCCCTCAGGATTCGTGGAAAACGCCGGCACGCAGACCGACCCGCAGGTATTCCGCGAGGCGGATGCGCAGATTGGTCACGCGCTGGGCGCCGTAGAGGTGATGGAACACGCCCATCTCGCTCTCGTCGTCGGCGCCGCGCAGGATCTGCGCCGGCGTGGCGGTGGATAGCTGGCCGTAGGGTGGGGAGCCGTAGTGCAGCGAGCTGAAGCGCGGCGCGATTTGCTGTGCGGCCGCGGCGGAGTCGGGTTGGCAGCGGTGGCGGGCCGGGACGATGGATTCCAACGGCAGCCACGAGAAGCGCACGCAGCCGGTCTGCTTGCGGGCCGCGCGCACCGGGGCGGCCCAGGTGTCGGCGGCGGCCAGCGCGGCAAGCAGGATGCAGTTGGAGATCAGCCCGACCTCGGCGGTGTGCAGTTTGCCGATCACCGTGCAGGCGATCAGCGACAGTGCCGCGCCGGGGGCTGCGTCGTCCGCCGCGGCAAAGGCCACGCCGTCGCGCGCGGTGGCGTCGATGATACTGTCGGTGGCGCGAACGGTGCTGCGTTCGTGGCTGCGGATGGCACCGATAATGCAGCGCTCGATTTCGGTTTCGAGCCCGGTGATGGCCAGCTGCAGGCTCGGTGTGACGGGCTGCTCTGCGCTGCCGTCCGGATTGAGTGTGATCCCCGGTACCAGCGTGCAGTGGAGCAGATTGAGCCGTCCCAGCACATTGCCTGCGGCATCGGGTACGACCAGCGCGGCGCCGGATACCAGCAAGCCGTTCAGGGTGCACGCGCTGTTTGCGGCGCCGCTGATGCTCAGTCCTCCCAGCACCAGCAGCGGTCGGCGGCCATTCACGGCACGGATCTCCACGCTGCCATTGGCAACGATGTCGATGGCGAGCGTTTCCTCGTAGCGGCTGCTGTCGGTGATCTCGATCACGCCATTGCCGGCAATCGCGGTCAGTGCAGCGACGAGTGTGGGATGCTCGTCCGGCACCCGGACTACCGCGGTGGTGTCTGGAGGCAGTGGCAGGCTGTGGCCGCGCTCGTACTCGCCGCCGCCGATGGCGGCGGAAAAGCCCTCGTGCCAGGTCAGGCGGACATCGGCCGGGTCGGGTGCATCCAGCGGTAGGGAAACTCGACCGAGCACCGGATCGATGGCGTAAAAACCGTCGGGCGGTGGGCTGTGCGCCCAGCTGCCGGCATCGTCGGCCAGGTTGCAGATGTGGATCCGGTCGCGTTCGATCACGGTGCCGTCGACCGTCAGAATCAGCGCCGGCTCGGGATTGTCCAGCGGGTCGCCGGCGCTCGCGCGCTCGCCGTAGTGGCGGGCCAGATGGGTGCCCAGACGACGGCGCGACAGCGGCCACGGCACATTGTCCGGTTCGGCCAGGTGGGTGATGTCGTCTTCGGTCCGCGGGCGGTTGTAGAGCGGCAGGTCGTGGCCGAGCGGGCTGGCCCGGTAGCGCCTCAGGCCCTCGCGCGCCGCCGGCGATTCGCGGTGCGGCCAGGCCTGGATGCGCCAAAGGTGCAGGCCTACGTTGGGAATGTTGTGGCGGCCGCGTCCGGACTCGATGCGGCGCACGCCCACGCTGCGGTTTGCGGTTTCGAAGGCGGTGCCTATCCACTCGAGCGCCTCGCCGGCGCGCAGGTCGGGCGACTGGAGGTTGTGGGGTCGGGTGTGGTTCATGGTCTGGGTGGTGCACAGGCGCTGGAAGTACTCCACCGCGCGCGCGTCCCAACCGGTGACATCGCGTGCCAGCTGTTCAAGCACCAGCGCGGTGCCCTTGCGCCGGCGCAAGGCAATGGTGTGGGCGACTTCGGCGCGCGCGCTGGACGCGCTCGGCGCCACCTGATGCAGGCTGCGATAGCCGATCAGGTCGCCGATGTAGGGCACCACCCAGTCGGCGCAGGTTTCGATGAACAAGTCGTCGTCGAGCTGTTCCAGACTCTCCTCGGCGACGCCGATCTGCTCGGCCAGCACGGAGATCAGCTCTTCCAGCGGGCCGCGTTGCAAGCCCCCGGCGCGCGCCAGTTCGGCATCGCGGATGCGGTGGACGGCGGGCAACAGCTCGAACAGGGCTTGAGCGTCGAAGTTCACGGCAGCACCTCCAGTTCGATCGGATCCGTGGCCAGGGTCAGCAGTTCAGCGGGCTGCGGCAGGGCCGTGAGCGAGGCCACAGGCACGCTGGCGAACAAGCGCGGCACCAGTGCGGGCGGGCTCCCGAGCCGATACAGCCGGGTCACGTGCACCGCCTCGATCCCGCGTACCCCCTGGGCCACGGCGGCCACTTCGTCGACCGACACGGTCTGGCCGAAGGCACGGCGGGCGAAGCCGAAGTGCTCGCGCAAGGTGGCCTCGATTGCCTCCAGCACGGGATCGGTCTCGAACTCGCTCAACACCTTGATCGACAGCCGACAGCGGAAACGGGCGTCGGTGTAATTGAGCATGCGCAGCGGCACCAGCGGATCGCCATAGGTGGTGAGCGCGTCGCGCAAATTCTGGTAGGTGTCGCTGCTCTCCGGTACCTCGGCGCCATCGACCCCGGCGATGGTCAGAAAAACGCCGCGCGCCGGCCCCGCCGGAATCCATAGGGCATGGGCCTTGTCGATGCCGGCGAAGGCGCGGGCGAAGTTGGCGTAGTCGTCGATCGACACCGCGCGCTCCAGGGTCAGTACGGTGAGCGGTGCGTTGTCGCGCGCCCGCGCCAGGGTCTCGGCATCTTCGCCGCCGGTCGCCGGCTCGGGGTTAAGCGCCGCGGTGACGCCCAGGGGACGGCTGAGCAGGGTGGTCAGCTTGCCCGCCGCCAGATTGCCGTCGACGCCGATCCCCTTGCGGTAGCGCACCCGCAGGTTGCTCTCGCCGCCGGGCAGGCGCGCGCCCTCCAGACCATCGCCGAAATGCACGGTGGTGACCGCGTCGTCGTTCTGCGTGGTGGCGTAGACGCGGGTATCGGGCAGGGCGGCGTGTAGGGTTGGGACTTCGCTCCACAACACGTCATTGACCCGCAGTTCGAGCGTGGATGCGCGCCCGCTCGGGGTGTGTGCGCTGACGAAGGTGAGCGGGCTCTGGCCCAGTGCAAAGCGCTGGTTGGGTACGCTGCCGTCACCGCTGCCGAGGATCGCTTCGACGGTTTCGCCGTGAGTGGCGGGGGCGACGTTGGCGTTGAGGCGGGCCGAGCGGCGATCGTAGCAATGGCGGGTGGCGGCGGCGAGCTTGAGCCGGGTGCGATCGCGGTCGCGGGTAATTGCGTTGTCGGCATTGGACAGGAAGATGATCTCGGCGACCACCAAGTCGTCCTCGTGCGGCACTTCGAGGCGGATTTCCGAGCCACGCAGGTTCACGACGCCGATCTGGCCGTCGCGATCCTGCAGCCTCAAGCGCAGGCGCATGGCGAACTTTCCGATGGCCGCCCCGAAGGCTTGCGGATCGAGGTAGTGCGGGGTGGCACCGATCATGCGCACCGGGGCGTCGATCAGCCTCAGGCTGTCGCCTTCGGCCAGCAAGCGGGTGGTGCCGCCATCGCTGATCCATGGCAGATCCTTCGCCCCCCGCGCCAGCACGATGCGTTGGCGTTTGCCGCTCAGGGCGAGTGCCTGGCCCGGCAGCAGCGCTTCCACCTGTTCATCGAGTGCAACCTGTTCGCCATAAACCGGCATTTCGAGCGGGATCTGCGCGAGCGGGAGTTCTTCGCTTTCGACATGCACGCTCAGGCTGCGCACGGCGTGTTCGAACTCCGCGGGCAGGCGACCGCCAGGCAGCTCGCCCTTCAGGTGGAGTCGGGTGGTCTGCCCCGACAACAGGTATTCGGCACGGCTGGCGGTGGTGGCCGAGGTGATGCGATAGAGCTCGATTGAATTGGGTACCGACAACAGTGCCCAGCCATCGGCCACCACCGCAGCGTTGACCGGGCTGATGTCAATCGCATCGGGCTCTCGGAGCAATGGCTTCCGGCGGCCCGAGGCGACGACGATGTATTGACCGGCGAGTGCATGATCGACGCTGGCAATGATCTGCTGATAGGCCGCCTGCGCGCCGTTGCGCGGCGCATCCATCCAGCCTTCGGCCTCGCCGATCAGCGGCAGCAACTGTTCCGCGGCCTGCATCGGTCCGAGCAGGTTTGGTGGCATGAGCGCCGCCACTTGTGCAAGCAGGCTGCCGGCGGCAGGTTCGCTCACCGGACTGCCGCCCGCGCGTGCGACGCCGTAGGCGGCGAAGTGGCGGGCGACATCCGCGATTTTTTCCGGGTTATCGGGGGCAAGCTGAGGCGGCAGGGCACGGGCGATGGTGACCGCTGCGGTGACCAGCGCGGCTATGTCCGCCGCCGCTGCCGCGCCAAGTGCAGTGAGCCCGGCCTGGCGCGCATGGGTGGCGACGCCGTTGCCGGCTTCTTGCAGCGCGGCCAGCGCCTGAGCCGGGTTGAGCAGTCCAGCAGTATGGCCGATGCCTAGTTTCGCCTGCTGCGCCATGCGCGCAACGTCCATGCCGAGTTTGGCAAACTCGGCTCCAGCCGCCTCGATGATGGTTTTTTGCAAGGCCAGCAGCGATTGGCCCACCGCACCGCCGGCGTCAAACAACGACGCGGTCCAGTCCTGCACACTGTCCACTGCACCGCTCAGGTCCAGCAGTTCGGTGAAATGCTCGGGGCTGAGCTGATCGCCGATCGCGTCCCTGAGCTTGTCGACCACGTCGCGCACGATGGTTGCAGCGCTTTGTCCGTCGTTGCTCGACTCGGACTGCGTGGCGTTCAGCGCGACGGTCACCTCGTCCAGTGCGGCTCCGGCACTGTCGAACGCTTCGCCGACCGCGGTCAGCCAGTTGGGCAGCTGCAGCGCGCCATCGGCATTCGGTTCCAGCTGCTGCTGTACGCCATTGACCGCCGCCATCACCTCATCCCACACCGGCTGGAGATCGGGCAGCACAGTGGCAGGCACCGAATCGGCCAGCGCCGTGCTTAGCTCGTCCAGCACCGCCTTGGCGACCTCCACCGGATCGCTCAGACCGTTTGCGGCATATTCCTGAATGCGCTGCGGCAGGCCGGCGATGCGGTCGCCTATGATCTGACGCGCATAATCGAAGGCGATATTTCCTACCAGCGACTCCACCGACATCTGTAGCGCCTGTACTGCCTGACCCTGGGTGTGAATGAGGGTGCGTGCCTGCTGTGCGACATCGTCGATCGCGAGTCCGACCAAGTCCGCCATCCCCTCGGCACTCTGCCGTGCAAAACCGAGCGCATTCTGCGCAAGCTGACCGCCTGCAGCGACGACGCCCGCACCGGCTTGGGCGGCCTGGTGCATGGCGAGGGCGGCGGATCCTTGCGCGGCGGCCGTGGCAGCGGCGGCGACTTCGGCGATCGTGGCCTCGATGTGGATCTCGTCGAACGCGGTGCTGCCCTCACGCCGCTCCGGATACACCGTCGCGAGCACGGTGAAGTCGGGCCATTCTTCCGTGTCGCCCGGGCGCTGCAGGTTGTCCGCGCCGAGCAGGCCGATGTAGGTGGCCTTCATGTCGTCCGACAGCGCACGCCAGTCGGGTGCGTTGCTGCCGAAGGCGGCAGTGCGTTTGCGGAAGGTGAAAATGCGAACGCCCTCGCTTGCCGGCAGCACGAAAGGCTTGCTGTGGCCGAGGCCGATTTTCCAGCGCACGCGGGTGAGGCTTCGTTCGGTGTCGAGGTGGACGCTGGAGATCACGCGCACATCCCAGCGTTCGTTCTGCGGATCGCTTTCATGCTCGGCACCGACGATGAGCAGCAGATCACCCGTCGCAAGATTGAAGTCGAGACCGTCGAGCCACAAGGCGGTGTCGCCGAACGCGGGGATGCGCGCTTTGCCCTGCTGCACCGCAATTGCGTTCCATTCGGCACGCGCCGGGGTCGGGGCGACGGTCTCGAAACTCTGCGCCTGTTCGTCCTGGCCCGGCACGCTCTGCACGCGGGTGCCGACCGGGATCACGATGGGTTCGGCCGGCGCGGCCGGGGTGGTCTGCAGGGTGAAGGCGAGGTGGGTGCCGGCGGCGACACCGGGTGCGAGCTGGTAGCCGATCAGGCGCGCCATCTCGCGCACCGACAGGCGTTCGGTGGCGGTGCGCAGGTAGTGTTCCTGGGCAAAGCGCTCGGTGTAGAAGCTGAGCACATCGAGCGAGGTGGCCAGCGCGTCGGTGATCGCGAGGCTGAAGTCGCTCGCTTCGCGAGTGCTCAGCGCGGCCAGCGCGGGGGTGTCGGCGCCGGACAGGCGGGCGCGCATCGAGTCTACGAAATCACCGTGGCGACCGATGCGGTAGGCGATGGCGGGCAGGCTCGGCGGGTTGTCGATCCGCCGCGGCGTATCGGCCTCGATGCCGGCGCAGCAATCGCAGCCGGTATCCGTTGAAGTACGCTGGGCGCTCATCATTTGCCTCCGTGCAGTTCAAGGCGCAGCACGCCGTGCTCGGGGAAACTTGGGTCGTTGTCCAGCCGCGCGATCTCCAGCCGACCCAGGGTCATGAAACCGTCGGCCAGCGGCTTCGGGTCTTCGTGGCCCTGGCGGTGGAAGCGGGTGACCTGCACCGAGGCGACGCCGGGCACGGTACGCGCGGCGGCGTACAACGGGCTGAGGAAGACGGTCTGGCCGAAGCTGAAGTTGTCCGCATGGAACAGGCCGCGGGTACCGTCGGCGCGCGTGCGCGCGCCGAGCACCTCGAGCAGGCCGTGACGCACATCGGAGCGGAAGTAGCCGGCGTCGACACACACCAGCAGGTCGATCTCGAGCGAGACATGGATCGGATCGTTGATGCGCAGGTCGTGGCCGGCCATGCGGTAGCGGTCCAGATGCTCGATTGCGGTGGTGGCGAAGACCGCGTCCACCGGTTCGCCGCCCTCCCGGTCGACGGTGACGAACACCGTGTGCCAGCTGCCGGTCCAGCGCAGGCTGGCCGCCGCACGCTGTACCCCGGCGAGCCGTTCGGTGACTTCCGCATAGTCGGCCGGGGTGACCGCGCGCTCCTGAGTGTGGAACGCATGCGGCGCATGGCGGCGCACTTCGGCGGTGGTCTCCGGGCTCACGCCACCGGTGGCTGGCATCGGATTGGTAACCGTCTCGATTCGCCCTTCGGTGGTGACGACGTGGGTGATGGTTTCGGCGCCGACGTTGCCCTGCGGGCCGTTGCCGATGCGGTAGGTGGCGGCGAAGGCGGTGCCGGTGTCAGGGCGGCGGCCATGGGTGTCGTCGCCGAAGCGCAGCCGGGCGCTGCCGTCGTCCTCGGTGTCGATCACGAGGTGGGTGTCGGTGGCGCGGCTGAACAACAGGTCGCGGCGCGCCGTCCAGGGTTCGATGCTGGAGCCCAGGGTGCTCTCCAGCGTGATCGCGGGAACGGCGTCAGCGGTGCGCCATTGGAGTGCGGCGCGCGCCGCGGCCTCGGGGTCGAAGCGCAGCCGCTCGCTGCGACGCAGGCCGTGTTCGATGAGGGTCTTGAGCACCGTGCCTTGCCGGGTCACCGGGCCCTCGGCCAACAGCGGACGGAAGCGCGGGGACAGGGGCTCGGGCGCCGCACGCTGGCAGGGATCGCCGCCGGCGCTCGCGAAGTGCAGGCGCGCTTCCGGCACGCTGCCAAGGGCCTCGTCCGCAATGCTGCGGCCGTGATCGACCAGGATGTTGTTGCCCAGCGCGATGCTCACATTGTTGATCAGGGTGCTGCCATGGGCCTCGTCGGTCTCGCTCGACAGGCACAGCGGGAAGGGCAGCGCGTCGTCGGCATGCCAGTGGATCTCGGTGATCTCGGTGTCGTCGAGCGGATCGGTCAGCGGCGCGACCCCGTCGAAGGCACGCACCTCGGTGAGGCGCACGGCGTGGCGATGGGCCGGATCGGCATCCTCGGGCTCACCGCTCAGCGGGCCCATCATCTCGCGCAAGATCAGCACGTCGCCGACCGCCAGATCGGGCCAGTGACCGAGCAGGGTCGCCGCGCGGGCGCCGACCGGCAGGCAGCAGCGCGCATCCCCCCAGGTGTAGAAGTCGAAATCGTTGTGCTCGATGCGCAGCGTCGCCTCGTGCATGGGTTCGAAGATCAGCGGCTCCGCCTGCATGGCATCGCGCTCTTCGGGTGAGTCGGGTGTCACGCGTGGCGATACGCCTGGCACCCGGGTGAGGAAGCGCAGCCCCGGCGGTAACGGGAAGGCCGCGCCGCTGACCTGCAGATGCAGCCAGGCGCGTGCGTTGCAGCCTTCGTTCATGGCGTAATCGACCAGCAGCGCGTGACGGCGCAGGCTGCTGCGCCGACGTGCGGTGTGCAGGTAGGCTTCGGTGGCGATCGCGTCGAGCTGGTAGTGCTGCAGGTCGCCCACATAGGCGATCAGCTCGGCCAGCGTGGTAGTCAGATCGGCCGGGCTGCGGTCGCGCCAGCCGGGCATCTGGCGGCTCAGGCGGTCGATGATCAGGCGGCGCAGGCTGGTGTAGTCGCGCGCAAGGTAATTGATGTCGGGTATCGGTTTGGGGGCTTCCACGCAGTCGTGGCGTGGCGCGCAGTCGAAGTTGGTCGGGCATTCGACCTTGAACGCGAACTCGGCAGCCGACAGCCGCGGGTCGAAGTCCGGCAGCGGTGCATCGTTGCCGCCACCCTGCAGCAAGTGCAGGCGGTAGGTGGAAAAGTCACCCTCGCTGTTGGTGCGTACCAGCAGGATCCGGTCGGCCCCGGGCAGGGCGGTGAACCACGCCTGCTCGGCCGCGGTCGCTTCGGCTGGCGGGGCACTGGCAATGCCGACCCATTCGATGCCGACCCGGCGGATGCGCTCGCCACCCTCGATGCGCACGTTCTCGGGGGTGAGCCCGGGCGGCACCGGCTTGAGCAGCCGGATCATCAGGGTGCGCTGTCGGGGGCTGCCGGCCGGGGCGTCGAGATCGAGCACTTCCAGATAGTCGATGCCGTTGAGCGTGGGGTGCGCATCCACCGCCGCACGGCGGTTCTCTTCGCAGCAGGTATAGACAGTCATGCCGAACCTCCCTGCACGAAGCTATCGCGCTGGCGGGTTTCGCTGCGGCGGACCACGTACTGCACGGTCACCGACAGGCGTGCGTCGACCGCTTCGACCTCGACGGCCTCGACCGTGATCAGGTCACCCAACCATTGCTGCAGCGCGCCCTGCACCAGAAATTGGGTGGTGGCGGCGAGTTCCGGGCTGTTGGGCGCGAACACCAGTTCGCGCAGGCCGCTGCCGAAGTCCGGGCGCATGACGCGTTCGCCCGGCGCGGTGAACAATACCTGTTCGATCAGGCCACGTACCCAGGTGGCTTCGTCGGCCTCGCGCGTGCGACCGCGGCCGTCGAACTGGTAGGGAAAGTGAACGCGAATCGTCATGGTCAGCTCCCGATCACCCGTGTCTGCGCCGCCACCGGCAGCAGCGGGGTGCCGTTGGGGGCGCACACCGCCTGGCTGTCCATCAGCACCAGCGGCTGACCATTGGACATCACCCGCGTGGCCGCCACCACCCACTGCCCGGTCACGCATGGCACCGGACTGCCCGATACGTTGAAGGGGCAGCCGGCGATCATCCACGGTGCGCTCATCAACACCGTCGGCTGCCCGCTCACCAGCACGCGCGGATTCGGTGCGGTGGCGCTGGCGGTGCCGCCGTGTGCGCAAAGGACGCTTGCGCCGACATGGAGGAGGGGGCCGGGCATGTCGTTGGTCTCCTAGAGCACGGTCAGTGCACCGTTGTTGATGGTCACGGTCGGGCCGATCAGTGTGATGGCGGCGCCTTTGCCGTTCTGGATGTAAATGCCGGTGTCGTTGACGATCAGCGTGGCCCCGGTGGCGCTCTTGAGCATGATTCCGCCGGTGGGACCGGGCAGGTCCGAGATCGTCAGGCCGTTTTGCAGGGCGGTCTGGAAGGTGATGCCCTGCATGCCCGGCGGTGTGGCGAGCGCAAGCGCGGGGACCTCGGCCGCACTTCCCCAGAAACAACCGACCCAGATCGGCTTGTCCGCATCACCCTGCTCGAATTCCACCCACACGCCTGAACCGGGTTGAGGGAGTGCGAACATCCCGTTCTGGATGCCGGCCACCGGCGCGCACGGCATCGCCCAGCTGAGCGGGGCAAGGCCGGCTACATCCGGCACCTGAACCTGGATGCGACCCTGCTGCATGGGGTCGATATTGGAGACCACCAGGCCGCGATACTTGCCGTAGAACTTTTCAGTCATGGGACCCTCGCGGCGTTTGAGGCCTTGCCTGCTGCGGGCGCGGACACGCCGGTTCGCAGGTGTTCGGCGGGTCCGGCAGTTGGCCCGCTGGTAGGTAGGTTTTCAGGGAGTAGAGGACGGTTTTCATACCGGCACCTTCGGCGTGATCGAGATCAGCCCGTTGCGGCTGAGGTTGAAGCTCTGCTTGAACTCGCCGCGCTTGAGCGTGCTGGTGACGCTGCTCACGAAGTACAGGCCGTCGTAGGCGATACCCGCACCGCGCACGCCGACCAGCTTGCGTGGCTTGAGGATGCGGCCGTAGCGCAACACGTCGAGGGTGCCGGTGGCGGTGACCGCGTCCTGTGACTTCTTCGCTTCGGCGAGCCCGCGGGAGATGGCCTGCATCGGGTTGAGCTTGGCCGTGTCTTTCATCATTTTAATGTTGGCGATGGGTGCGGGCAGCAGGCCGAGCGGCGGTTGCAGCGGGTTCAGGTTGGGGATCGGAATCGGGATCGGTACCCGGGTGAGCTGGTTCTGGATGAACACGATCGGCAGCACGCCCTTGGTCGGGTCGAAGCTGAAGTTCAGCGATTCGACGTTGGTGTGCGCATCCATGTCGATGTTGAGCGCCGGTTGCGGCGGACCGACCTTGATCTCGGGACCGAAGTAGGCAATGTTGGTGAGCGGCGCCTCGCCCGGCTCGATGTAGAACACGTGGCCCACTTCCTCCGCCAGTTGCTGCAGGTAGGCGAGGTCGGTGCCCTTGTGCGCCGGGATGCGCTCGACCGGGATCGGTACATCGGGGAAAAAAGCCGGGATCGGCAGCGGAATGATGCCGAAGGCCGCGTACTTGGCGCAGATTAGCGCCACCCGCGCCTCGATCGGCATGGCCGGGTAGGGCAGGCCGCTGAAGTCGATTAGATCCATGACCTTGGTCAGGTCCTCGCCGGTCACGGTGATGCTGCCGGGTTGCTTGTTCTGTCCGGCCTGCACTTCGACGTTGGTCACCACGCCGTCGAACAGTGGCTGCGGACGTCCGCCGAGGGTGACGATCAGCACCACGCGCAGTGGTGGCGTGCCGATGCTGGTGTTCTGGCCCACGGCGATCAGGAAGATGGTGTTCAGCTCCGACTTGCTGGTGACCTTGAAGCGCAGCTGAAAGCCGCTGCTCGCACCGGCCGCGCTGGTCACGCTGACCGACTCGAGGGCGTCGATCATCATCGCCGGCACCGGGATGGGCACGATCGGGCCGATCAGCAGGCTCAGGTGGATGGCGCTAGACATCCGTGCCTCCCGCTACCCCTTCGGGCAAGGTGATGCGCAACCGGCGGCCGACGGTGTCGACCAGTTCGTTCGGGTGCATCACGCCGTTGCCGTCGCATAGGCGCCAATATTGCTCGGGGTCGCCGAGGTATTTCGCGGCCAGGTTGTCGGGGCGGTCGCCGACCTCGACGCGGTGCTCGCTCAGCGTGGCGAAGTTCTCCGGTGGCGGGACGAAGCGGCGGCGCACAAAGGTCACCGGTTCGCCGTCGGGGCGAATCCACTGCTTGGTGTCCAGCCCGTAGTAGCGGCTGTCGGGTGGGAACGTCGGCGTGGTGAGCGCGTTGGCCTGCATGAAGGCCTTGAGCGGATCGGTCATGGCAAGCCTCCCGATGTCATAAAATACGCCCTCATGGAATACCCCCGATGCCCAATGCATCGAAGCCGAAGGTTGCGGCCTTCGCGGCGAGTATTTCACGGCCCTGCAAATAGGCCATGAACAGGCTGCCGCCTTTGTGATCGAAGCCCAGGTCGTCGATCGACAGCACCCGCAACCCCAGGCTGAGCTTGGCGCGGATCGGGTTCAGAAACGGATCGAAGGCCTCCTCGGTGATCGAAAACTCGGTCACCCGCACCGGCACGATGCGGTTGGCGCCCCACACGAAGATGGCCAGCGCCGACTCCATCGGGGCGATCTCCAGCGTGCCCGAGGCGGCCAACGCCTTGCCCGCGAGCAGGTCGGCGGCGTCCGGATTGATCAGCGACTCCAGCACCGCCAGTTGCGGCGCGATACCGGCTTCGATGGTGCTGCGGTTCTGCTCCGGGAATTCGAGCTGATCGGCCGCGTCGATCTCCGCCTCGAGCTTGAAGGTTTCCACCGCAGGCCCCTTCAGCCGCAGCGCCTCCGAGCGCTCCGCCCCCTCGTCGACGTGCTGCGCCTGCAGCGTGCGGGTCAGCGTGTCCGGGTTGTACTGAAGCGCAATTACGCGGCGCACCTGCGCAGAGCCCGGATCGATCAACACGATGCCGGCCTTGACCAGGCGGGGGGACTGGCTGTATCCGCTCATGGACTGCTCCCTAGTCGGCCATCGCTTTGGCGCGCTTGGCCCTTACCGCCTTTAGGCTTATCGGCGGCACCTTTGACCGCCTTTGCGGCCTTTTTGCCACTGATGGCCGCCTTCGCGCTCGTCGGGGCGGGTGCGGCCAATTGGATGTCGAGCGCCCAGCGGTTGAGTTTGCCGACGTCGCGTGCGGCAAGATCCTGTACCAGCAGGGTCCAGGTGCCACTGCAGGGGTCGCCGCGCAAGGCCTGCAGCGCGGCCACGTCGGTCGAGGCATAGCTTGCGCGCAGGTTGTCCTGGCTGCCGCCGCTGCGATCATGCAGCGTGATCTCGATACCGGCAGGCGAGCGCAGCCGAACGCGCAGGTCGCCGATGTAGGTGTGGGTGATGTCGACCGTCACCACGATATCGACGACGAGCCCCTGTTCGGCCACGACAAGGCCCCGCTCGATGCCCACGGTACGGTTGTCGGGGATGTGGATGCCCGGCGTGTCTTCTACCACCACGCGCGGCGGCGGGGTGATGGCGCCGATGTCAAGTGACCATTCGTTCAGCCGTCCGGTATCAAGCGCCGCCTCGTCACGTACTTTCAGCGTCCACAGGCCGCGCGCCGGCTCGCCTTCGAAGTGGCGCAAGGCGGGCAGGGTCGATGCGTCCCAGGTGCCCATGAGGTCGTCACGGCTGCCGCCCGCTCGGTCGTGCAGCACCACCTCGCGACCGGAGGGCGAGGTGAGCGTGACCACCAGATCACCGATACAGGTATGGCGGATCTCCACCGCAACCCGCAGGAAGCTCACTTTGCCCTCAGCGCTGACCTCCAGCGTGTCGCTGATGCCTTCGGCACGGTTGTCCGGAATCGCGATTCCCGGCTGCGACACATAGCGCCCCTCGGGTTTCGGTGCGGGCACCGGCTCGGTGTCGCCGCGCAGTTGTCGTGCCAGTGCCACGGCGCGTTCGGCATCCACTCTTCCGTGGCCGAACCACGGGCTCCAGCTGCTGTCGGCATGGCCGATGTCCTGGAACGCTCCGCTGTCGAAGGGCGCGACCGGCGACACGTCCCATGAGGTATCGGGGTCGTAGCTCGCCGGCGGGGTGCGCGGGTAGGGGGTGACATCCAGGTCCTTGGCCGCGGTGCGGCGCAGGACCGAGGCCAGCTCCAGCGCGCTCAGCACCGGATTGGCCGACAGCACCAGGCCCGCGATGCCGGCGACCAGCGGCGTGGCGCTGGAGGTGCCACCGAAATCCTCGGTGAGGCGGCTGCTCTCGCCGGTAGCGGTGGTGATGCCCCGGCCGGGCACGTCCATGCGGAAAAAGGCGTGGCTGTTGCTGCTCGGCGCGCACAGATCGATGCCGGTGCCGTAATTCGAATAGTGGCTGCGGTGCGCGGTACTGGCCAGCGCGGCCACATGCATCACCCCCGGAAGGTCGGCCAGATTGTTCTGGAAGCGGCGCGTGGTCTCGACTCCGCCCCAGCGCCATGCATTGCTCTGGAACACCCAGCCATGGGTGTAGGGCACATCCTGCGCGGCGTCATGAAGAATGGGGCAGTTCTCGTTGCCTGCCGCCCACAAGAACAGGATGCCGCGCCCGCGTGGCCCCCCGCTGAGCGCAAGCTGGTTGATCCGGTTGACCACCGCGGACGCGAACAGGAAGCGCGGAACCGCGCCCCACGAGTTGGACAGCACGTCCACCTTGTCCGCGACAAAGCTCAGTGCGGTGAGCAGCTTGGAATCATTGACCAGCAGCGAGGGGCCTTGCGACTCCCACTTGATCGGCAGCAGCCGGCAGCCTGGGGCCGCCCCCACGCTGAGCACCCCATTGACCTCACCGGCGATGACGCCGGCGCACGACGTGCCGTGGTTGGCGCCGCTCTGGTACATGCCCGCGGGCTGGGCGTCGATGTCGTGGCTGGTCACCAGCCGGGTGCCGCTGAAGTAGCCCCATGTCGCGAACTTGCCCTGCGAGTCGAAATCGGGATGGTCGAGTTTGCAGCCGTCGTCGGTTACGCCGATCACCACCTCCGGGCTGCCGAAGCCATCGAGCAAGACCCAAGCCGCCTCGCAGCGGGCATTGGCGCGCGGGTCGACTTCGGGGTGGGCAAAATGGCCATGCAGATGCCACTGGCGCAGATAGGCCGGATCACTCGGCGGCACCAGCGCGTACTTGGTGACCAGATAGTTGAGATCGTTTTCCGCCAGTGCCACCAGGGGCTCGTTCTCGGTCAGCGCCACCACTAGCTTCACCGGGTTCATGCCGGTGTGCTGGGTGAGCTGGAACAGGAAGTCCCGGTCCGAGTAGCGCTCGCACTGCATCAGGCCGTAGCGCCCGGCGAACTCGGCCACCTGCTCGTCGCTCAGCGCCTCGTGGAAAGTCACGATCACGCGGTCGGTGATCAGGAAGTCCTGGTCGGTATCGGCAACGGTGTAGGCATGGTGGGTCGGTGCCAGCCCTCGCGCCTGCGCCATCATCGCTTCGAGATCCTGCGCTCGCCCGCGGACCCGCGAAGAGCCGGACGAGACCTGTTCGGCGTCGTCCGAAATGCCGGCCGCGCGTAGCGTGTCGGGCAGCGCGCGCGAGACGAAGGCATCCGGTCGTTTTTCGAGTGTCAGTTTCTTGCCGCCACGATAGGTGTAAGTCATCTCGGCGTTCCTTTGCATTCATTGATCAGCCGCGACGTTGACAGGCTCCTGGTGCGACCACCCTGGATGGTGAGGGGAGATTGCCCGTACGCGCGCATGCTTGGGCCGTCCCTAAAAGTGCAGGCGAAGCGAGCCGCCGATAAAGCTGGCCGGCGGCACGGAGGAGGGGCCGGCGGGCTCGTCGGGGCGGGTGAGTGGGCCCTGGACGCCGAATTCGGCGGACATCACCGGTACCTCGCGGCAGGGCGCACCCACCCGGTCGATCTCCGACTTGAGCTTGGCTACCGCGCCGATCACCTCGGCGTAACGTGCCTGGGGCGCAAAGGTGCGCGACAGTTCGCTGGCCTCGGGGTCGGGTGCGGGCGGGGTCTGCACCGCCTGGATCGCATCGCGCAACTTCGTCCCCGC
The DNA here is from genome assembly GCF_047795635.1 of Halomonas sp. HK25. GTDB lineage: Bacteria > Pseudomonadota > Gammaproteobacteria > Pseudomonadales > Halomonadaceae > Halomonas. The sequence continues at coordinate 3,662,703 of NZ_CP181044.1, read as the reverse complement.
TGCCTCCAGCGCCGAACGCGCCGCGGCCGGATCGACCGCCCGGCAGGTGGTGCGTGTGGTCTGCACGGTAAGCCCGGCCGCGCCCCGGCCCTCGGGGGTGGCGCTGGCGCGGGCGATGATGCGCACATGCGGGATCGCGTTGATGGTGACGCTGAAGGAGAACTCGCTGGTGCTCGCGTTCAGGGCGAACACCACCCGTTCGGCGCCGCGGAAGGGCACCGGCAGACGGACGGCGAGCGAGGCCGGGAGGTCGATACTGACCGCCGCCGCGCCGAGATTGAAGGCGATGGTGGTGGACGGCAGCGAAAGTCCCCCTCCGCCGGCGGCCGGCCCCGGTGTGCCGCCCGTGGCTGGCGTGGGGCCCGGCGTGCGCCGCGGACTGACGGCAAGCGCGGGTGCCGGCAGACCGAAATTGGGCGTCAGACACGGGTTGCCGGCGACGAGGTTGACGGGATTCACGCCAGGATGGCAGGTGCCGAAAATGCGCATCAGGCGCGTGCGACTGACCACCTCGGGCGAGCGCAGGCTCAGCCGGCACAGCGTCTGCATATCGCATGTCGCTTCCGCCATGGAGGCCTCGAAGGCGGCGTTGTCCTCAGTGCCCGGCACCGGATCGCGCGACACCGCCGGGCTGGCCGCGCTGATTCGCGGTATCGGCGCGCCGGTGGTCACACTGGCGGCAGCGCGACGGGCATCATGGGTGAAGCTCATGCTGTCCTCCTTGTGTGGCCTGTCGGTTTTTGGTTGCGGCTTTCATGTGTGCTCGACTCCCGCGTCCAGCCCGGCCCATTGAATCCGGTCCTCGAAGGCCTGGTAGTAGGCCGGACCAAAGGCTTCAACCCGGTCCAGCGGCTTGATCCCGCGGCAGCGGACGATCCGGTCCGGCATGCCGCCGCGAAAGGCCCGAGCCACGGTCAGCACCAGTCCGGTAGCGCAATACAGATACTCATGGGCGTAGGCCCCAGGTACCAGGATCTCGTGCGCGAGCACGGCGTCCGGTTCGGGCAATTCGCCGAGAACGGCTTGGTCCGGCGGCTTCACGGTCTGAACCATGACTGCGATCCCGTCCCGCGCCCACATCAGCAAGCCTTTCGCGGCACCGTCATGGCGGTAGCGCGTGCGGCTTGCCGGGTAAACACCGAGCACCGTGTCGATGCGCTCGTCTGTCGGACCGAACAGGGCGTCGAACTGCGCCTCCGTGGCGTCAGGCAGGCCCCCCCAGCGCACCGGATCGAGGTTGAGCAAGGGTTGGAGGGCGCTGAGCAGGGTACTCATCTTGGTAGTCCTGCCAGTTCGGGACGGCCGAGAAAATAGGCCGCGCGGAAATTCTCGTTACCCACCCGTCTGCGGATCGACTCCGCGCCGCTGCCAGCCGACCCGTAGCCTATAGTCGCTGCCGCCGGTGCCGGGCAGGGCGCGCCGCTGACCCCAGCCTCGAGCGTGGCCTTGAAGGTGGGATTCGCCTTGGCCTTGGGCACCACCCGGTCGTTGAACAACTGCACCCCGAGCACTTCGGTGAAGCCTTCCCGTATGACCTGCGGAAACGAGACGCGCCCGGCGGTGGCAACAAAATCGGCATGCACCAGCGCATGCAACACCTCGTGGCACAGTGTGTCGATGCCGGCCCAATGGTCTTCGCAGGCGGTGGCGCGATCGGCGTTGAACTCGGTGACCAGACCGATGCGGGTGGCCGCCCTGGAACCCGTCTTGCGGCCGGTGTGCTGGATCAGCCGATCGACGATGGGGGCGATCGCCGGATCCAAGTCCATGGTCGACACGATGCTAAACAACTCCGCCTGGTCCGCGGGGCGGGTCGGGTCGAAATGGACATCGGCAAAGATATTGGCGTCGATCACGCTCGCACTGACGGCGGTGCTGCGCCCGACGATCTCTGCCCGATTGCTCAGATAGCTCAGGCGCTGGTCGGTCGTCGGCGTGAGCGCCCCGACGTCGAAAATGTTTGCCGAGGCATGCCACCTCGGCTGGAGGTCGTAGAGATTGTCTATGGCTGCATCGGCATAGGGGGCGAAAAAGCTTCGTGCTTCGCGCTGCACGACGTCGCCGATGGCCTGGAAGGCGGACAGGGATCGGGTGTCGACATTGGTCCAGCTGGCCGGATCGAGCCGGTTCAGCAAGTGGGTGAGCGCAGGTGGCAGGCGGGCGTTGAGGGCAGCAACGTCGAGCGGGTCAGAAGCGCTTCCGGTGGTCGGCGGCGGATTGACGATCCTGTCGATGGCCGCTTTCCCGGCACTGCCAGGCGCTGACAGGCGCTGCGCCTGCGCGGTCTCCGACCAGCCGGAGACACGCAACACCTCGCGCACGTAGCGGTTTCCGGGGTCGGGCAGGGGTTGCAGGCTTGATCGTGATGCCTGGTCCAGCAGGCGTTGTATGGCCACTGCCCAATCGAGCGTGCTGGCCGCGGCGGTGTTGTCGCTGAGCAGTTTCAGGCTATGCATGAGCCAGTTCTGCTCACTGGCGGTCAGGGCGCGGATCGCGGTGTCCTGTGCCGGGTCCGGGGAAAGGCCGGTTAGCGAGGTCGCCAGGGCGACGATGCGGTCGGCACGGTCGGCTGCCGGCACGGTCGTCAGGCCGCTGTAGTCGATGGTGATGCTTACTCTGCCCTGACGGATGGTCGCGCGCTGCAGGGTCCCGCCCCGGGTACCCGATTGCTGGATCACGTGGGCCAGCTCATGGGCCAGCAGTTCGCGTCCAGCCAGCGCGTCCGGCGCGTATTGTCCGCGACCGAACACCACGCTGTGGCCCACGGTGTAGGCGTATGCCTCGACGTCGCGTGCAGAGCGTGCCGCGAGCGCGTCGCGATGCACGCGTACCTTGCCGAAATCGTGGCCGAAGCGCGGTTCGAAGTAGGCGCGGGCCGAGCCCGTCAGGGGTTCGCCCGCACACCTCAGCGTGTGATGCACGCTGTCCGGCACCGCGTCCCGGTGCCCGCCATGTGCCCCGGTGCCGCGCCGGCTCAGCACCGGCGATGCCGCCCGGGCGGTGCCGATATTGGCCGGGTTCATGTGCAGCACCTGCGCCGCCGCGCGGTCGGCTTCGCCTTCGAGCGGGTCATCGCTAGCACCAATCGACAGCCGGGTCTGCAGGCCCAGTGCCATATTCTGCTGGCACTCCTCGCACTCGCCGGTCAGTGCGGACGCACCCTTGCCGCAAGCGCACTTGCGCTGGAGCAGCGTGGCCGGGGCATCGGCAGCGGCGTGTTGCGCAGTCGAGCTAATCGTCTGCCGGCTCATCAGCGTCTCCCGCGCCGGGCTCGGCCCCGGCGAACGCGTCTCGGAGCCGGGATGGTGATGGTGACCGCGGGCAGTCCGGCCGCAATGGCCGCTTCCCAAGCCGCCTGCCTCGAAGCATTGCAGCCGTGATTGGTCTGGCCGTCGTAAAGGCTCTGCTGTCGTGCCAGCGTGGTACGTGCGGCACGCAGCAGCGCGTCGAAATCGGGCGTGGCGGCGAGCATGCCGTTGGCCTTGGTGGCCATTGCGCAGCTCAGGTTGAAGTGACCACGTTCGTGCGCCAGCAAGCGGGCCGACTCGGCCACGGCGCGGTCCCTGCAATCGGCTGCGACCACGGTGGCGCATTCGGCGTGGCTGGTCGCCTGGTCGCCACGCGGGATGGCGCTGGCCGGGCAGCCGCGGTTTGCCGTGGTCGACAGGGCGAAGTTGCCGGTCTGGCCGCGCCGTGTCAGGCGGGTGAAGTGGGCCTGACACCGCGCTACCTGTCGCCTACAGCTGTTGCTGGCCGGATTGGTCGGGTTGCTGAAGGCCGGTTTCACCCACGAGCGGGCTGGATTGAAAAAAGCCTGGACCGCGCGCGAAGACGCGCCGGCGGCCACGGCCGAATCGGGCATGCAGCGCAGCAGGGCGGTGTTGATGGCGCGTGGACGCAGGCTGGAATGGGTCAGTGCATCGAAGCGGTGGCGCCGTGGCGGGCTTGCACTGAAATCGGCCCAACTCAGTGCACGTGCCGGGTCGCACTCGGTGGGGTCGGCCGGGGTGGCGTGCACGCACTCATGTGCGGCGGCTGCCTGCGCCCGAATTTCGGCGGCTTCGTCCTTCTCCTGCCAGCCGCCCTCCGGCAGCTCGCTGGCCGCCTGACGCTGGAGCACCCCGCCGACACCGCCGGCTTCATGCTCGTCGGCATCTTCGGTAAGCGGTGCTTCGCCAGGCGGCTTTTCAGTCGCAGCTTCGTCGGGGACCGGTGCTGTGGCGAGCGGTTCCCCGGCAACCGGCGCTTCGGTCAGGGCGCGTTCATCCTCATCGTCGGTGTCGGACGGGTTGCGCCGTGTTTCGGGCTCGGGCGATACCGAACTGCGCTGCACGGCCGCCCGTTGTTGAATGACATGCGCCAGTTCATGCGCCAGCAGGGCGCGCCCCGATGCGCTATCGGGTGCATAGCGGCCGCTGGCGAACACCAGATGATGGCCGACAGTATAGGCGTGTGCCGCGACCTCGCGAGCGGATGCTGCGGCCGGGGCGTCGCGGTGGACGCGCACGCGGCTGAAATCGTGCCCGAAACGTGGCTCGAAAAAGGCGCGGGCGCTCGGTGACAGCGCTTCGCCGGGGCTGCGCAGGGTGGCGCCGACGCTCGCCGGTGCGCGGCGTACGCTGCCTGTGGCGGGTGTCGGGCGACGGCTGACCAAAGCTGGCGTGGTGGTGTCCGCTTTCGACCTCAAGGGAGCTGCGGGGGGCGCCGGCATGTTGAGCACCTGTGTCGCAGCGCGGTCGGCTTCCTGCTCTAAGGGGTCGTTGGCGGCACTGACCTCGAGCCTGGCCTGCAGGCTAAGGGCCTTTTTCTGCTGGCATTCCTCGCATTCGCCACTCAGTGCCGATGCACCGTTGCCGCAGGCGCACTTGCGCTGGAGCACCCCCGCGGCCGTGTCGGTGGGGGCCCGGGCGAGCGGTTGAAAGCGGGTCGGGGCGCTCATGACCGCCCCCCTCGGGCAATGCCGCCGGCGATGGCCTGGCCGATGTGATGGCCGGTGTCGCTCCCAGTGCTGTTCGCATCGAGCTGTACCGAGCCGGCCCTGATTCGTGCCAGATGACCTCCGGCGGCAAGATGGGCGGCAGCGCCCGGTTCGCCCTGCAGGCGCTGTAGTTCGGCCTGCACGCCGGCCTGCACGCCGGCCGACACCGCGGCGGCATCGCCGGCGTCGATGCCGCGCAGCACGAGCCTGTCGATGTGCACCACGATGCCCTTCATACCCACCCCCGCGTTTCAGCATCCGAAGGCGACTTCTCGCGTTTTGCCGCTTCCACATGTGCCGCGCGCAGCAGGTGGGCCATGCCCACCGGGGTGCCGGCTTCGGCCGCGAGGAAGGCGGCGGCGAGTGCGATGTTGCGGATGTTGCCGCCGGTGGCGTTGAGGCGGGCGAGCTTGGCGTAGTCCAGATCGTCCACCGGGGTGCCGGGCGGGAACACGCTGCGCCAGATCGCCTCGCGCTGGCCGGCGTCAGGGAACGGGAAGTGCACCACGAAGCGCAGGCGGCGACTGAAGGCGGTATCGAGCGCGGCCTTGTGGTTGGTGGTGAGGATGGCCAGCCCGCGATAGGCCTCCATGCGCTGGAGCAGATAGCTCACCTCGATGTTGGCGTAGCGGTCGTGGCTGTCCTTGACCTCGCTGCGCTTGCCGAACAGTGCGTCGGCCTCGTCGAACAGCAGGATGGCGCCGATGTCCTCGGCGCCGTCGAACACCTTGCGCAGATTCTTTTCCGTTTCGCCGATGTACTTGCTGATCACCGCCGACAAGTCGATGCGGTACAGCGCGAGGCCCAGTGTATTGGCCAGCACTTCGGCGGCCAACGTCTTGCCGGTGCCGCTCTCGCCGCTGAACAGGGTGGCGATGCCGAGCCCGCGGCTGCCCTTGTCGGCAAAACCCCAGTCGTGGTGCACGGTGATGCGATGGCGAGCGTGGACCGCGATCTGCTGCAGGGCGCGGCGATGGGCGTCGGGCAGGATGAGATCATCCCATCCCGCGCGGGCATCGATCTCCTGCGCCAGTTCGCCGATAGCGCTGGCGTCGCTGCGGCTGAGACGGTGCAGGGTGGCGATGTCCTGCGCTGCGTCCGTGCCGCCGATCTGTGCGGCACAACGGGCGATCTGTCGCGCACCGAGGCGATACTGGCTGGCGAAGCCGTCGAGCGCTGTGCCGAACGCCCCGGTCCGGTCGCCCATCGCAGCGTGCCAGAGCAGGCGCTGGCCGGGGGCGTCGGGCTTGTCGACGAGGTGGTGCAGGGTGTCGGTGTCGACACGCGGCGCCGTCGGACCGGCAAGCACCAGCAGACCATCGATCCGGGGGACGAAGCGGGCGAGGGCAGCGGTTTGGCTGGCGCTGTCGTCCTCGCCGTGGGTGATCAGCAAGCCGCTGCCGAGCAGTGCGGCTTCGCGTTGCCACAGGCTTGCCAGTGCAGCCTGCTCGTGGGGCGCGGTCGGGATATCCGCCGCGCGCAGCTGAAACAGCGTCACGCCGAGGGCATCGGCCAGGGTGGCGGCGACATCGCGCCGTCCGTCGCGGTCATCACCGCTGAGCATCACCATCGGTAGCCGGCCACCGTGTGCGCGCAGTTCGGTGCCGATCCGGGCGGCCAGGGCACGATGTGGCTCAGCCATCAGGCCGGCGGGCGGCACCGGGTCCAGCAGCGGGCGCAGGCGATGATCAAGATAGTTCAGGCCGGCGATGAAATGCAGTACGCGCTCGTCGAGCCGTAGTCGGCCGGCGCTCAGGCCGGCAGTCTCATCCACCTCGATCAGGCGCCAGCGGCGCAGGGCGGCGACCGGCGTGAGCGCGCTCCAGTGCGCCTCGGGCAGCGCCCCGAGCGCGAGGCCGAAGTTCGCCCACGGGGCGTGCGCCGGTCCGCCAGTCGCAGGGCTCAGGTTGGCGATGCACAGGCCGCCAAAACGAGCATCCATCTCCACGCCGGCGACCAGCAACAGGATGTCGCGCTCGAAGTCGCTCAGCTCGAACAGGGCAACCAGAGTGTCGATGGCGGCCGGGGCGGGCATTTGCCGCGTCATGGCATCGACCTGCCGCTCCGCCGCCGCCAACTCGCCGTCGCCGAGAAGCGCGCGCAGGCGGGCGAACTCGGCCACCAGCAATTGCTGGTTGGAGGTGGTCCAATCGAGGTCGAGTGGCGTGTTCATGAGATCGTCACCCGCACATCGAGGAAGGTCGGCGGTGCGGTACTGCGATCGGCCACCGGGCTGTCGATACCGTCGATGCGCAGGTGGGCGAGCGGTGCGCCAATCTCGGCATCCTCGACCACGAAATCGAGCGTCGTGGTCGGTGCGACAAAGCTCTCGGGTGCGACTTCGACCTGGCCAATGAGGAGCGAGGCACGCTGGCCGGGTTGCAGCGCGGGGGTGAAGGTCAGCGTAATATGGGCGTCGCCATTGCCGTCGCGCACCACCGCCTGCGGCAGGTTGGTGACGTTGGGGGCGAGGACGCATGCGAGCCGGTTGGTCTCACTCGGAGCGGTGTCGCCGGGGCGTACCACCGCGGCGGCCACGTCGTACACCCCCACCGGAAAGTCATTCGCGCGCGCGCCGGGAATGACGAACACCATGCGATCGGCGGCGTTCGGACCGCTGGCCGGCAGCGTCTCGGCAATGTCGAAGCGCTCGTTGTGCAGATGCACTTCGCGGTTGCTGCCGTCGAGGTGATGGCCTTCCAGCGTCACCGCCTGGTCAAGAAGCACCACGGGCTGGTTATCCGCGGGCAGCACCGCCTCGATCATCGGCAGCGGCGGGATCAGGCTCGGGGTGACGACCACGCCGCGTTCGCGACCGGACACGAGATCGACCTCGCCCCGTGTGAGCACCGGCAGGGTCGGGCGGGTCGGGCGGGTGGCTTCGATCAGCACCACCGACACCTGGTAGGCGGCGGTGGGCCGGTAGTTGGACTGGGTGGCAGTCCACAACTTGGATATCTCTTCGGTGTTCAGGAACTGCGGGGTGATGCGCAGCAGTTCCACCTGATCCGCCAGACCACAATCGGCCAGCGCACGCAACGCGGGCGGCAGATCCAGCCCGACATCGGGCGAGGGGTTGAGCGCGGTGCGGATCATTTCGCGGGTTAGCACCGGGAACTCGTGCATCAACTGCATGGCGTAGCCGAGCAAGATCTCCGCATGCAGGTCGCCGCCGCTGTAGGCGGAGATCAGGTAATGCAGGTCAAGTGCCAGTGGCGGGTTGCTGAGCCTTTGGCGGCCGGCAGCGTCGTGGGCCGGCAGGTCTGCATTGCGCCAGCCGATGTTGGGGCTGACCTGATAGAGGAACAGGTTGAGCTGGCTCGATTCAGTGCCGTCGGCGGCGACGACGCGATCGGGCGGCAGCACGCTGACTGTCACGGTGCTGCCGAGCACGCCGCTGACGTTGTTATTGACAAGCCCGTCGTTGAGCCGGTCGCGCAGCACGGCGGTAACACTGGCGATGGCCAGGGCATTGCTCATGATCGGTGTCCTGCGCGCCGGGCCAGATACTCATCCAGCGACATGGGCTTCCGCCCCCGCGCCGCGGGTGGCTTGGCCGGAGTCGGCGTTGGCACCGCCGTCACCTCGATGCGCCCGATATGCACATGCACCTCGACCCTGCCTTCGGCGGTGGCGGAGGGGCTGGGCATGGAGGGCGATCGCGGGGGTGGCTGTCGCTCGGCGAGCAGCAGCAGCAGCGCGTCGGGCGGCGGCGATAGCGCCAGTCGTTCGGACTCGGGCGGCGTGCCGAATGTCGGCAATGTCGTGGCTGGAATTTTTGTGCTCGCGGTCGATGGTGCCGTCTCCTCCACCCGATCCCCGGCCCTGAGCGGGGCGAGACGCTCGCCACGTGAATCGGGCGTCTCTTCTGCTCTCACCGCCGTGGTGTGCGTGACGAATTCCGCTTCCGGACTTGGCGGCATGGCCTGCGCCGCGATGGGCGCAGCATCCGTCGGTAACGGCGTCGATCGGACAGGTGTCGGCGTCATGGCATCGGCCAGTGTCGGGTCGCTCATGTCGCCTCTGTCGACCGAAGGTATTTCCCCGATCAGCGGCGTCAGCAGCGGTGTGTCGATCGACGTTGCCCCCGGCGCCATCGTGCCGGCGGTGGTCGGTGCCGTCGCGGGCTCGACCGTGGCGTCGGTCGGGAGCGACGCAGGATCCGGCACACCGGGTGCTTGCCGTGCCGGTCTCGCCAGCGTCGTCGCCGTGCGCGGCATTTCCTCGGCCAGGAAGTCGGGGGCGGCATGGTACGGCAGACGCGCTGGGGCGTGGATCCGGGGCAGGGCGCGCCCGGTGGCCTGCCGGGCGAGGCGTCGCAGCAGACCGCTCATGACTGTATCCTGGCCAGATAGGCCGCACGCCGGGTCTCGCTCAGAGCGAGAATGTCATGCTCGGTCCAGCCGTAGGCCTGTGCCAGGGCATGAATGTCATCGAGCAGGCGCTTGGTCTGGCTGTCGAACTCTTCCCACAGGTAGCCAGCGATATCGAAGCTCGCGGTGTCGTCGTGACCGCAGGCCGGGCAACGCATGGCCAGCGCCAGGTCGGCCCAAGGGTCGCTCTCGTCCAGGGCGGTGTCGACGGCCTCGAGCAGGGCGGCGAGGGCCGGTTCGTCCCGTGGCAGCGCCTCGGGCACCTCGGCACAGTCATGTAGCAGTTGCCGCGCAGCCGCGTGCTCGTCATCCAGCGTCACCAGCCGGGCCAGGTGCCGACTGGTGGGGCGCTGAAAGCGGTGTCCCGCGACCTCGATCAGGACGTTTCCGTTGGCGGAGGCGGCTGGCCACTGGCTCGCATCGAGGACGAACTCCATCCGCTCGCCGCATGCCGTACAGTCGAGCCACGCCATCAGCTCGCGACCGAAGCACGCCTGGTGCAAACGAAACAGGGCGGCATTGAGGGCACCGAGCGGAGCATCGGCCAACTGTCCGGGGGGAGTGTCCGGTGCGGCAAGCGCATAAAGCAGCAGCGCGCGGTCGATGGGATGGCGCCGCTGGCCGTGCTCCCAGACGCTCAGCAGTCGTTGCGTAGTCAGGGCCTCCATGGTCGTCAGGCCGGCTCGGTGAAGCTTGGTTCAGTCGGTTCGGTGACGTCGACATCGCGTTCCCAGCCCTCGTTTTCCAGCTTTAGGGTTTGGATGGCGACGGCGTTGGCGTTGGCGTCGAGATCGGGTAGGGCCTGATATTCCGACACCCAGCAGCGGTACACCTTGTAGGCGAGCGCGAGCTGGCCGGCCTCGTTGTACACTTCGATGATGAGGTCCTTGCGGAAATCCTGCAGCGATACCTCGGCACCCAGTCCCGCACCGAAGTTCCACACCTTGTTGGCCCATTGCTCGAATTCGACATCATGGGTGACGCCGCGCTCCAAGGTGATGGCCTCGTACTTGGTGCGGCCGGGCGACTTGCGCGAGGTCGAGGGGTCGCCCCCTTCGCGATGCTCGACCAGTTCGGTGCTGCGCTTGAGCGCACCGACCTTGCTGACGCCCGCCACGTAGCGACCGTCCCACTTCACGCGGAATTTGAAGTTCTTGTACGGATCGAAGCGCTGTGCGTTGACGCTGAACTGTGCCATGAGTGTGTCTCCTTACACCTCGACCTGACCGGCCATTTGCTGGAGCTTGATGACCACGAATTCGGCCGGCTTGAGTGGGGCGAAGCCGACCGTGATGTTCACGATGCCGAGATTGATATCGTTCTGGGTGGTGGTTTCGCGGTCGCACTTGACGAAGTAGGCGTCGCGCGGGCTCGCGCCTTGGAAGGCGCCTTGGCGGAACAGGTTCTGCATGAAGGCGCCGAGATTGAGACGGATCTGTGCCCACAGCGGTTCGTCGTTGGGCTCGAACACCACCCACTGGGTGCCTCGATAGAGGCTTTCCTGGAGGAACAGGAGCAGGCGGCGCACCGGCACGTATTTGTACTCATCGGCCTGCGCATCGGCGCCCTTCATGGTGCGTGCGCCCCAGATGACCTTGCCGTATACCGGAAAGCTGCGCAGGGCGTTGATACCGCTCGGGTTGATCCTTCCGTTTTCGATGTCATTCAGCGGCGCGCTTAGGCCGGACACGCCATTGAGCGTGGCATCGGTGCCTGCGGGGGCTTTCCAGACGCCGCGGGTGGCGTCGGTGCGCGAATACACGCCGGCGATCGCGCCCGACGGTGCCATGGGCCTCTGGCGGAAGTTGTCGAGTGGGTCGGATACCATGATGGCCGGGAAGTACACTCCCGCATTGCGCGATTGCGATACCCCGTTGGCCCAGCTGGCGATGTTATTCAGTGTGCGCCCGGCCACGGCATCTACTATGTAGAAGGCGCGCTCCTCCTCGCACAGGTTGACCGCCGCCTGGATTACCGGGGCGGCCTCCACTTCCGGTAGGTCGCGCGTCTCGGGAATGCATAGCAGGTTGAACAGGTTGACATCGCGTAGCGCGTAGATGCCGCTCTTGTTCGACGGGCTGCCGATCAGTTCCAGGGCGCCGCCCTTGCTGCCGTCGATACCCAGGGAGGACGGTGCCTGATTGACGACCACGTCGGGGCGATGCACGGAGTCCCCGGTGAACTCTCGGCCACCGTTGGCCAGCCCGAATCCGATGCTCGTGGCTAGCCCGCCAAAAGCGCCATTGGCCGCCGCAACCGTCGACGATGCACCCGTGGCGAGCGAGGTGATTCGCACGCTGCCGGTGCCTGTGGTATCGCCGTCGAGCCCGGACTCGACGGCTAGGAGGCGGCCCACGAGGCCGGCGTCGCTGATGGCAGTATTCAGGTCGGCAACCAGCGTCGCCATGTCGACAGGCGTAGCGGCGAGGGTGAGCGAGAAGGGCGTGTCGCCGTCGACCGTGCCGGCGATTATGTTGTCGCTGACACTGAGTGGGAAACTGATCGCCCCGCTCACGGCGAACCCTTGGTGGCTGTACACGAGCGCGGCGTCTTCGGTGACGCGGATGAGCTGCGAGGCGTGATTGACCACTGCCTGGACATGGTTGGCCGAGCGAGGGTTGAGGTTGAGATTGCGATGCGTCTCGCGTGGTACGGGTAGCGACACACCGCCCTGGTCGACCATCTGCGATACGATGAGATTGAACTCGGCATCGGGGTTGCGGGTACCGGTGTGTTCAACCTCGAGCCGCAGCGTATTGCCCCACACACCGGGGCTGGACGCTGCGACGTCGAGCACCGTGCCGGCACCGTCGGTCAACTGCCAGTGCGCCAGGGCATGGCCGCTGGCTATGCGGACGATATACGCCTCGGTGCCACCATTCATGAAGAACTGCCGTACTCCGTAGGAGACGGGACTGTCACGGTCGAGGCCGCCGTGGCTACGCTCGAAATCGGCGAAGCTCGAGACATAATGCGCTACATCTGGTGTTCCTTGGCGGGTATAGCCGACGAAGGCCGTGATGGAAGTGGCAACTCCCGTGATGGTGCGAACGCCGCTGGGAACTTCTTGGATATAGACGCCGGGATAGGTCAGGGCCGACATTGCGCGGTTCCTCTTTCAGTATGTTGGCCGGCGCCTTTTTACATATAACTACCCCTGCGCCGTAGTTTAAGAAACACGGTGCTGCGTTTACTGATGGGATGCATAACTCAAGCTAGTAAGTCGGGGGTGAGAATTCCAGAAGTTATTTACCAAAAGAGAGCTTGTGTGACGTTATGTCTGGTATGGGAGACAGATGATTAAAGTTGGTGAAAGACGAACTTGTTATAAAGAAATAGTTGGAGTGTGGTCGGTCTCAAGTTCCAAACACAACGCTATTGAAGGGTGCTCGGACAGGCGGTGATCACCAAGGGATGAAAAAGTAAGCAGAAAATCTTTTATGATTCAAGGGGCTATGTGGGGTAAGACGCTCACGACGAAAGGCCCCGCCAGGTAAGCCGGCGGGGCCTTTCTCTTAACTCTTCGTAAGCTCAAGTGAAATTACCCTGTGGGAGCTCGGGTTCCCCGAGCGAATGGCGCCGTAGGCGCCCAGGTAAAGTCGCTGGCGTTGCTTCATGCCGCCTAGGAGCCCTTCGGTCTCCATTCGCCGGGCAAAGCCCAGCTCCCACAGTAAGCCTTCAGCGTTGCCTTGATTTTACAAGAGATTGCAAAGCATCAGTACCCTTCGGCCTTCTTCTCAGGCGGCCCCAATCATCTTGCGCAGCACATAGTGGAGAATGCCGCCGTGGCGGTAGTACTCCAGTTCGTTGGCGGTATCGATGCGGCAGAGCGCCTCGATCTTCTTCTCACCCCTGTCGGATTTCACGGTCACCTTGACGCTGCCGCCCGGGGTGAGGTCGGCAAGCCCCTCGATGGAGACCTGCTCGTCGCCGGTCAGGCCCAGGGTATGGCGGCTCTCGCCCTCGGGGAACTGCAGCGGCACCACGCCCATGCCGATCAGGTTGGAACGGTGGATGCGCTCGTAGGACTCGGCGAGCACCGCGCGCACGCCGAGCAGGCGGGTGCCCTTGGCGGCCCAGTCGCGGCTGGAGCCGGTGCCGTACTCCTTGCCGGCGATCACCACCAGCGGCGTGCCCTCTTCCTGATACCGCATGGCGGCATCATAGATCGCCATCTGTTCGCCGGAGGGTACGTGGCGGGTCTCGCCGCCGACCACGCCGTCGAGCATCTCGTTCTTGATGCGGACGTTGGCGAAGGTGCCGCGCATCATGATCTCGTGGTTGCCGCGGCGTGAGCCGTAGGAGTTGAAGTCCACCGGCTTGACGCCGCGCTCCTGCAGGTAGCGCCCGGCAGGGCTATCCGGCTTGATGGCACCGGCCGGCGAGATATGGTCGGTGGTCACGGAGTCGCCGAGCAGGGCGAGTAGCCGGGCGTCCTCGACGTCCTCGATGGCGTCAGGTTCGCGGCCCATGCCCTCGAAGAAGGGCGGGTGCTGAATATAGGTGGAGTCCTTCGACCACTGGTAGACCTTGCTCTGGGGCACCTCGATGGCCTGCCAGACATCGTCCCCTTGGAACACCTCGGCGTACTCCTTGTGGAACATCTCGGTGTTGACCCTGGCTACTGCCTCGGCGATCTCCGCCTGGCTGGGCCAGATGTCCTTGAGGAAGACCGGCTCGCCGTCCTTGCCGGTGCCGATGGGCTCCTTCGTCAGGTCACAGCGCACGTTGCCGGCGAGTGCATAGGCCACCACCAGCGGCGGCGAGGCCAGCCAGTTGGTCTTGACCAGCGGATGCACGCGGCCCTCGAAGTTGCGGTTGCCCGAGAGCACCGAGGCCACGGCGAGATCACCCGCTTCGATCGCTTTCTCGATGGGCACCGGCAGTGGGCCGGAATTGCCGATGCAGGTGGTGCAGCCGTAGCCCACCAGGTGGAAACCCAGGGCATCGAGGTCCTCGTTGAAGCCGCCGGCGGCCAGGTAGTCGGTGACCACCTTGGAGCCGGGGGCGAGCGAGGTCTTCACCCAGGGTTGGGTATCCAGCCCCTTCTCGCGGGCCTTCCGCGCCACCAGGCCGGCGGCCATCATCACGCTGGGGTTGGAGGTGTTGGTGCAGGAGGTGATGGCGGCGATCACCACGTCGCCCGGGTCGAGCTTGAACTGCTCGCCGTCCAGGTCGACGTCCTGGCTGTCGGCGTGATCAAAGCTGCGCCCGATGCCCACGGCGGTCTGGCCGCCCTCGGACATCAGCTTGCCCTTTTCCACCGTGCGCTCGGTGGAGGAGGGGGTCTTGTCGTCGTCGGCCATCACCTTCTCGAAGGCCGCCTGCATGTCGCTGAGGGCCACGCGGTCCTGGGGACGCTTGGGGCCGGCCAGGCTGGCCACCACTTCGCCCATGTCCAGCGTCAGGGTGTCGCTGAACACCGGCTCGGCGCCGGGTTCACGCCACAGCCCCTGGGCCTTGCAATAGGCCTCCACCAGGGCCACCTGTTCGTCCTCGCGGCCGGTCAGGCGCAGGTAGTTGAGGGTCTCGTCGTCCACCGGGAAGAAGCCGCAGGTGGCGCCATACTCCGGGGCCATGTTGGCGATGGTGGCACGGTCGGCCAGCGGCAGGTCGTCGAGGCCGTCGCCGTAGAACTCGACGAACTTGCCCACCACGCCCTTCTTGCGCAGCAACTCGGTCACCGTCAGCACCAGGTCGGTGGCGGTGATGCCCTCGCGGAGCTTGCCGGTAAGCTTGAAGCCGATCACCTCGGGAATCAGCATCGAGACCGGCTGGCCGAGCATGGCGGCCTCGGCTTCGATGCCGCCCACGCCCCAGCCGAGCACGCCCAGGCCGTTGATCATGGTGGTGTGGGAGTCGGTGCCTACCAGGGTGTCGGGATAGGCGAAGGTCTTGCCGTCCTCCTCCTTGGTCCACACCGTCTTGCCCAGGTACTCCAGGTTGACCTGGTGGCAGATCCCGGTACCGGGCGGCACCACGCTGAAGTTGTCGAAGGCCTGCTGGCCCCAGCGCAGGAACTCGTAGCGTTCGTGGTTGCGCTCCATCTCGATGGCGACGTTGTCCCTGAAGGCGGTGGGATTGCCGAACTTGTCGACCATCACCGAGTGGTCGATCACCAGGTCCACCGGCGACAGCGGATTGATGCGCGCCGGGTCCTCACCGAGGCTCTCCACCGCCGCACGCATGGAGGCGAGATCGACCACGCCGGGTACGCCGGTGAAGTCCTGCATCAGCACCCGCGCCGGGCGATAGCCGATCTCGCGGTCGGAACGGGCCTTTTGCTGCCAGTCGACCAGCGCCTGCATGTCGTCACGGGAGACGCTGTCGTCATCGGCGAAGCGCAGCTGGTTCTCCAGCAGGATCTTCAGGGTCATCGGCAGCCGGTCGATGCTGCCCAGTGCCTCGGCGGCCTTCGCCAGGCTGTGGTAATGGAAGGTGCGGCCGCCGGCGTCCAGCGTCTGCAGGATATCCTTGGGTGTCTTGGTGCTCATCGATGCCTCCTCTGGCGGAGAGTGAACGAACCGTCCTGGTCGCTTATCTTACTTGGTCATGATAGGCGCAATTTTCAAGTGCTGCCGCGGGTTGTCGCGCCTTGAAACGGCTGGTGTCGCCACCATACTGGTCAGCATGTTCGGCATTGATGACGGGGCGGCGACGCACCGAGGAGGCACCATGCATGAGGAGCAACTGGCGTCGCGGCGGGTGCAATGCCCCTACTGTGATGCCCCCTTCGACCTGCTGGTGGATGCCTCTCAGGGCAGCCACGTCACCTGGGAGGATTGCCATGTCTGCTGTGCCCCGATCCAGGTGCGCATCGATGTCGCCTTCGGCGACGCTCGCGACGCCGAGCCGGGTTTCAGCCTGACGCTGGGTCGCGACGACGAGGTGCTCTAGTCGCCCGTCTTGGCTGCTACAATGGCGCCACTGACAACTCCCTACCGAGAATCATCCCTAGCCACGAGGTAACTCATGAGCGATGTGCGTCACGAACGCCTGATCATTCTGGGCTCGGGCCCGGCGGGCTACACCGCCGCGGTCTATGCGGCCCGCGCCAACCTGGAGCCGGTGCTGATCACCGGCATTCAGGCAGGCGGCCAGCTGACCACCACCACCGACGTGGACAACTGGCCGGGTGACGATGTCGGCGTGCAGGGCCCGGAGTTGATGGAGCGCATGAAGCGCCACGCCGAACGCTTCGATACCGAGGTGCTGTTCGACCATATCCAAGAGGTGGAGCTGCGGGAGCGCCCCTTCACCCTCAAGGGCGACAACGGCACCTACACCTGCGATGCGCTGATCATCGCCACCGGGGCCAGCGCCCGCTATCTGGGGCTTCCCTCGGAACAGCAGTTCATGGGGCAAGGGGTCTCGGCCTGCGCCACCTGTGATGGCTTCTTCTACCGTAACCAGGAAGTGGTGGTGGTCGGCGGCGGCAACACCGCCGTGGAGGAGGCGCTCTACCTCGCCAACATCGCCTCGAAGGTCACCCTGGTGCACCGCCGCGACAGCCTGCGCGCCGAGAAGATCCTGCAGGACAAGCTCTTTCAGAAGGCCGAGGAGGGCAAGGTGGTGTTGGCGTGGCACCACACCCTGGAGGAGGTGCTGGGCGATAACACCGGCGTGACCGGGGTGCGCATCAGGTCTACCGAGACCGGCGAGACAAGGGAGCTGGCGGCGCCCGGCGTCTTCATCGCCATCGGCCACAGCCCCAATACCGGTATCTTCGAGGGCCAGCTGGAGATGAGCGGCGGCTACATCAGGGTGAAGTCGGGTCTGGACGGCAATGCCACCGCCACCAGCGTGCCGGGGGTGTTCGCCGCCGGCGACGTCATGGACCACGTCTACCGCCAGGCGGTGACCTCGGCCGGCAGCGGCTGCATGGCCGCACTCGACGCCGAGCGCTATCTGGACGAACTGTAACCGGGCTTCGCCCGGAGCTGTAAGCCTTAAGCTTGAAGCTGGAAGGAAACCCTTGATGCAGCCTCTGGAGGCATCACGCTGCATTCCAGCTTCCAGCTTCCAGCTTCCAGCTTCCAGCTTCCAGCTTCCAGCTTCCAGCTGTCGCTAAGCGACTAGTAATGCGGCGGCACCTCGTCCGCGGGGCCGGGCGCCGTCGCATCCCCCTCCTGTAGTGCGCGCTGCTGGTCGCGCAGCTTCTCCTGCATCAGGTCGTTGATGCGCTCCAGCCGGGTGAGCCGCCGCTCCTGGGTGGCGACAGCCTCGTCCAGCGTGTCCAGCCAGTGCTCCTGATAGGCGATACGGCTCTCCAGCGCCTCGAGGCGCTCGGCGAGGGCATCGGACGACGAGGGTGTGCTCATGCTAGAATCCTTGTGCTGCGTGTCATCGTTCATCGTGGCACCTTCCCGTGGTTGTCTATTACGTTCATCACCAACAAGAGAGTCACTCGAGTCCATGAATCGAAAGGTCATGTTTCGTTGCAGTCTGGTCAGCCTGCTGCTGGCCGCTCCCGCTCCACTGCTGATAGCCCTGTTCGTGCATCTCGCCGGCGGCGAGCTCGCCGAGGCGCTGTTCGAAAGCCTCGAGATCGGCGGCATTGCCGTGGTCTATGTGGCCGCGGCCCTGGCGGTCTTCCTGGTGCTGCTGATCGCCACCCTGGCGGTCAACGTGCTCACCCCGCAACTGGTCAATCTGGCCGACGTCGAGAGCGATGATCGCGAGATCGGCGAGGTGAAGTGGTTCAACGTCAACAAGGGATATGGCTTCATCACCCGCGACAGCGGTGAGGATGTCTTCGTCCACTTCCGCGCCATCCGTGGCCGCGGCCACCGGACCCTGGCAGAGGGCCAGAAGGTTCGCTACCACATCATCGAGAATGAGAGAGGGCTGCAGGCCGACGACGTTACCGTCATCACCTGAAAACGGCCCACGCCACGACAGCGCCCCGCCATCGTGCGGGGCGCTGTCGTTTGGGCGGGGCCTGGCGTCAGTGACCCGAGTCGGGCCAATCGATCTCGGCTTCGCCGGCGTCGGGCAGAATCTGCAGGAAACGGTCCGGGTCGTCGCCGGGGTGCCAGCCGCCCAGCGAACAGCGCACCTCGCAACCCAGCTGCGCCACGGCGGCCCGGGCGCAGGCGGCGTCGCTCTCCCAGGGGGTATGAGGACTGTCGAACCACAGGCTGGCGAAGCCGTCGGCGGCCTTCTCCACCAGCAGCACCGGGACCTCCTCGCCGTTGCGATGGCCGCGGGTTCGCCACTTGCCCTTGCCGGCGGGGGCCAGCGGCTCGGCGCCGATGGCGCTCTGCAGCCACTCGCCGATCGCCTCCACGGACGCCATGGCCAGGTAGATCTCGATATCGGGGTAACATGGTTGGCTGTCGGATGTCATGTCGGCCTCAGGGTCGGGCACTGCCGTTGATGAACAGGTGCTTCAGGATCGCTTCGTAGACCCGGCTCAGCGCGTCCAGGTCGGCGGCACGGACACGCTCGTTGACCTGGTGAATGGTGGCGTTGAGCGGACCCAGCTCCACGACCTGACTGCCCAGGGTGGCGATAAAGCGCCCATCCGACGTTCCCCCCGAGGTGGAGAGCTCCGGGCGATGCCCCATCACCTCTTCCACGCCGAGTACGGCCGCCTCGACCAGCTCGCCCTCGGCGGTGAGGAAGGGCTCGCCGTTCAATGTCCAGTCCAACTGGTACTCGAGCCCGTGGGCATCGAGAATCGCCGCGGTGCGCTCCCGCAGCTGCTCGTGGGTCACCTCGGTGGAGAAGCGGAAGTTGAACACCGCCTCCACTTCGCCGGGGATGACGTTGGTGGCGCCGGTGCCCGAGCGGATGTTGGACACCTGGAAGCTGGTGGCCGGGAAGAAGTCGTTGCCGCTGTCCCAGTGCTCCCGAGTCAGCGCATCCAGCGCCGGCATCGCCTGGTGGATGGGATTGCGCGCCAGGTGGGGGTAGGCCACGTGGCCCTGCACTCCCCTGATGTGCAGCACGCCGCCCAGGGAGCCGCGCCGGCCGTTCTTGATCACGTCGCCCAGCCGGGCGGTGGAGGAGGGCTCGCCGACGATGCAGTAGTCGAGCCGCTCGTGGCGCTCGCGCAGGTGCTCGACCACGGCGCGGGTGCCGTCCATCGCCGGGCCCTCCTCGTCGGAGGTGATCAGGAAGCCGATCTGGCCGTGGTGGTCCGGGTGGGCCGCCACGAAGCGCTCCACGGCGGTGACCATGGCCGCCAGGCTGCCCTTCATGTCGGCGGCGCCGCGCCCCCTGAGCATGCCTTCATCGTCGATGCAGGGCTCGAAGGGGGGGAAGTCCCAGCGGGGTTGGGGGCCGCTGGGCACCACGTCGGTGTGGCCGGCGAAGGCCAGCAGCGGGCCGTGGTGGCCGCGGGTGGCCCAGAAGTTCTCCACGTCGCCGAAGGGCAGGCGCTCGATATGAAAACCGAGCGCCGCGAGGCGTTCGATCATCAGGTCCTGGCAGCCCAGGTCGTCCGGTGTCACCGAGGGGCGCTGGAGCAGCTCGAAGGCGAGCTGCAGGGTCGGGGAGAGAGCGGCCGGATCAGTTGTGGGCATGCAGCGCCTCGTTGAGCGCGATGGCGCTCTTGTTGGTCAGGCACTCGATGCGGCCGTTCTGGGAGTTGCGGCGCAGCAGCAGGTCGTCCTGGCCGGCCAGCTCCCGGGCGGCCACGGTCTTGACCTCCTGGCCCTGGTCGTCGAGCAGGGCGATCTTGGCGCCGGCGGTGAGATAGAGGCCCGCTTCCACCGTGCAGCGGTCGCCCAGCGGGATGCCGATGCCGGCGTTGGCCCCGATCAGGCAGCCCTCGCCCACCTTGATGACGATATTGCCGCCGCCGGAGAGGGTGCCCATGGTGGAGCAGCCGCCACCGAGATCCGAGCCCTTGCCGACCATCACGCCGGCGGAGATGCGGCCCTCGATCATGCCGGGGCCTTCGGTGCCGGCGTTGAAGTTGACGAAGCCCTCGTGCATGACGGTGGTGCCCTCGCCCAGGTAGGCGCCCAGGCGCACCCGGGCGGTGTCGGCGATTCGCACGCCACCGGGCACCACGTAGTCGGTCATCTTGGGGAACTTGTCGACGCAATCCACCGAGAGGGGGCGGCCGGCGAGGCGCGCCTTGAGGCGGCGGGCAGGGAGTTCCTGGACGTCGATGGGGCCTTCACTGGTCCAGGCCACGTTGCGCAGCAGGCCGAACATGCCGGTGAGGTCGAGGCCGTGGGGCTGGACCAGGCGGTGGGAGAGCAGGTGCAGCTTGAGGTAGACCTCCGGCGCCGACTCGGGCGCGCCGTCCTTTTCCAGGAACATGGCCACCAGCGGTCGAGTGCTGGCGGCGAGCGACTCGGCCAACTCGGCCTGGTCGGCATGGCCGGCCTCGCGCAGGGCGGTTGCGAGGGCTGCGCACTGCTCGGGCAGGAAGCTGACGGCGGCGTTGCCGGCGGGCGCGTCGAGCACCTTGGCGGCGGCCTCTACAAGGCTGGCGTCGGGGTTGAGCAGCGGGGCCGGGTAGTAGATTTCCAGCCAGTCGCCCTGGGTGTTCTGGGTGCCGATGCCGAGTGAAAAGCTGAGCATGTCTGTATCCTTACTGGAGATGACGTATCAAGTGAGAGGCGGGCCGCCGGCGTAGCGGCGGCCGCCCTGTTCGGGTGACCTAGCCGGCCAGGGTGTCGTAGTCGCCGTCGCGGTAACCGACGACGATCTCGTCGCCGGTGTCGAGCAGCGGGCGCTTGAGCAGGGTGGGGTGGGCGAGCAGCAGCTCGCGGGCCTTGTTGGCGTCCACCGCCTGTTTTTCCTCGTCGGGGAGGTTGCGCCAGGTGGTACTGCGCTTGTTGATGGCCTCCACCACTGGCACCTTGTCGAGGATATGCTCGAGCAGGGCGGCGGAGAGGCCGTCCTCGCGCAGGTCGTGGAACTGGTAGGGAATGCCGGAGCCGTCCATCGCCTTGCGTGCCTTGCGGCAGGTATCGCAGTTCTTGATGCCGTACAGGGTGAACATCAGGCTCTCCTCTCGATAAAGCGGCGGATACGCCAGGCGGCTTCCACCGTGGCGTCGACCTCGGCCACCAGCGCCAGACGGATGCGCCCGGCGCCGGGGTTGGTGCCGCTGGCGCCGGGACGACCCATCCTGTCGTCAGCAGCGGGACGACCCATATAGCTGCCGGGCAGCACGCTGACGTGTTCCTCGGCGTAGAGCGCCCGGGTGAAGGCCTCGTCGTCACCGCCGGGTACCGCCGGCCACAGGTAGAAACTCGCCTCCGGGGTGGGGAACTCCATCACCGGGGCCAGGATCTCGGTCACCGCGGCGAACGTCTCGCGGTAGGCGTCGCGGTTGGCGCGCACGTGGACCTCGTCGTGCCAGGCGGTGATCGAGGCCTGCTGCACCGGCAGCGCCATGGCACAGCCGTGGTAGGTGCGGTAGCGCTTGAAGGGGGCGATCAGCGCCGCGTCCCCGGCCACGAAGCCGGAGCGCAGCCCCGGCAGGTTGGAGCGCTTGGAGAGCGAGTGGAAGACCAGGCAGCGGCGGTAGTCGTGGCGGCCGAGCGCCGCGCAGGCCTCCAGCAGCCCCGGGGGCGGGGCGGCCTCGTCCAGATAGAGCTCCGAATAGCACTCGTCCGAGGCGATGAGGAAGTCGTGCTCGTCGGCCAGGGCGATCAGCTTCTGGAACTCGGCCAGCGGCGTCACCGCGCCGGTGGGGTTGCCCGGCGAGCAGAGAAAGACGATCTGCACGTCGCGCCAGGTCGCGGCGGGTACGGCGTCGAAATCCGGCCGAAAGCCGCTCTCGGCGCTGCAGTCCAGGTAGAGCGGCTCGCCGCCGGCCAGCAGGGTGGCGCCTTCGTAGATCTGGTAGAAGGGGTTGGGCACCGCCACCTTCGCGGGGCGGGTGCGGTCCAACGCCGCCTGGACGAAGGCGAAGATCGCCTCCCGGGTGCCGTTGACCGGCAGCACCTGGGTCTCCGGGTCGAGGGCCGCGAGACCGAAGCGCCGCCCGGCCCAGCCGGCGATGGCCGCGCGCAGCTCTGCCGTGCCGGCGGTGGCCGGGTAGCGGGCAAACTCGGCCTGGTGCTCGATCAGGCTGGCCAGCGCCGCGGGGTAGGGCGCATGCTGGGGCTCGCCGATGGTCAGCGGGATGTGGGCCAGCCCCGCGGGGGGCGTCACGCCGGCCTTGAGGGCGGCCAGCTTCTCGAAGGGGTAGGGCTTGAGGGCGTCGAGATCGGGGTTCATGGGTATCCAGGCGCGCCTCGCCGGCCGTGGCCTCGGGCGTCATAGGTGAGTCGTTGTCGGAAGGGGCTTGATTATAGGGAAGGCGGGAGAAGGCCTCAAACGTGAGGCCATGGCCGAGGGACGTCGAGGGGCGCCGGGGACAAGCCGTAGAGGGGGTCCGTGGACCAGGGGTGAGGAGCACTGCTCCGAACGGGCTGGCCATGGATGGCCAGCACCGGTCCTGCAAGCGGAGCAGGACGCGAGAGCGCCGCAGGGTCTAGGTAGCCCCCAGGGAGGGGTTCATGGCGCCCCCTCGAAGGCTTGTCGACGGATCAGCCCCGAGAGACTCTGCCGCTGGCTGGTACCCCTATCCCGACACATCGAGAACCTCCACCAGCCGCTCGCGCAGCCGCGCCTGGCGTTCGGGATCGGTGAGGGGTTGCCCGGCCTTGTCGGTGATGAAGAAGACGTCCTCCACCTTCTCGCCCAGGGTGGCGATCTTGGCCGCGGAGAGCGCGATGTCCTGCTCCATGAAGATGCGCCCCACCCGGGCCAGCAGGCCGGGGCGGTCGGGGGCGATCAGCTCCAGCAGGGTGCGCTCGTTGGCCGGGTCCTGCTCGATGATCACCTCGGTGGGCACCCGGAAGTGGCGCAGCTGGCGCGGCGTGTGGCGAGTGACGATCTCGGGGTAGTCGTCCGGGTCGTCGAGTTCCTCCACCAGGTGGGCGCGGATCTCCTCGATGCGCGCGGGGTCACGGATCGCCTGGCCCTGGTCGTCGAGCACGATGAAGGTGTTGAGCGTCCAGTCGTTGCTGGAGGTGGCAATGCGCGCATCGTGGATGGAGAGGCCGAGCTGGTCCAGGGCGGCGGCGGTGGCAGCGAAGAGGTCGTCCACCGAGCGGGTGTGGATGAACACCTTGGTGCCGCCCTCGGCCATGCCGTCGGCCGGGGCGCTGATCAGGATCAGCGGCAGCTGGCTGCCGCGGTGGGCCAGGATGCCCTGGGTCTGCCAGGCGATCTCGCTGGGGGCGTACTGCAGAAAGTACTCCTCGCCCAGCGACTCCCACAGGTGCTCCACATTGGCCATGTCGGCGCCTACCGCGGCGAGCAGCGACAGCGCCTCGCCGCGGGTCTCGTTGACCCAGTCGTCGCGCTCCAGCGGGTTCTCGAGACCGCGGCGCAGGGCGCGCTTGGTCTCGGCATGGAGCTGGCGCAGCAGCGAGGCGCGCCAGCCGTTCCACAGGGTCGGGTTGGTGGCGTTGATGTCGGCCACGGTGAGCACGTAAAGGTAGTCGAGGCGGGTCTCGTCGCCCACCAGGCGGGCGAAGTCGGCGATCACGTCGGGGTCGGTGGTGTCGCGCTTCTGGGCCACCATCGACATGGTCAGGTGGTGTTCCACCAGCCAGCTCACCAGGCGGGTGTCGCGGGTCGACAGGCCATGGCGCTCGGCGAAGACCTCGACGTCCCGGGCGCCGAGGAGCGAGTGGTCGCCGCCGCGTCCCTTGCCGATGTCATGGAAGAGCCCGGCGATCCACAGCAGCTCCAGCTTGGGCAGCTGATGGACGACGTTGGCGGCCACCGGGAAGGTCTCGCGGGCCTCGGGCTTGCGGAAGCCGTGGATGCATTTCAGCAGCCGCAGGGTGTGGGCGTCGACCGTGTAGATGTGGAAGAGATCGTGCTGCATCAGCCCCACCGCGCGACCGAACTCCGGCAGGTACTTGCCCAGCACCCCATAGCGGTTCATGCGGCGCAGCTGGCGGGCGACGTTGCCGCCGGAGCGAAGCAGCTCCATGAACAGGCTCTGGTGGCGGACGTCATCCCGGTAGAGGTCGTCGATCAGGTGGCGGTGGTCCCGGATCAGGCGGATGGTGTCGGCACGGACGCCCTCGATCTCGGGGTGCTCGGCCATCAGCAGGAAGAGTTCCAGCAGCGCCGCGGGACGGTCGCGGAAGACGTTGCGCGAGCGTGCCTGGATATAGCCGCCGCGGATCTCGAAGCGGTCGTTGAGTACCGTGGTCTCGAGCTCCTCGCCGGCGTGGAGGATCGCCTCGTCGAAGTGCTGCAGCAGCATGTCGTTGAGCCCCGCCAGCGCCGTCACGTGGCGATAGTAGCGCTTCATGAACTGTTCGACGGCCAGCCGCTCGGGGCAGTCGCGGAAACCGAACAGCTCGGCGATGGTGCGCTGGTGATCGAACTGCAGGCGGTCCTCGGCGCGGCCGGTGAGCATGTGCAGGGCGTAGCGCACCTGCCACAGGAAGGCCTGGCCCTGGCTGAGGATGCGCAGCTCGGGGTCGTTCATGAAGCCGTTGGCGACCAGGTCCTCGTAGCGCTGGCTGCCGAAGTGGCGCTTGGCCACCCAGCCGATCATCTGGATGTCGCGCAGGCCCCCGGGGGAGCTCTTGATGTTGGGCTCGAGATGGTACTCGGAATTGTTGAAGCGGTGGTGGCGGCTGATCTGCTCCTGCCACTTGGCCTCGAAGAAGCGGTCGGCGGGCCACAGCCGAGCCGGGGCCAGGCGTTCCTTCATGGCCTCGCGCAGCGGCTCCGGGCCGGCAATGGTGCGACTCTCTAGCAGGTTGGTGATCACCGTGACGTCGGCGCTGGCCTCGCGCTCGCAGTCATTCAGCGAGCGCACGCTGTGGCCGATCTCCAGGCCGATGTCCCACAGGAAAGTGATATAGGCGGTCAGCGACTCCCGGTAGGGCGCATCGTCGTCGTGCTCGAGCAGCAGCAGCAGGTCGACGTCGGAGTGGGGGTGCAACTCGCCACGGCCATAGCCGCCGACCGCGAGCAAGGCCACGCCGCGGTCGGGCCAGTCATGCTGCGCCCAGGCTACCGCCAGCAGTCGGTCCAGGCACCAGGCGCGGCCGTGGATCAGGTCGCGGATGTCGGCGCCCTCCCGGAAGCGCCCGTCGAGCCGGTCCTGGATCTCGCGCAGCGCCGCCTTGAAGGGCGCGATGGGCGAGCGGCTGCCCTCGAGCTCGGCGCGGAAGGCGTCGGCGTCGAACAGGCTCTCGTCGGGGGAGAAGCGGTAGTGGTGGAGCAGCATGGTGTCAGCGCTCGAGGAAGGCGAGATCTTCGTCGCGGCGCGCGGTGAGCACCTCGACGCCGGTCTCGGTCACCAGCAGGGTGTGCTCCCACTGGGCGGAGAGGCTACGGTCCTTGGTGATGGCGGTCCAGCCGTCGCGCAGTACCTTGGTGCGGGAGTCGCCGACGTTGATCATCGGCTCGATGGTGAAGCACATGCCGGCGGACAGTTCGATGTCTGCCTCGGGGGCGTAGCCGTCGTAGTGCAGCACCTGGGGTTCCTCGTGGAAGCCGGCGCCGATGCCGTGGCCACAGAAGTCACGCACCACCGAGTAGCCGTTGGCCTCGGCGTGGCCCTGGATGGCGCGGGCAAGCGTAGAGAGGCGCGCGCCAGGGCGTACCAGGGCGATGCTGCGGTAGAGGCACTCCTGGGTGACCCGGCACAGCCGCTCGCCCTGGATGGTTGCGCCGATCACGAACATCACGCTGGAGTCGCCGTGGTAGCCGTCGGCGGTCTTCACGGTGATGTCCAGGTTCATGATGTCGCCTTTCTTCAGCGTCTTGCCGTCGTCGGGAATGCCGTGGCACACCACGTGGTTGATGGAGGTGCACACCGACTTGGGAAAGCCGTGGTAGTCAAGCGGCGCGGGGGTGGAGCCGAGTTCGTCGACGATATAGGCGTGGCAGCGGCTGTCGATCTCGCCGGTGGTGATGCCGGCCTTGACGAACGGGGTGATCATCTCGATCACGCTGGCGGCCTGGCGGCCCGCCTCGCGCATCTTCTCGATCTCGTCGGGCGTCTTGATGGGTACGTTCATGGAATCTCGAGGGTGGGGGGTGGGGTCGCCCGGGCGAGGCCACGCAGGGCGACTTCAACTTGCGGATGATCCATGGTATAAAGCTGCGCGCCTTCCTGCAATCGCCCGTCCTTACCGCCCAGGCACGTCGAAGCCTCGCCGTGGCGGCCGCGCGGAGTACGGCGACAGGGGTGGCGTCAATCAATGTAACGCCTTGAAAAACACACATGCACCGGCACATGGTCCCGGGTGCTGTCGTAGTCATCACGCGATGCTGCGGCGGTCGGATCCATGGGGTGCGTGGAGGCCTAACCCGATTTTCCAGGAGTCATCCATGGCACATGTCAATATGCGTGACCTGCTGAAGGCAGGCGCTCACTTCGGTCACCAGACCAAGTACTGGAACCCGAAGATGAGCAAGTTCATCTTCGGCGCCCGTAACAAGATTCACATCATCAACCTCGAGCATACCCTGCCCGCCCTCAACGAGGCCATTGATGTGGTCGAGAAGATGGCCGCGTCCAACAACAAGGTCATGTTCGTTGGTACCAAGCGCAGCGCCAGCAAGATCATCAAGGAAGAGGCCAATCGCGCCGGTCAGCCCTATGTCAACCACCGCTGGCTGGGCGGCATGCTGACCAACTACAAGACCATCCGCGTCTCGATCAAGCGTCTGCGTGAACTCGAAGCGATGCACGAAGACGGCACCTTCGAGAAGCTGACCAAGAAAGAGGTCCTGATGGCGACCCGCGAGCAGGACAAGCTCGAGCGCTCCGTGGGTGGTATCAAGGAGATGGGTGGCCTGCCCGACGCCCTGTTCGTGATCGACGTTGACCATGAGCGTATCGCCATCAACGAGGCGAACAAGCTGGGCATTCCGGTCATCGGCGTGGTGGATACCAACTCCGACCCGGATGGCGTCGACTACGTGATTCCGGGCAACGATGACTCCATCCGCGCCATCCAGATCTACGTCAAGGCCATCGCCGACGCCTGTGCCCGTGCGAAGGAAGGTCGTCCCGACGAGTTCGTCGAGGTCACCGATGACGTCGCCCAGGAAAGCGACAGCGCCGCCGAGTGATCGCGGCCCGTCTGGTCGGCAGCCGTCGCTGCGGCAGCCGTCGCTGCGGTGACCTTCGCCACGGTAGCCGTCGCCACGGCGGCCGGCCAGACGAGAAGGGGGCCGCGGCCCCCTTTTTTTTCAGCATTCGCCGGATTCGTCCCAGCGACGGGTCCGCTATCCGTTGACACACAGATTCAGAGGTGAACCCCATGGCAGCTATCAGCGCCTCCCAGGTCAAGGAACTGCGCGAGCGTACCGGGCTCGGCATGATGGAGTGCAAGAAGGCCCTCACCGAGGCCGGCGGTGACATCGAGGTCGCCATCGAGAACCTGCGCAAGAGCTCCGGTCTCAAGGCCGCCAAGAAGGCCGACCGCACCGCCGCCGAGGGCACCGTGGTGACCCGCGTGGCCGAAGACGGCAGCTACGGCGTGATGGTCGAGATCAACTCCGAGACCGACTTCGTCGCCCGCGATGACAACTTCAAGGCCTTCGCCGCCAAGATCGTCGATGCCTTCTTCGCTGCCAAGAGCGAAGACGTGGCCGCGGTCATGGCTGGTGAGCTCGAGACCGCCCGCGAGCAGCTGGTGCAGAAGATCGGCGAGAATATCGGCGTGCGTCGCTGCGTCGTCGTCGAGGCCGGCGAGGGTGGCCTGGTAGGCGAGTACGTCCATGGCGGCCGCATCGGCGTGCTGACCGTGCTCAAGGGTGGCAGCGCCGAGGTGGCCAAGGACGTCGCCATGCACGTCGCCGCCATCAATCCGGCTGTGGCGCGTCCCGAGGACATGCCCCAGGAGCAGCTGGACAAGGAGAAGGAGATCATCCTCGCCCAGCCCGACATGGCCGGCAAGCCCGAGAACATCGCCGAGAAGATGGTCCAGGGTCGCCTGAAGAAGTACCTGGCCGAGGTCAGCCTGACCGAGCAGCCCTTCGTCAAGAACCCGGACCAGTCCGTGGCCGAGTTCGTCAAGGCGGCCGGTGGCGATGTCCTCGGCTTCACCCGCTTCGAGGTGGGCGAGGGCATCGAGAAGGCAGAAGTCGACTTTGCCAAGGAAGTGATGGAACAGGCCAAGCGCAGCTGAGGTCAGACGTTCCCGCAGGATGATGGCGTGCGCGCGAGCGCACGCCTTCGTGTATCCGGCCGCTGCACCGGCCGCCCGACATGTCACCGCTGATGCCCAGGAGAGAGCCATGCCTACCCCCGATCACGTCGAGACGCCGCCCAAGCCCCGCTCCGAGAAGTCGAAGTACAAGCGAATCCTGCTCAAGCTCTCCGGCGAAGCATTGACCGGCGATGCCGAGTTTGGCATCGACCCCAAGGTGCTGGATCGTTTGGCCCTGGAGATCGGCCAGTTGGTAGGGATCGGGGTGCAGGTCGGCATCGTGGTCGGCGGCGGCAACCTGTTCCGCGGTGCCGCGCTGCACGCGGCGGGCATGGACCGGGTCACCGGCGACCACATGGGCATGTTGGCCACGGTGATGAACGCCCTGGCCATGCGCGACGCCCTGGAGCGCTCCAATATCCGCTCGCGGGTGATGTCCGCCATCCCCATGAGCGGCGTGGTGGAGCACTATGATCGCCGCACCGCCATCCGCTATCTCACTTCCGGAGATGTGGTACTGTTCTCCGCCGGTACCGGCAACCCCTTCTTTACTACCGACTCCGCGGCCTGCCTGCGCGGGATCGAGATCGACGCCGACGTGGTGGTCAAGGCCACCAAGGTGGATGGTGTCTACGACAAGGACCCGGTCAAGCACGCTGATGCGGTCAAGTACGATCAGCTCAGCTACGACGATGCCCTGGATCAGAAGCTAGGCATCATGGATTTGACCGCCATCTGCCTGGTGCGTGACCATGATATGCCGGTCCGCGTCTTCAACATGAACAAGCCCGGCGCCCTGCTCAATCTGGTAGTGGGCGGCGAGGAAGGCACGCTGATAGACAGAGGGTGACATCGTGATCAATGACATCAAGAAGGATGCGGAAGCCCGCATGAAGAAGAGCGTTGAAGCTCTTCATGGCAACCTGAACAAGATCCGGACCGGGCGTGCCCACTCCAGCATTCTGGATTCGGTGACCGTGGACTACTACGGCAGCCAGGTGCCCCTGAACCAGGTGGCCAACATCAACACCGAGGACGCCCGCACCCTCTCGGTGGTGCCCTGGGAACAGAGCATGGTGCCCAAGGTCGAGAAGGCCATCATGACCGCCGATCTCGGCCTGAACCCCTCGACTGCCGGCAACAACATCCGCGTGCCGATGCCGATGCTCACCGAGGAGACCCGCAAGGGCTATATCAAGCAGGCTCGCTCCGAGGCCGAGCACGCGCGGGTGGCGGTGCGCAACGTGCGTCGCGATGCCAACGGCGATACCAAGTCGCTGCTCAAGGAGAAGGAGATCTCCGAGGATGAGCAGCACCAGGCCGAGGACGCGATCCAGAAGTTGACCGACAAGTACATCGCCGAGATCGACAAGATGCTCGAGCTGAAGGAACATGATCTGATGCAGATCTGAGGAGCGCCGGGGGGCCGCCAGGAGGGCGGCCTCCCGTCTTGTGCACCCACTCCCCGATGCGAGACCCCATGACGTCACCGCCTACCTCAGATCCCAGCGCCACGGAGGGCACGCTTGCCACCCCGGGAGGCGCGCTGCCACGCCATGTGGCGATCATCATGGACGGCAACAACCGCTGGGCGCGGGCGCGAGGCCTCTCCGGCGTGCGTGGCCACCACGCCGGCGTGGAGGCGGTACGCGCCACCATCCGCCGGGCCGCCGAGCGCGGGGTCGAGACCCTGACCCTGTTTGCCTTCTCCAGCGAGAATTGGAAGCGCCCCAGGGCCGAGGTCAGCGCCCTGATGGAGCTCTTCCTGCTGGCGCTCAAGCGTGAGGTCAGCAAGCTCCATGCCAATGGCATCCGCCTCTCAGTGATCGGTGACCTTTCCGCCTTCTCGGATTCGATCAGGAAGCATATCGCCCGGGCCGAGGCAAAGACCCGCGATAACACCCGCCTGCACCTGGTGATTGCCGCCAACTACGGCGGGCACTGGGACCTGACTCGGGCGGCGCGCCGTCTGGGCGAGCGTGTCGCCGCCGGTGAACTCGACCCCGAGGCGATCGACGAGGCCACCTTCGCCGGCGAGCTGAGCCTGGCCGGGGTGCCGTCGGTAGATCTGTGTATCCGCACCAGCGGTGAGCAGCGCAT
This sequence comes from Halomonas sp. HK25, assembly GCF_047795635.1. Classification (GTDB taxonomy): domain Bacteria; phylum Pseudomonadota; class Gammaproteobacteria; order Pseudomonadales; family Halomonadaceae; genus Halomonas. The sequence continues at coordinate 3,632,095 of NZ_CP181044.1, read as the reverse complement.
CTCCAACTTCGTGCTCTGGGAGCTGGCCTACGCCGAGCTTCACTTTACGCCATGCCTGTGGCCCGACTTCGACGCCGAAGCCTTCGACCTGGCGCTGGACGACTTCCGGCGTCGCCAGCGTCGCTTCGGCATGACCGACGAACAGATCGAGGCGCAACAAGGTGCTTAGACAGCGCATCATCACCGCGGCCTGGCTGGCACCGTTGATGCTGGCCGGCCTGTTTGGCCTTTCCGGCGGCTTCTTCGCCCTGTTCACGGCGGGTATCGTGCTGCTGGCCGGCTGGGAATGGACCAATCTGGCGGGCATCCGCCGGCGCGACCACCGCCTGTTGCTGGTGGGCGTGCTGGCCGTGGCCATGCTGGTGCTGTGGCTCAGCGACGCGGCCCTGATGGCCTGGGCGCTGTGGCTGGGGGTCGCCGGCTGGCTGGTCAACCTCTACTGGGTGATCCACTACCCCGCGCGGAGCGACCAGTGGCAGTCGTCCCCACGGCGCCTGGCCATGGGGCTCTGGGTGCTGCTGCCCGCCTGGGTGGGCCTCAACGTGCTGCGTGACACCGGCGCCGTCTGGTTGCTCTTCGTGCTGCTGCTGGTGTGGTGTGCCGACATCGGCGCCTACTTCGCCGGCCGCGCCTTCGGTCGCCGCAAGCTGGCGCCCCGGGTGAGCCCCGGCAAGAGCTGGGAGGGCGTGGCCGGCGGCCTGACCGCCACCGCCGTGCTGGCCGTGGTCTTCGCCGCCTGGCAGGGGCTGGGGCTCGGCGGCGGGCTGGCCCTGCTGCTGGCGACCCTGGTGGTGACACTGGTCTCGGTGCTGGGGGACCTGCTCGAGAGCATGCTCAAGCGCTATCGCGGCATCAAGGACTCCAGCCAGTTGCTGCCCGGCCATGGTGGCGTGCTCGACCGCATCGACAGCCTCACCGCGGCACTGCCGCTGTTCGCCCTGTTGTTGCTGGGGGGGCTCTAGGGTGGCGTCGACAGAGAGCAGCGGTCTGCGTCGACAGTCGGTCACCGTGCTGGGGGCCACCGGCTCCATTGGCACCAGCACCCTGGACGTGATCGCCCGCCATCCCGAGCGCTATCGGATCCATGCGCTGACCGCCCACCGCTCCCGGGAGCCCCTGCTGGCGCTCTGCCTCACCCATCGGCCCGCCGTGGCGGTGCTGGGCGAGGAGCGGGATGCCGCCTGGCTGCGCGCGCGCCTGGCCGAGGCGGACGTGGCCACCGAGGTCGAAAGCGGCCCGGCGGCCCTGGTGGCGGTGGCCGAGGCCAACGACGTGGACGTGGTGATGTCGGCCATCGTTGGCGCCGCTGGGCTGCTGCCCACGCTCGCCGCGGTGCACGCCGGCAAGCGCGTGCTGCTGGCCAACAAGGAGGCCCTGGTGATGTCCGGGGCGCTGTTCATGGAGGCGGTGGTGAAGAGCGGGGCGACCCTGTTGCCCATCGATTCCGAACACAATGCCATCTACCAGTGTCTACCCATGGAGCATCGCGGCGGCCTGGTCCATCACGGCGTGACTCAGCTGCTGCTGACCGCCTCCGGTGGTCCCTTTCGCGGCTGGTCGCCGGCGGCCCTGGCGGAGGTCACCCCTGATCAGGCCTGTGCCCATCCCAACTGGTCCATGGGTCGCAAGATCTCGGTGGACAGCGCCACCCTGATGAACAAGGGGCTGGAGCTGATCGAGGCGTGCTGGCTGTTCGATGCCCGGCCGGAGCAGGTTCAGGTGGTAGTGCATCCCCAGAGTGTGATCCACTCCATGGCCGCCTACAGCGACGGCTCGGTGATCGCCCAGCTGGGTAACCCCGACATGCGCACGCCCATCGCCTATGGGTTGGGCTGGCCCGAACGCATTGACGCCGGCGTGACGGCGCTGGACCTCTTCCAGGTGGCGCGGCTCGACTTCGAGGCGCCGGATGAGGTCGCCTTTCCCTGCCTGAGGCTGGCCCGCGAGGCCATGGCCGCCGGTGGTACGGCACCGGCGGTGCTCAATGCCGCAAACGAGGTGGCGGTGGAGGCCTTCCTCGACGGTCGGCTTTCCTTTACCGGCATCGCCGAGTTGGTGGCGCGGGTAATGGAGGTCGAGCCGGTCCAGATCGTCCAAGACCTCGAGTCCGTGCTTGAGGCCGATGCCCGGGCACGCCGCGCCGCCGAGACCTGGCTGGCGGGCCGCTGAGGTGATGTCAATTCAACCCGATTCCAGGAGGAGACCGACTTGGGCCTGATCCAGAACATCCTGGCCGTCATCGTGGTGCTGGGCCTGCTGATTACCTTCCACGAGTTCGGCCACTTCTGGGTGGCCAGGCGCTGCGGCGTCCGGGTATTGCGCTTCTCGGTGGGTTTCGGCAAGCCGATCTGGTCGCGCCATGACCGCTACGGCACCGAGTTCGTCGTGGCCGCCATCCCGCTGGGCGGCTACGTGAAGATGCTCGACGAGCGCGAAGCCCCGGTGCCTGAGGAGCAGCTCGACCAGGCCTTCAACCGCAAGACGGTGTGGCAGCGCATCGCCGTCGTCGCCGCGGGCCCCCTGGCCAACTTCCTCCTCGCCATCGTCGCCTACTGGGCGCTGTTCGTGGTCGGCACCACGGCGGTGGCGCCGATGATCGGCAGCGTCGAGCCGGGATCCCCCGCGGAGCGCGGCGGGCTCACTGCCGGCCAGGAGATCGTCGCCGTGCGCGGCGAGCCGGTGCGCGGCTGGGATGAGATCAACCTCAAGCTGGTGGCCGCCATCGGGATGAGTGGCGAGCTTCGCGTGGACGCCCGCGCCGACGCCACCGCCGAGCCTCGCGAGTACCGCCTGCCGGTGGAGAATTGGCTGGTGCGGCAGGACCCGCCCCAGCCGCTGCCGAGCCTCGGCGTGACCCCCTGGCGTCCCCCCTTCCCGGCGGTGCTGGGTCAGTTGATGCCCGGCGAGGCGGCGGATGCCGCCGGCCTGCAGGCCGGCGACGAGGTGCTGACGGTGGACGGCACCGCGGTCGACGACTGGATGCACTTCGTCGATATCGTGCGTGCCAGCCCCGGTGAGGCGCTGACTCTCGAGGTGGCCCGTGACGGCGAGCGCCTGAGCCTCGCGATCACTCCCGGCACCAATGAGCTGGAGGAGGGGGTGACCATCGGCTATATCGGCGCCGGGGTGGCCTCGGTGGAGTGGCCCGAGGAGTCCCTCCGCGAGATCCGCTACGGCCCGGTGGCCGCGGTGGGTCAGGCGGTGTCGCGCACCGGCGAGATGACCCTGCTGACCCTGGGCGCCATCCGCAAGATGCTGGTGGGGCTGATCTCGCCGTCGAATCTCTCGGGGCCGATCACCATCGCCCAGATATCGGGCGACTCGGCCCGGGCGGGACTGGAGAGCTTCGTCAGCTTCCTGGCCTACCTCTCCATCAGCCTCGGCGTGCTCAACCTGCTGCCGATCCCGGTGCTCGATGGCGGCCACCTGCTCTACTACTTCATGGAAGTGGTGCGTGGCCGCCCGGTTTCCGAGCAGGCCCAGGCGATCGGGCTGCGCATCGGCCTGGCGATGGTCGGCACCCTGATGCTGATGGCGATCTATTTCGATCTGATGCGGCTCTGGTAGGCCCCCCCTCGCCTTGTCAGCGAGCCGCACAAATGTATAAGGTGCCTGTCTGGACAGGTTTGGCAGATCAACGCGAGCGAATCGACTGCATGAGAATCAAGACCATCGGACTTGCGGCACTGCTGCTCGTCGGGGCCGGGACGGCCCAGGCCCAACCCTTCGAGGTTTCGGACATTCGTGTAGAAGGCCTGCAGCGAGTCTCCGCCGCCTCCGTCTTCAACGCCTTTCCTGTCAGCGCTCGCGACCGCGTCGATGACCGCGAGCTGGCCGACGCGACCCGCAGCCTGTTCGCCACCGGCATGTTCGAGGATATCAGCCTCGCCCGTGACGGTGACGTGCTGATCATCCAGGTGGTGGAACGCCCCACCATCAGCCGACTCAATATCACCGGCAATCGTCAGATCGGCGACGAGGAGCTGCGCCAGGGCCTGCGCCAGGCTGGCCTGGCCGAGGGCGAGGTGCTGCAGCTCTCTACCCTGGAGGAGATCCAGCGCGAGCTGGAAGGCGTCTACCAGGGCCAGGGCCGCTACAGCGCCAGCATCGAAACCAGCGTGCGCGAGATCGATGAGGGCCGCGTGCAGGTCGACGTGGAGATCAACGAGGGCGCCGTGGCGCGCATTCGCCAGATCAACCTCGTCGGCAACCGCGCCTTCGATGATGATACCCTGCGCGACGTCTTCGAGCTCAACGACCGCCGCGGCCGCATCTTCGGCTGGTTCTCCCGGGACGAGTACTCCCGCGAGGCGCTGGCCGGCGACCTGGAGCGGCTACGTTCCTTCTACCTGGACCGCGGCTACGTCAACTTCAACGTGGAGTCTACCCAGGTCTCGATCAGCCCGGACAAGTCGCAGATCTTCATCACCGTGAACGTCGACGAGGGCCGCCAGTACCGCATCGGCGACGTGCGCTTCGTGGGCGACCTGCAGATCAGCGAGAGCGAGGCCCGCGAGCTGCTAGAGGTGTCTCCCGGACAGGTGTTTTCGCGCAGCGACGTGACCGCCTCCTCCGAGGCGCTGCGCGCGCGCCTGGGTGCCGAGGGCTTCGCCTTTGCCAGCGTCGACGGCATCCCCGAGGTCTCCGCCGACGGCGATGCTGTCGACCTCGCCTTCCGGGTCGACGCCGGGCGCCGTGCCTATGTGCGCCGCATCGAGTTCATCGGCAACACGACTACCCAGGACGAGGTGCTGCGCCGCGAGATGATCCAGCTGGAGGGGGCGCCGGCCTCGACCCAGTCGATCACCCAGTCTCGCCAGCGCCTCGAGCGTCTGGGCTTCTTCCGCCAGGTGGACGTGGAGACCCGCCCCGTGGCCGGCGAGCCGGACAAGCTCGACGTCACCTACACCGTCGAGGAGCAGCCCTCCGGCTCCATCTCCGCCAGCGTCGGTTTCTCCCAGAGCGCCGGCGTCATCTACGGCGTGGGCCTCTCCCAGACCAACTTCCTGGGCACCGGCAACCGCGTGAACGTCGGCGCCCAGCGCAGCGACACCTTCACCAGCGTCAACTTCGGTTTCACCGACCCCTACTGGACCCTCGACGGCATCTCCCGCGGCTACAACCTCTACTACCGCGAGACCGACTACGAGGATTCCGACATCTCCACCTATTCCACCGACGCCTATGGCGCGGGGATCAACTTCGGTTATCCGATCAACGAGATTACCCGTCTCAACTTCGGCGCCGCGGTGGAGGACCTGACGATCAAGACCTATCGCGACACCGCTCAGGAAATCACCCAGTACGTCGAGGACCAGGGCGAGGACTCCCAGGCCCTGAAACTGACCGCCAGCTGGACCCGCAACAACCTCAACCGCGGCATCATGCCTACCGCCGGCAACTATCAGCGCCTGTCGCTGGAGACCGCAGTGCCCGGTAGCGACGCCGAGTACTACAAGGTACGCGCCCAGGCCCGCCAGCTCTTCCCGCTCGATGACAACCACGACTGGGCGCTGAAGTTCAGCGGCGAGGTGGGCTATGCCGACGTGGTCGGCAGCGACCCCTACCCGTTCTACGAGAACTTCTATGCCGGCGGCCTCGGCTCGGTGCGCGGCTTCACCGCCAACACCCTGGGCCAGCGCACCACGCCGCCGGAGACCGGCGGACGCGATCGCACCCTGGGCGGCAACGTCATGATGCAGGGCAGCGCCGAACTGCTGTTCCCGCTGCCCTTCATCGAGGATCGCCGCTCCGTGCAGACCTCGCTGTTCCTGGACGCGGGCAACACCTTCCTCACCGACTGCTATGCCACCGAGACCGGCACCTCGAACTGCAGCTCCGGGGTGGACCTGGGCGATCTACGCTACAGCGTGGGCGTGGGGCTCTCCTGGCTGACGCCGGTGGGCCCGCTGACCTTCAGCATCGCCGAGCCGATCAACGACGAGAGCGGCGACGACACCCAGTTCTTCCAGTTCTCGCTGGGCCAGACATTCTGACCGCGGCTAAACCCCTAGATTGCAGGGCCGCCCCGGGGTGGCCCGCCAAGGAGCTCCACCATGCGTAGATTGACCGCCGCACTGAGTCTCGTCCTGCTGGCCGCCCTGGCGCTACCCGCCCACGCCGCCGAGGTGGCCGTGCTGGACTGGCGCCGGGCGCTGATGCAGACCGATGCCGCCCAGCGCTCTCTGAGCGAGCTGGAGGGCCGCATCGGCAGCCAGCAGCGCCAGGCAGAGGCCCTGGAGCAGGAGCTCTCCCAGCTTCAGCAGCGTGCCAGCAGCCTCACCGACAGTGAGCGCGAGGAGGCCAACCGCAAGGTAACCGAGCTCAACCGCCTGGCCGGCGAGATCATGCAGGCCCAGCAGGAGGCCGAGCAGAGCTTCCTGAGCAACGCGGAGTCGAGGCTCGAGCAGGCCGTGGAGCAGGTGATCTCCCACCACGGCATCGATGTCCTCGTCGAGCCACAAGGTGTGCTGCACGCGAGTCAGGACCTGCCGGACCTGACTGGTGAAGTGACCCAGATCCTCAACACTCTGCTCTGAGCCGGCTTCAGCGGACCCAAGCCATGACACGACGCGATATCCCGACCTTGACCCTTGCCGACATCGCCGAGCGCCTGGGTGCCCGGTTGGTCGGCGATGCCGACCGCCGTGTCAGCGGGCTGGCCACCCTCAAGGAGGCCGGCCCGGATCAGGTCGCCTTCCTGGCCAACCGCGCCTATCTCAAGGACCTGCCGGAGACCCGGGCCGCGGCGGTGCTGCTGCATCCGCAGCACGGCGAGAGCTGCCTGGCCGCTCGGCTGGAACTCGACAACCCCTATCTGGGCTATGCGGCCCTTTCTCGGCTCCTCGACCCCCTGGTGGGCGGCGAGCCGGCCGGCGTGCATCCCTCGGCGGTGGTGGACGCAAGCGCCACCCTGGGGGAGCGAGTCGAGGTGGGCGCCAACGCCGTGATCGAGGCGGGCGTGACCCTTGGCGACGACGTGATCGTAGGCCCCGGCTCGGTGGTCGGAGAGGACTCGGTGATCGGTGCGGGCTCGAGGCTTCATCCCAACGTCACCGTCTGCCACGGGGTGGTGGTGGGTGAGCGGGTCATCCTGCACAGCGGCTGCGTGATCGGCGGTGATGGCTTCGGCTTCGCCCACGACGGCGCGCGTTGGCACAAGATTGCTCAGCTCGGCGGGGTGGTGCTGGGCGATGACGTCGAGGTGGGCAGTTGTTCGAGCATCGATCGCGGCGCCCTGGGTGATACCCGGATCGGCAACGACGTCAAGATCGACAGCCAGGTGCAGATCGCCCACAACGTGCAGATCGGCGATCACAGCGCCCTGGCCGGCTGCGTGGGCATCGCCGGCTCAACGAGGGTGGGCCGGCACTGCATGCTGGGCGGCGGGGTCGGACTCGCTGGCCATCTGACCCTCTGCGACGGCGTTCAGGTCACCGGCATGAGTCTGGTCACCAATTCGATCCACGAGCCGGGGGTCTACTCCTCCGGCACCGGTGCCATGAAGAACGCCCAGTGGCGCAAGAATGCGGTACGCTTCAAGCAGCTCGACGACATCGCCAAGCGTCTCTCGCGTCTCGAGAAGGGGCGCGACGGTTGAGGGTGGCACCCAGGGCGCTATAATCCACCGCCTGCCCGACGGCCCCTGCCGCCGGCTCGCACCCGCCCGGAAGGCGGGGCTCCCGACACTCCAGAGGTTGTGACGATGGTAATGGACATCAACGAGATTCGAGACTATCTGCCCCACCGCTATCCCTTTCTGCTGGTGGACAGGGTCACGGAGATTACCCTCGGCGAATCCATCGTCGCCTACAAGAATGTCAGCATCAACGAGCCGTTCTTCAATGGTCACTTTCCCCACCATCCCATCATGCCCGGCGTGCTGGTGATGGAGGCGCTGGCCCAGGCCTGCGGTATTCTCGGCTTCAAGACCGTCAACAAGCTGCCCGCCGATGGCTATGTCTACTATCTGGTGGGCAGCGACAAGGTGCGCTTCAAGCGCCCGGTGATGCCCGGTGACCGGCTTCAGCTGCGTGCCGATGTGATACGTGAGAAGCGCGGCATCTGGAAGTTCGCCTGCAAGGCCACCGTCGATGGCGAACTGGCCTGCGATGCCGAGATCATCTGTGCCGAGAGGAAGGTCGCTTGATTCATCCCACCGCCCTCGTCGACCCCGCCGCTCGCCTTGCCGATGACGTCGAGGTGGGTCCCTTCACGGTGATTGGCCCCGACGTGGAGATCGGGTCCGGCAGCCGGATCGGTCCCCATGTGGTGATCAAGGGGCCCACGGTGCTGGGGGCGCGCACGCGCATCTTCCAGTTCGCTTCGGTGGGCGAGGACTGCCAGGACAAGAAATATGCCGGCGAACCGACCCGTCTGGTGATGGGCGATGACAACGTCGTGCGAGAAGGGGCGACCCTGCATCGCGGCACCGCCCAGGACCGCGGCGAGACCACCATTGGCTCGCGCAACCTGTTCATGGCCTATGTCCACGTGGGCCACGACTGCGTGATCGGCAACGACTGCATCCTGGCCAACCAGGTGACCCTGGCCGGCCACGTGACAGTGGGCGATTTTGTCATCCTCGGTGGCCTGTCGGCGATCCACCAATTCTGTCACTTCGGCGCCCACGCCATGGCCGGCGGCGGCTCCATCATCACCAAGGACACCCCGGCCTTCGTGATGATCAACGGCAATCCGGCCCAGGTCCACGGCCTCAATCTGGTGGGCCTCAAGCGCCGCGGCTTCTCCCGCGAGGCGCTCAAGTCGTTGAGCGAGGCCTACAAGCTGGTCTACCGCCAGGGGCTCACCGTGGAGCAGGCGCTGGCCGAGATCCGCGCGCGCTTCCAGCTTGCCGAGACCGAGGCCTTCGCCGCCTCCATCGAGATCTCCACCCGCGGCATCATCCGCTAGCGATGCCGGTTGTCGAGAGGGCTGCCGAGAGCGTCGCCGAGGAACGGGCCGTGACGCGCGTCTACCTGGTCGCCGGTGAGCTCTCCGGGGATATCCTCGGCGCGGGCCTGATGCGCGCCCTCAAGGCGCGTCATCCCGGCGTCGAGTTCCGCGGCATCGGCGGCCCGCGCATGATCCATGAAGGCATCGACAGCCGCTTTCCCCTCGAGACCCTCTCGGTGATGGGCCTGGTGGAGGTGCTCAGGCACCTGCCCGGGCTGATCCGGGTGCGTCGTTCCCTCAAGGCCGATGCCCTGGCGTGGCGGCCGGACATCATGGTCGGCATCGACGCCCCCGACTTCAACCTGGGCCTGGAGCGACAGCTGCGCGAGGCCGGCCTCACCACCGCCCACTACGTCAGCCCCTCCGTGTGGGCCTGGCGCCAGGGCAGGGTGAAGGGTATCGCCAGGTCCGTCGATGCCATGCTCACCTTCCTGCCCTTCGAGGCGGCCTTCTACGCCCGCCACCGGGTGCCGGTGGCCTTCGTCGGCCACCCGCTCGCCGACGAACTGCCGCTGGAGAACGATCGCGCCGGTGTTCGGGGCGAGCTGGGTCTGCCTGCCGAGGGCGAGGTGCTGGCCGTGCTGCCCGGTTCTCGGGCCAACGAGATCCGTTTCCTGGGCGAGACCTTCCTCGACGCCGCCGAACGGCTGTGCGCCGCCCGGCCAGGCCTGCGGGTGGTGGTGCCGGCGGCCACGCCTGAGCGCCGCGCCGAACTGGAGGCGCTGCTCGCTGAACACCCCGCGTTAGCGGAGCGCCTGACCCTGCTCGACGGCCAGGCGCGGGAGGCCATGGTGGCCAGTGACGCCGTGCTGCTCGCCTCGGGTACCGCAGCGCTGGAGGCGATGCTCTGCCACCGGCCCATGCTGGTGGCCTACCGCATGGCGCCGGCCACCCACTGGCTGGCCAGGCGACTGGTCAAGACCGAGTGGATCTCGTTGCCCAACCTGATCGCCCGCGAGACGCTGGTGCCGGAGTTGATCCAGGACGCGGCGAGCCCCGAGGCGATCGCCGCCCGGCTCGGCGAGATGCTCGACGACGCCCCGGGCCGTGCCGAACTGGAGGCGCGCTTCGCCCTGATACACGACGGCCTGCAGCGCGACGCCAGCCGTCGCGCGGCGGAGGCCATCGAGGCCCTGGTGGCCGGGGTGCCGCTGCCGGCGAGCGTGGCACCGGAACGGGGCGTCGAGAGGGGCGGGGAGGTCGCACCGTGACGTCAGGCAGAAGGAAGCCCGGCGAACTGCCGCCGCTGGTGGTGCACTACGCCGGCGAGCGCCTCGCCGGGGTCGACGAGGTGGGTCGCGGCCCCCTGGTCGGCGCGGTGGTCGCCGCCGCAGTGATCCTCGACTCGGCGCGCCCCATCTCAGGGCTCACTGACTCAAAGGCGCTGAGCGCCAGGCGCCGCGAGGCGCTCGATCTCGAGATCCGCGAGGGGGCGCTGGCCTTCGCCGTGGCCGAGGCCTCGGCTGTCGAGGTCGATGAACTCAATATCTTCCACGCCACCCATCTCGCCATGCGCCGTGCCATCGATGCCCTGGCCCCCGGGGCCGAGTACCTGCTGGTGGACGGCAACCGCCTGCCCGGGCATCATGTTCCCGGCCAGGCGGTGGTCAAGGGGGACGCCCGCCATCCGGCCATCGCCGCCGCCTCGATCCTGGCCAAGGTGGCCCGGGATGCCCAGATGGCCGCGCTCGACGTGCGCCATCCCGATTATGGCTTCGCCCGCCACAAGGGCTACCCGACCCGCCAGCATCTGGCCGCCCTGGAGCGCCTGGGGCCGCTGCCGGAGCACCGCCGCTCCTTCGGCCCGGTCAAGCGCCAGCTGGCGCTGTTCTGACGAGCCGCTTCGGCTCGAGAACAAGCAGCTGCCTTTTACGCGGGTAGCGAGGAGCGCCGGGGACAGAGCGAAGGGGAGGTCCGTGGACCAGGGATGGTCAAGGTAGCCTCCAGGGAGGGATTCATGGCGCCTCCCCGTAGCTCTGTCGCCGAGTCAGCTCCGAGCGATGCCGCCACGCAGGTTCAACTCCTGCTTCCGTGCTGACTATTCACCGCCAAGCCTCGAGCCCCTTATGACCACGCCTTTCGTTCATCTCCGCGTTCATACCGAATACTCCCTGGTCGACGGCCTGGTGCGGCTCAAGCCGCTGGTCAAGGCGGCCGCCGGCCAGGGCATGCCGGCGCTGGCGGTGACCGACGAGGCCAACCTTTTCGGCCTGGTCAAGTTCTACAAGGGTGCCCAGGGCGCCGGCCTCAAGCCGATCATCGGCGCCGACCTCTGGCTGGCCAACCCCCATGACGAGGGTCACCCCTACCGGCTGACCCTGCTGGCCATGAGCGACGTGGGCTACCGCAACCTCACCGAGCTGATCTCCCGGGGCTGGATGGAGGGTCAGCGGCTGGGCCATGCCGAGGTAAGGCGGGACTGGGTGCTGGCCCAGAGCGAGGGCCTGATCGCGCTCTCCGGTGGTCGCGACGGCGAGATCGGCCGCTACCTGCTGAGCGACCACGGCGCCGAGGCGCAGGCCCTGCTCGAGGAGTGGAATGCCGCCTTCCCCGGTCGCTTCTACATGGAGTTGTCGCGCACCGGGCGGCCCCTGGAGGAGGAGTGCGTGCACCTCTCGGTGGCACTGGCCGTGGAAACCGGCACCCCGGTGGTGGCCACCAACGACGTGCGCTTCCTCGACAAGGATGACTTCTGGGCCCACGAGACCCGGGTCGCCATCGGCGAGGGGAGGGCGCTGAACGATTCTCGGCGTGAGCGCAAGTACACCGAGGAGCAGTACCTCAAGAGCCCCGAGGAGATGGCCGAGCTGTTCGCCGATATCCCCGAGGCGCTGACCAACAGCGTGATGATCGCCGCCCGCTGCAGCGTCGAGGTGCGCCTCGGCGAGATCTTCCTGCCCGAGTTCGAGATTCCCGAGGGCATGACCCAGGACGAGTTCTTTCGCAAGGTCTCCCACGACGGCCTCACCGAACGCCTCGACTTCCTGTTCCCCGCCGAGCGCTACCCCCGCGACGGCGCCGAGTTCGCCGAGATCGACGCCCGCTACCGCCAGCGGCTCGACTTCGAGCTCGAGATCATCATCCAGATGGGGTTCCCCGGCTACTTCCTGATCGTGATGGACTTCATCCAGTGGGCCAAGGACAACGACGTCCCGGTGGGCCCCGGGCGGGGCTCCGGCGCCGGCTCCCTGGTGGCCTACGCCCAGAAGATCACCGACCTCGACCCCATCGGCTACGACCTACTGTTCGAGCGCTTCCTCAATCCCGAGCGGGTCTCGATGCCCGACTTCGACGTCGACTTCTGCATGGAGAAGCGCGACCGGGTGATCGAGTACGTGGCCGACCGCTATGGCCGCAACGCTGTGTCGCAGATCGTCACCTTCGGCACCATGGCGGCGAAGGCGGTGGTGCGCGACGTGGCCCGCGCCCAGGGGCGCCCCTATTCGCTGGGTGACAAGCTCTCCAAGCTGATCCCCTTCGAGGTGGGCATGACGCTCGCCAAGGCCATCGAGGCGGAGCCGGCCCTCCGAGAGTTCGTCGAGGCCGACGATGAGGCCGCCGAGATCTGGGAGATGGCGCTCAAGCTCGAGGGCATCACCCGCGGCACCGGCAAGCATGCCGGCGGTGTGGTGATCGCCCCCACCAAGCTCACCGACTTCTCGCCGCTGCTCTGCGACGAAGACGGCACGGGGCTGGTCGTGCAGTTCGACAAGAACGACATCGAGGAGGCCGGGCTGGTCAAGTTCGACTTCCTCGGCCTGCGCACCCTGACCATCATCGACTGGGCGCTGGCGATGGTCGACAAGGTGCGCGCCGTGGAGGGGCAGGGGCCGCTCAAGATCGAAAGCATCCCGCTGGATGACGCCCCCACCTTCGAGATGCTCAAGCGCGCCGAGACCACGGCGGTGTTCCAGCTCGAATCCCGCGGCATGAAGGAGCTGATCAAGCGCCTGCTGCCCGATTCCCTGGATGACATGATCGCCCTGGTGGCGCTGTTCCGCCCCGGCCCGCTGCAGTCGGGCATGGTGGATGACTTCATCAACCGCAAGCACGGCCGGGCCGAGATCTCCTACCCGCACCCGGACTACCAGCACGAGCTGCTCAAGCCGGTGCTCGAGCCCACCTACGGCATCATCCTCTATCAGGAGCAGGTGATGCAGATCGCTCAGGTGATGGCGGGCTACAGTCTGGGCCAGGCCGATATGCTGCGCCGAGCCATGGGCAAGAAGAAGCCCGAGGAGATGGCCAAGCAGCGCGCGGGCTTCATGGAGGGCTGCGCGGCCAACGGCATCGACAAGGACCTGGCGGGCAATATCTTCGACCTGGTGGAGAAGTTCGCCGGCTACGGCTTCAACAAGTCCCACTCGGCGGCCTACGCCCTGGTCTCCTACCAGACCGCCTGGCTGAAGGCGCACTATCCCGGCCCCTTCATGGCGGCGGTGATCTCCACCGAGATGGACAACCTCGACAAGGTGGTGCCACTGATCGAGGAGTGCCGCCACCTCAAGCTCACCGTGACCCCGCCGGACGTCAACGCCGGCGAGTACAAGTTCACCGTGGATACCGAGGGACGGGTGGTCTATGGCCTGGGGGCGATCCGTGGCGTGGGCGAGGGGCCCATCGGCGCCATCGTCGAGGCCCGCGAGGCGGATGGCCCCTACAAGGACCTCTTCGACTTCTGTCGTCGCGTCGATCCCAGGCGCATGAACAAGCGCACCCTGGAGGCGCTGATCCGCTCCGGAGCGCTGGACAACCTCGGCCCCAATCGCGCCGTGCTGGCCGCGGCTCTGGATGACGCCTTGAAGGCCGCCGCCCAGACCCAGACCAACCAGAACCTGGGCATGATCGACATGTTCGGCGAGGCCTTCGTCGACGAGGAGGCGGAGGGAGGCGACGTCTACGCCGAGTATCGCCGGGTGCGCGAATGGACCGATAAGGAGCGCCTGGCCGGCGAGAAGGACACCCTGGGGCTCTACCTGACCGGTCACCCCATCGACGAGTACGAGAAGGAGCTCGAGCGCTTCGTCTCCACGCGCATCAGCGATCTCAAGCCGTCGCGGGAGCCCCAGCGGGTGGCGGGCCTGGTGGTGGGGGTGCGCACCATGAAGTCGAAGCGCGGCGACACCATGGCCTTCCTGACCCTGGACGACCGCACCGGGCGCATCGAGGCGTCGCTGTTCGGCGAGCTCTATGACCAGCTGCGCGGCCAGATCGAGGCGGACCAGGTGCTGATCGTAGAGGGGGAGGTCTCCTCCGACGACTACTCCGGTGGCCTGCGCCTGCGCGGAAAGGAGGTCACCCCCATGGTGGCGGCGCGTATCCGCTACGGTCAGGCGGTGGAGCTCTCCCTGGACGGCGCGGCCATCAACGGCCGCCTGGTCGATTCCCTGCGGTCAAGCCTCGACCCGCACCGTGACGCCGAGGGTCTGCCGGTGCGGCTGCGCTACCGCAACGCCGAGGCCACCGGCTGGCTGGAACTCGACGCGGCCTGGAAGGTTTCGCCCACCGACGACCTGTTGATTCGCCTGCGCGAGGTGCAGGGCCAGGACGGCGTGCGGCTGAAGTATCGCTGAGGCGCTGCCTTGCGCGCCACGTTGAGGGTGCGATAATGCCAGGCACTTCATTTTTCGCGCCGCGCCTGGTCTCGACGGGCAGGGCGGTGAAACACGACAAGGCCTCCCGCCAATGAATCCCAACTATCTCGACTTCGAACAGCCCATCGCCGAGCTCCAGGCCAAGATCGAGGAGCTCCGCCTGGTCGGCAATGATAGCCAGGTCAACCTCAGCGACGAGATCGAGCGCCTTCAGGAGAAGAGCCGCAAGCTCACCGAGTCCATCTTCAAGGACCTGACCCCCTGGCAGGTCTCCCAACTCTCCCGTCACCCCCAGCGGCCCTACACCCTGGACTACCTGGAGCACGTCTTCACCGACTTCGACGAGATCCACGGCGATCGCCAATTCGCCGATGACGCCGCCATCGTCGGTGGCGTGGCGCGCCTCGATGACCGCCCGGTGATGGTGATCGGCCACCAGAAGGGTCGCGACGTAAAGGAGAAGGTGCGCCGCAACTTCGGCATGCCGCGCCCCGAGGGCTACCGCAAGGCGTGCCGCTTGATGGAGATGGCCGAGCGTTTCAAGATGCCGGTACTGACCTTCATCGACACCCCGGGAGCCTACCCGGGCATCGACGCCGAGGAGCGCGGCCAGTCCGAGGCCATCGCCCACAACCTGGCCGTCATGTCGCGCCTGCGCACGCCGATCATCGCCACCGTGGTGGGCGAGGGGGGGTCCGGCGGGGCGCTGGCCATCGGTGTCTGCGATGAGCTGGCCATGCTGCAGTACTCCACCTACTCGGTGATCTCGCCAGAGGGCTGCGCCTCCATCCTGTGGCGTAGCGCAGAGAAGGCCTCCGACGCCGCCCAGGCCATGGGTGTCACCGCCGAGCGCCTCCAGGAACTGGGCTTCGTCGATACCCTGATCCCCGAGCCGCTGGGCGGCGCCCACCGCCAGCCGGTCACCGCTGCCGAGCGGGTCAGGGACGCGCTGCTGGGCAGCCTGGACCGCCTCGACGCCATGGATATCGACGCCCTGCTGACGCGACGCTACAAGCGCCTGATGAGCTATGGGGCGCCGGCCTGACAGGATGCCCCTGCAAGCCCTGATCGACGACGCCCTGGCCCAGACTCCGCCGGGGCGTTGCGTCTGGGTGGCGCTCTCCGGCGGGCTCGACTCCGCGCTGCTGCTGACGCTGGCCGCCGAGGCGTGCCGTCGCCATCCCCGCCCGCTGTATGCCCTGCATGTTCACCATGGCCTGCAGGCCGCCGCCGATGGCTTCGAGGTCCACTGCCGCCGGCTCTGCTCGCGGCTCGGCGTGCCGCTGTTCGTCGAGCGGGTCGAGGTCGACCTCGCCGCTGGGCAGGGCCTGGAGGGGGCGGCCCGGGTGGCGCGCTACGCCGCCTTCGCCCGTCGCGTCGCACCCGGCGAGACCCTGTGGCTGGGCCAGCACCGCGACGATCAGGCCGAGACCTTCCTGCTCGCCGCCCTGCGCGGCAGCGGGGTGCGTGGGCTGGCCGGCATGCCGCCGGCGCGCGCCTGGCGGGGCAGGGCGCTTTCGCGACCGCTGTTGGTGGTCTCCCGGGCATCGCTCGAGGCCGAGGCGGCCCGTTGCGGCCTCGCCTGGGTGGAGGACCCCTCCAACGCCGATGAGCGCCTCGATCGCAACTACCTGCGTCACACCGTCTTGCCGGGGCTGGCGACCCGCTGGCCCCATGCCGCCGCGGCGCTGTCACGCAGTGCTGCCCTGGCCGGGGAGGCCGAGGGACTGCTCGGCGAACTGGCCGAGCTCGATCTTGAACGCCTGGGCGGGGAGCCGGCCCGCCTCTCCGCAGTGGGGCTGACGGCGTTCTCTGCGGCCCGCCAGCGCCTGCTGCTGCGCCACGCCTGCGCGCGCCTGGGCCTGCCTAGCCCCCCGGCGGCTCGCCTGGCAACGCTGCTGGCTCAGCTGGCCTCGCGAAGGGATGCCGAAGTGCGGGTGGCCTGGGAGGGCGTCGAGGCGCGGGTCTGGCGCGGATGGCTCTACCTGTTGGCGCCGCTCCCCTCCCTGCCGGAGGGCTGGGAAACGCGCTGGAACGGTGAGGCGCCGCTGATCACGCCGCTGGGAACTTGCAACCTGGGGCTGAGCCGTGCGGCGGCGGTGTCCGGCCCGCTGCTGTTGCGACCGCGACGAGGCGGCGAACGACTGCACCTGGCGAGTCGCGGCTCCCGCGACCTCAAGCGCTTGCTTCAGGAGCTGGCGGTACCGCCCTGGGAGCGCCAGCGGCTGCTGGTGGCCTGGTGGGGCGCGACGCCGGTGGCAGTACTCGACCCCGTGAGCGAGCGCTGGCTGGCGGTGGCGTCGGGATGGCGGGGCGAGTCGCCGTGATGGCTAGGCGGGACAGGCTCAGGGCGGTGACACCAGCGCCAGTTGGAAGCCAGCGGAGTGTTGATGGCTGCACTCCTGCTCCAGGTCGGTGAGCAGGAGCATGGGGTCTTCACCGGGCGAGAGCCATAGCTGCAGCGCCTCGCCGTCGGCCTCCAAGCGAGGCGCGGCGGGTGGCTGCTCCGGCCGGCTGTGGTTGAGCAGCACCGCCAGGCGCAGCAGCCGGGCCAGACGGGCGTGGGAGCGCTGTACGGAGGTGGGCAGCGCCTGCCATTCACGGGTCGGGAACTTGCGGCGGTGGGCACGCACCAGGAAGGCCAGCAGGCGCTGTTCCGGGCGCGAGAAGCCGGCCAGGTCGGAGTGCTCAAGCAGGTAGGCGCCATGACGATGGAACTGGCTATGGGAGATCGCTAGACCGATCTCGTGCAGGCGGCTGGCCCAGCCGAGGAAGCGGGCCTGGTCGTCGTCCAGCTTCCAGGCGTCGCGTAGCTGGTCGAACAGGGCGGCGGCGCTGGTGGCCACGTTGGTGGCCTGCCGCTCATCCACCCCGTAGCGGCGCTCGAGCAACTCCAGGCTCTTGAGCCGCGAGTCCTCCGGGCTGTTGCGCCCGGCCATGTCGTAGAGGACCCCCTCGCGCAGGGCGCCGTCGGCGTAACGCATCTGCTCGAGGCCGAAGGCCTCGAAGACCGCGCCGAGCACCGCGATACCCGCGGGAAAGACCCGGGCCCGGTCGGGCTTGAGTCCCTCCATGGAGACCTTGTCGAGGCGCTTGCACTTGATCAGCCGCTCGCGCAGGGCGGCCATCCCCTCCCGGGTGACCACGCCCTCGGGGGCACCGCCGGCGGCATGGATCACCGCGGCGGCCGCCTTGACGGTACCGCTGGAACCTACCGGATCCTCCCAGCCCAGCTCACGGTACTGGCGGCGGATATTGGCCAGCTCCGAGAGGGCGGCAAGCTCGGCGCGGCGCATGCGCTTGTCGGTGATCTCCCCGTTGTCGAAGAAGCGCTGGCTGAAGGTCACGCAGCCCATGCGCAGGCTCTCCAGGGCCAGGGGCTCGAAGCGCTCGCCGATGATGAACTCGGTGGAGCCGCCGCCGATATCGACGATCAGTCGGCGTCCCTCCTCGGCCAGGGCGTGGGCCGCCCCCAGGTAGATCAGGCGCGCCTCCTCACGTCCGGCGATGATCTCGATGGGGCAGCCCAGCAGCGCCTCGGCGCGCTCGATCAGCGCCTGGCTGTTGGCCGCATCCCGCAGGGCATTGGTGCCCACCACCCTGAGCTGCCCCGGGGCGATGTCCTCCACGAAGGGGGCGAAGCGGGCCAGGCAGTCAAGGGCGCGCCCCATGGTCGCCTCATCGAGCAGACCCTCGTCGTCGAGGCCGGCGGCCAACTGCACCTTTTCTCCTTGCCTTGCCACCACCTGCAGACGCTCGTCCTGGTAGTTGGCGACCAGCAAATGGAAGCTGTTGGAGCCCAGATCGATAGCAGCAAGGCGTCGGGTGGGGGGCAGGGCCGGCTCCGCTGGCGAGGTCATGGTGAGTCCTTGAAGTTGGCTGAGGGAGAAAGGTTGCGGTGCGACCCCCGCTCTGTCAATCGCCGCGGGGCTTGCGTTCCCAAGGGGGCTTGTCTAGTATCGAGACGTTCGCCTGTTTCGAATGCTTTCCGACCGTCCTGCGGCGATCCCGTCTCGGTCAACTCCAAGTCGTCAGTCAGCCCACTATGCTCAGCGACCCCGGCCAAGCCGCAGCCGCTGGTCAGGCGAAAACTAACCTGCTCCCTCGACTCCCTATCGGCCGGCTACCCTCTGCGGTTGCCCTTCCCATGGCCATCTGGATACAAGATGACGAGTGACACCTGTCCGGGCTCTGAACGCACCTCACGCGGCGCTATCGTCTCGCCTCCCGCCACACGCGGCGCACCGACGCCCGGCTTCCACGAGCAATCTCTGATCACACCGATGAATCTTACCGACCTCAAGCAAAAGTCCGTGCCGGATCTTCTGGAGATCGCCCGCGAGATGGGCATCGATAACCTGGCGCGCTCCCGCAAGCAGGACATCATCTTTGCCATCCTCAAGAAGCACGCCAAGAGCGGTGAGCCGATCTACGGCGACGGCGTGCTGGAGATCCTTCAGGACGGTTTCGGCTTCCTGCGCAGCGCCGACAGCTCCTATCTGGCCGGGCCCGACGATATCTACGTCTCGCCCTCCCAGATCCGGCGCTTCAACCTGCGCAAGGGTGACTCCATCTCCGGCAAGATCCGGCCGCCCAAGGAGGGCGAGCGCTACTTCGCGCTACTGAAGGTCAATGACATCAACTTTGACCGGCCGGAGAACGCCAAGCACAAGATCCTGTTCGAGAACCTCACGCCGCTGTTCCCCGACGAGCGTCTGCGCATGGAGATCGGCAACGGCTCTACCGAGGACCTCACGGCGCGGATCATCGACCTCACGGCACCCATCGGCAAGGGCCAGCGCGGCTTGCTGGTCTCTCCGCCCAAGGCGGGCAAGACGCTGATGCTGCAGAACATCGCCACCTCCATCACCCGCAACAACCCCGAGTGCCACCTGATCGTGCTGCTGATCGATGAGCGCCCGGAAGAGGTGACCGAGATGTCGCGTACCGTGCGCGGCGAGGTGGTGGCCTCGACCTTCGATGAGCCGCCGGCGCGTCACGTGCAGGTGGCCGAGATGGTGATCGAGAAGGCCAAGCGCCTGGTCGAGCACAAGAAGGACGTGGTGATCCTGCTCGATTCCATCACCCGCCTGGCGCGTGCCTACAACACCGTGGTGCCGAGCTCCGGCAAGGTGCTCACCGGTGGCGTGGACGCCCATGCCCTGGAGAAGCCCAAGCGGTTCTTCGGCGCGGCGCGCAACATCGAGGAGGGCGGTAGCCTGACCATCATCGCCACGGCGCTGGTGGACACCGGCTCCAAGATGGACGAGGTGATCTTCGAGGAGTTCAAGGGCACCGGCAACATGGAGGCGCACCTGGACCGCAAGCTGGCCGAGCGCCGCGTCTACCCGGCGATGAATATCCGCCGCTCCGGTACTCGCCGCGAAGACCTGCTCGCCTCCGAGGACGAGATGCAGCGCATGTGGATCCTGCGCAAGCTGCTCAACCCCATGGATGACACCGCGGCCACCGAGTTCCTGATCGACCGCCTCAAGGATACCAAGACGAACCTCGAGTTCTTCGAGGCGATGAAACGCCGCTGACCATCACTGCCGGGAATGCTACTGTGCGGCTGACCCGGCGACAGGCCCCGGAGCGCCGGACCGACGAGGGGGCGCTGTGAACCCCTCCCTGGGCGCTACCGATGCCATCCCTGGCATAGGACCCCCTCTTCGGCCTGTCCCCGGCGCCGCTTACCATGGCAACTCAGCAGACGTATTCAAGGGGCATGCTATGCTGCCCCTTTCGTCGTACTGGAGCCGGGAAATCCGAATGAAGTACAAGGACCTGCGGGAGTTCATCGCCGCCCTGGAGGCCCGGGGCGAGCTGCAGCGCATTACCGCCGAGGTGGACCCCTACCTCGAGATCACCGAGATCTGCGACCGCACCCTGCGTGCCGGCGGCCCGGCATTGCTGTTCGAGAACGTCAAGGGGCACGACATGCCGCTGCTCGGCAACCTCTTTGGCACGCCGAAGCGGGTCGCCCTGGGCATGGGCCAGGACAGCGTGGAAGCCCTGCGCGAGGTGGGTGAGCTGCTGGCCTTCCTCAAGGAGCCGGAGCCACCCAAGGGCTTCCGCGACGCCTGGGACAAGCTGCCGATCTTCAAGCAGGTGATGAGCATGGGGCCGAAGAAGGTCCGCTCGGCGCCGGTACAGGCGCTCGTCTATGAGGGTGACGAGGTCGACCTCGACCGCCTGCCGATCCAGCACTGCTGGCCCGGCGATGCCGCTCCGCTGGTCACCTGGCCGTTGGTGATCACCAAGGGCCCCCACAAGGCGCGCCAGAACCTCGGCATCTACCGCCAGCAGAAGCTCTCGAAGAACCGCCTGATCATGCGCTGGCTGTCGCATCGCGGCGGGGCCCTGGACTTCCAGGAGTTCCAGCAGGCGCACCCCGGCGAGCCCTTCCCGGTGGCGGTGGCGCTGGGTGCCGATCCGGCCACCATCCTCGGCGCGGTGACCCCGGTGCCGGATTCGCTCTCCGAGTACGCCTTCGCCGGGCTGTTGCGCGGCTCGCGTACCGAGCTGGTCAAGTGTGGCCATGCCGATCTTGAGGTTCCCGCTTCGGCGGAGATCATCCTGGAGGGTTTCATCTACCCGGATGACACCGCCCTCGAGGGCCCCTACGGCGACCACACCGGCTACTACAACGAGGTGGACCATTTTCCGGTGTTCACGGTGACGCGCATGACCATGCGCGAGAATGCCATCTATCACTCCACCTATACCGGTCGCCCCCCCGACGAGCCGGCGATCCTGGGGCTGGCGCTGAACGAGGTGTTCGTGCCGATCCTTCGCCGCCAGTTCCCGGAGATCGTCGACTTCTACCTCCCGCCGGAGGGCTGCTCCTACCGCATGGCGGTGGTGACCATGAAGAAGCAGTACCCGGGTCATGCCAAGCGGGTGATGATGGGCGTGTGGAGCTTCCTGCGCCAGTTCATGTACACCAAGTTCGTGGTGGTGCTCGACGACGACGTCAACGCCCGGGACTGGAAGGATGTGATCTGGGCCATCACCACGCGCATGGATCCGGCCCGGGACACCGTGCTGGTGGAGAACACGCCCATCGACTATCTGGACTTCGCCTCGCCGGTCTCCGGCCTGGGCTCCAAGATGGGCCTGGACGCCACCAGCAAGTGGCCCGGAGAGACCGACCGCGAATGGGGGGTGCCCATCGTCATGGACGAGGCCGTCAAGGCCCGCGTCAGCGAGCGCTGGAACGAGCTGGGCATTGAGCTCCCCGACACGAAGACCCCCTGACAACCGTATGAGGCATTCATGACGCCAAGGACCCTGACCTGCCTGGTCGACGAGGTCGAGGACCTCACCCCGGACGTTTTCCGGGTGCAGCTGGAGGGCCGCCCCGAGGCGGTGGCCCACGCCCCGGGCCAGTACCTGGAGCTGAGGCTCGACGACGAGACCTGGGTGCCCTTCTCCATCGCCAATGCCCACGGCGGCGACGGCGTGATCGAGCTGCATATCCAGCACTGGCCGGAGCGTGAAAATTCCGCGCGTATGCGTGACCTGGTTCAGGTGGCCAGCCGGCTGACCCTGCGCCTGCCCGGCGGCGACTGCGTGCTCGACCCCGACAGCACCCGCCCGCTGCTGCTGATCGCCGCCGGCACCGGCTTCGCCCAGATGAAGGCGATCGCCGAGGCGGCACTGGCGCATCACCCCGGGCGGCAGATCGACCTGTGGTGGGCGGCCCGCGAGCGGCGCCAGCTCTACCTGGAGCGCCTGCCCATGGAGTGGGCCGAGGCCTACCCCGGCTTTCGTTTCCATCCGGTGACCGAGCTGGCCCCCGAGGAGCCCTGGGCGGGTGAGCGGGTGGTCGGCCACCGCGGGCGCATCGACCAGGCCCTGGCCTATGGGCTCGACGACGTCTCTGGCCAGGACGTCTACCTCTCCGGCTCGCCGGGCATGGTCTACGCCTGCGTGGACGTGCTCGCCTCGTTGGGCATCACGGCATCACGGACCTTCTCCGACGTCTTCGCCTATGCGCCCCGCGACCCGCTGGTCCCGGTCACCGGCAGCTTGATCAAGGAGGGGCGCGGATGAGGGCCTCGCCGATCCTGATTACCGGTGGCGCCCAGCGGCTCGGGCGCCACTGCGCCGAGCGGCTGGTCGATGATGGCCACCCGGTGATCATCAGCTATCGACGCGAGCGGCCGGAGCTCGATGCGCTGCGGGAACGCGGCATCGTCACCCTGCCGGCCGATTTCTCGACCGAAGCGGGCATCCTCGACTTTCTCGCGCGGCTCAAGGAGGCGACCCCCTCGCTCAGGGCGATCGTCCACAATGCCAGCGACTGGGCGCCGGACTCCAGTGGCCCCGAGGCCGGCGCCACCTTCGAGCGGCTGTTCCGGGTGCACATGCTGGCCCCCTACCTGATCAACCTCCACGCCCGCGAGCTGCTCGAGGCATGCAGCGAACCCCAGCGCGACATCGTGCACATGACCGACTACGTGGTGCAGAAGGGCTCGAAGAAGCACGCCGCCTATGCCGCCTCCAAGGCGGGGCTCGACAACCTCACGCTGTCGTTTGCCGCCATGTACGCCCCTGCGATTCAGGTCAACGCCATCGCGCCGGCACTGATCATGCTCAACGAGGGCGACGACGAGGCCTATGCCGAGAAGGCCCGCGCCAAGTCGGCCATGGAGATGGTCCCCGGGCCGGGGGTGATCTACCAGAGCCTGCGCTACCTGCTCGACAATCGGTATGTCACAGGCGTCACCCTGCCGGTGGACGGTGGGCGTCACCTTCGCTGAGCCACTACCTTCTGCACCCTTGCCAGCCCCGACACGATGGGGCACGATAGGAGAAGTACACAGGAGATGCCCATGACCGCAACCGCCACCGACATGCACCGCTGCCACGCCGCTTCTGCCGGCGCCGTTGCGTGTGGGGTCGATCCGGCTGCCTGCGGTCGGGGCTATTGGTATGGCGACTTTATGACCGGTGTGCCGGCGGCCATGTCTGACTAGAGAGTCCTGAGCAGCAGACGACATCGCCGGGAAGCACACCCCACCAGGGTCGCCTCCCGACAGAACCCCCGGAAGGCTACCCGCCCCGGGGGTTCTGCGTTTTCGGCCTGGCGATGAGCCCCGGGCATCACGATGACCCAGATATCACGATGATAGAGAGGAGAGGCACCATGATCGCATCCACCGCTTGCGCCATTCGCCCGCTGACCGGCTTCACCGGCTATTACGGCTATTGGCGATTTAGCGAGCTGCGGTCGTGCCAGTGTGCCACCTCCGACCGTAGCGCCATCGGTGGCACCCGACCGACACGATGTATGACCGCTACCCGGAGTTGATGACCCATGAACGCCTCCCTTGCCGCAGCCCTGACCCAGGCCGACCCCCGCACCGCTGAGCCCAGTGGTGCTGATCAGAGCACCGCCGCGCCGAACGCCATCAGCCGGGCGCTGCCCACCGCCGGCGAGCTGCGCCACGCCCTGCCCCTCGAAGACGACCTGGCCCGGCGGGTCAAGCGACAGCGCCAGGCCATCCGCGATATTCTCGCCGGCCGCGACGACCGCCTGCTGGTGGTGGTCGGTCCCTGCTCCATCCACGATCCCGAGGCGTCCCTGGAGTACGCCCGCCGCCTCGCCGAACTGGCGCCGAAGGTCGCGGATCGCCTGCTGCTGGTGATGCGGGTCTACGTGGAGAAGCCGCGCACCACCGTGGGCTGGAAGGGGCTGGCCTACGATCCGGATCTGGACGGCTCGGGCGACATGGCCCGCGGCCTCGAGCTCTCGCGGCAGCTGATGCGCGAGGTCGTCGCCATGGGCCTGCCGGTGGCCACCGAACTGCTGCAGCCGATGCTGGCTCCCTACCTGGAGGACCTGCTGGCCTGGGTGGCCATCGGCGCCCGCACGACGGAATCCCAACTGCATCGCGAACTGGCCAGCGGCCTCGACGCCGTAGTCGGCTTCAAGAACGCCACCGGCGGTGATATCGGCGTGGCCCTGGACGCCGTGCGAGCCGCCGCTCATCCCCACAGCCACTTCGGCCTCGATCCGGAGGGGCGCCCAATGGTCCAGCAGACCGCCGGCAACGCCCACACCCACCTGGTGCTGCGCGGCGGTCACGGCGAACCCAACTACCAGGCTCGCCATGTGCAGGCGGCAAGGCGCGCGCTGGAGGAGGCCGGTTTGACGCCGCGCCTGATGGTGGACTGCAGCCACGCCAACGCCCGCAAGGACCACCGCCGCCAGAGCGAGGTGCTGCTCGACGTGCTGGCCCAGCGCCTGGCGGGGGAGACCACCCTGGCCGGGCTGATGATCGAGAGCCACCTCCATGAGGGCAAGCAGTCGCTTGTGCCCGGCCGGCTGCGTCGCGGAGTCTCGGTCACCGACGCTTGCATCGGCTGGGAGACCACCGAGCACCTCCTGCTCAGTGCCGCCGAGCGCCTGCGCTAAGGCCTGTACCCCGGGGGGCGGAGCCGGGATAATCACCTCGATTTCCGACTCGCCCCCCAGGAGGCCCCATGTCATTTCGGTTCGAAGCGCACGACCCCGAGACCTACCGCCGCAAGGCGAAGATGATCAGCCTGGCCATGGCCGGCCAGCTGATCGTCTTCGGGCTGGTCTTCGCCCAGCTGCTGCAGGCCGCCTTCGACGGCGGCTTCTGGCTCAACCTGGTGGGGGTGCTGCTGGGTCTGGTGGCGACCAGCCTGACCTTCGCGGTGCTGCGCGAGCGCCCCTGGATGACCGAGATGCGCTATGTCTGGCAGCTCAAGCATCACCTGTCACGGGTCAGCGCCTACCTGCCTGCGCTGCGCCGTGGCGTGGTGGAGGACAACGGCACGGCGCTTGCCATTCTCAGCTTCTACCACCAGGGCATGGCCCAGCTCGCCGAGCTCAACGGGCGCACCCTGGACGACGATTCCGAGCTGCTCGCCGAGCGCCAGACGGTGCGCCTCGCCCGCCAGGAGCGCGGCCTGCCCGAGCGGGTCGACGGCTTCGACCCCCAGGACCTGGCCGCCTTCAAGCGCGGTTGATCCCCTCGTACGATGCTTCCTTCCTGCACCTCTCCCTGCGGGTGCCATTTCCTGCGGGAGCTATCAGGCCTTGGCGGCGTAGGCGTAGAGCAGCGTCTCCTGGGCGCTGATCGGCGCCGCATCGCCGGGCTGCTGCTTGATGTAACTGCCGTCGGGCTGCAGCCGCCAGCTCTGGCAGTTGTCCACCAGGTAGGTCTCCAGATCCTTGCGGACCCGGGCGGCCAGCTTCCTCTCACGCAGCGGGAAGCAGGTCTCCACCCGGTGGAACATGTTGCGGCTCATGAAGTCGGCGCTGGAGGCCCACACCTCGGGCTTGCCGTTGTTCTGGAAGTAGAACACCCGGGTGTGCTCCAGGAAGCGGCCGATGATCGAGCGCACTCGGATGTTCTCCGATACTCCGGGGACCCCGGGCCGCAGGCAGCACATGCCGCGGATGATCAGGTCGCACTCCACCCCGGCGCGGGAGGCCCGGTAGAGGGCCTGGATCAGCTTCGGTTCGGTGAGCGAGTTGCACTTGATGATCAGGTGGGCGCGCCGGCCGCGCCGGGCATGCTCCGCCTCGCGTTCGATCATCGCCACCATGCCCTCGTGGAGCGTGAAGGGGGCGTGCAGCAGGTGCTCGATATGCCGGGCACGCCCCATGCCCGAGAGCTGCTGGAACACCTGGTGGACGTCCTCGCAGAGCGCCTCGTCGGCGGTGAGCAGGCTATAGTCGGTATATAGCTTGGCCGTCTTCGAGTGGTAGTTGCCGGTGCCCAGGTGCACGTAGTAGCGCAGCCGCCCCTTTTCGCGGCGCACGATGTGCATCATCTTGGCGTGGGTCTTGTAGGCCATCACTCCGTAGATGACGATGGCACCGGCCTCCTGGAGGCGTGAGGCCAGCACCAGGTTGTCCGCCTCGTCGAATCGGGCGCGCAGTTCGATGACCACCGTCACCTCCTTGCCGCCACGGGCCGCCTCCACCAGGGAGTTGACGATGGGGGAGTCGGCGCCGGTGCGGTAGAGGGTCTGCTTGATGGCCAGCACCGAGGGGTCCCGGGCCGCTTCGGCGAGCAGCTCCTCCACCGGCGAGAAGGACTGGAAGGGGTGATGGAGCAGGATATCGCCGGCGGCGATGGCATCGAACAGGCTGCCGTCCTTCTTGAGGTTCTTGGGCAGCCCCGGGATGAAGGGGCGGTAGAAGAGCTCGGGACGCTCCAGGTCGCCCAGCAGGGACATCATGCGGGTCAGGTTGACCGGGCCCTTGACCCGGTAGAGGTCGTCCTCGCCCAGCGCAAACTCCCTGAGCAGGAAAGCCGCCAGCTCGTCGGGGCAGGTGTCGACCACCTCCAGGCGCACGCCGCTGCCGTAGCGACGGGCCAGCAGCTCGCCGCGCAGCGCCGAGGCCAGGTCCGAGACCTCCTCCGGGTCCATGGTCATGTCGGCATTGCGGGTCAGCCGGAACTGGTAGCAGCCGCGGACCGTCATGCCCGGGAACAGCTCCTCGGCGTGGGCGTGGATCATCGAGGAGAGGAAGACGGCTTCGCTGAAGCCCTCCTCGCACAGTTCGGCGGGCAGGGCGATCACCCGGGGCAGCGAGCGGGGTGCCGGCAGGATGGCCAGCCCTCCCTCGCGGCCGAAAGCGTCCTTGCCCTCGAGTTGGACGATGAAGTTGAGACTCTTGTTGACCAGCCGCGGGAAGGGGTGCGAGGGGTCCAGCCCGATCGGGCTGATCACCGGCATGATCTCCTCGTGGAAGTAGTCGCGCGCCCAGGCCTGCTGGGACTCGGTCCACTCGCTGCGACGCCGGAAACGCAGCCCACGCTCCTCCAGTGCCGGCAGCAAGATGTCATTGAGGATGCAGTACTGGCGCTCGATCTGTTCGTGGGCGATCTGCGAGATCTCGGCGAGTACCGAACTCGGCGAGCGCCCGTCGAAACCGGTGCTTTCATCGCCCAGCGTCACCCGGTGCTTGAGGCCGGCCACCCGGATCTCGAAGAACTCGTCCAGGTTGGAGGAGAAGATCAGCAGGAACATCAAGCGGTTGAGCAGCGGGTGCGCCTCGTCCAGGGCCTGCTCCAGCACCCGGATATTGAATTGCAGATGGGAGAGCTCACGATTGAAGTAGAGGCTCGGGTCGTCCAGTTCCGCCTCAGGCAGCGCCTTGGGCTTGATGCCGGTGCGTGTCTGGTTGAGACGCGGTGCCGGCGTGTCGAGTGCGCTCCCCTCACCCGGCGTGTCGGCGGCGCGGGGCTCGGTCAGGGGGGCGTCGGCTTCGGGACTGCGGTCTTCCATGGGCAACTCTCTTC
The DNA here is from genome assembly GCF_047795635.1 of Halomonas sp. HK25. Taxonomy (GTDB): domain Bacteria; phylum Pseudomonadota; class Gammaproteobacteria; order Pseudomonadales; family Halomonadaceae; genus Halomonas. The sequence goes on along the minus strand of NZ_CP181044.1, from coordinate 3,604,251 downwards.
GGGTCCTGGAAGGGGCGCAGCCCCCTCCGTCACTGGGCGAGCAGGCGGGCCGCCCGCTTGGCAAAGTAGGTCAGCACGCCGTCGGCGCCGGCGCGCTTGAAGCAGGTCAGCGATTCGAGAATCACGCTGTCGGCATCCAGCCAGCCGTTCTCGAAGGCGGCCATGTGCATGGCGTATTCGCCGCTCACCTGATAGGCAAAGGTAGGCACCTTCAGCTCATCCTTCACCCGACGCACCACGTCCAGGTAAGGCATGCCGGGCTTGATCATCACCATGTCGGCGCCCTCGGCCAGGTCCAGGGCCACCTCGTGGAGTGCCTCCTCGCCATTGGCCGGGTCCATCTGGTAGGTGCTCTTGTCGGCCTTGCCCAGGTTGGCGGAGGAGCCCACGGCGTCGCGGAAGGGGCCGTAGTAGCGCGAGGCGTACTTGGCGCTATAGGCCATGATGCGGGTGTTGACCAGGTGTTCCTGCTCCAGCACCCGGCGGATCTCGCCGATGCGCCCGTCCATCATGTCGGAGGGGGCCACCACGTCGGCGCCGGCTTCGGCGTGGGAGAGCGCCTGCTTGAGGAGCGTCTCCACGGTGCGATCGTTCAGTACATAGCCCTGCTTATCGATGATGCCGTCCTGACCGTGGCTGGTGTAGGGGTCCAGCGCCACGTCGGTGATGATGCCGAGCCCAGGCAGGGCCTCCTTGAGGGCCCGAACGCTGCGCTGCACCAGGCCCGAGGCGCTGTAGGCCTCCTCGGCCAGTTCGCTCTTCAGCGAGGCGTCGACCACCGGGAACAGCGCCAGGGCCGGGATGCCCAGCAGATGCGCCTCGCGGGCCTCCTCGATCAGCAGGTCCAGCGACAGGCGCTCGACCCCCGGCATGGAGGGTACGGCCTCGCGCTGGTTCTCGCCGTCCAGCACGAACACCGGCCAGATCAGGTCGGCGGGCGTCAGGGTGTTCTCGCGCATCAGTCGACGCGAGAAATCGTCGCGGCGCATGCGGCGCAGGCGGGTCGCGGGGAACTGGCGGGTGGTCATGAAACTCAAGGCGATTCTCCAGCGGTGGTCGCCGCGCTGGTGGCAGTCTGGCGGCGCGGGATGACAGTTTGATGACGATGTGTCGTGGCTGACCATCAGTATATCAGCGCACCGGTAAGCCGAAAGTCTCGCCTTGTCGCACCCGGACGTTCGCTCTAGAGTGTGGGATTCGATTATCGGGCCCGCCCGTTGGCGGGTGACCCATGCAAGGAGACAGGCATGAGCAAACAGGTGGCGGTGATCCTCTCGGGCTGCGGTGTCTTTGACGGCGCCGAGATCTACGAGACCACCCTGACCCTGCTGCGACTCGACCAGCTGGGCATCGGCTATCGCTGCTTCGCCCCGGACATCGAGCAGCACCAGGTGATCGACCATCGCAGCGGCGAGGTGGCCGAGGGCGAGACCCGTAACGTGCTGACCGAGTCGGCGCGCCTGGCCCGCGGGGAGATCTCGGCACTGGACGAACTCGAGGCCGAGGACTTTGATGCCGTGATCCTGCCCGGCGGCTTCGGTGCCGCCAAGAACCTCTCGAACTTCGCCGAGGCCGGCGCCGACATGCGGGTGCATGAGCCCCTGGCCGAGGCGCTGAGGGCGTTTCGTGAGCTGCGCAAGCCCATCGGCCTGATGTGTATCAGCCCGGTGCTGGTGCCGCGCCTGCTGGGCAACGGCATCTCGGTGACCATCGGCCACGACCCGGGGGTCTCCGGCGCCATCAGCGCCATGGGCGGCCTGCACCGCACCTGCGGCGTGGAGGAGATCGTGGTGGACTTCGAGAACCGCGTGGTCACCACCCCGGCCTATATGCTGGCGACCCGCATCAGCGAGGCGGCCACCGGCATCTTCAAGCTGGTCGACCGCATCGACGAGCTGATGGATCTCTGAACCGACGGCCGGCGCACCGGAGCACCGGCTGCGCCGGGACCTTTAAGCCGGAAGATCGGCGCTTAGCGTCTGGAAGCTGGAATAAAATCGCCCCCATGGCAGGACCATGGGGGCGATCTGTTTCAGGCTGCTTTCCAGCTTCCAGCTTCCAGCTTCCAGCTTCCAGCTTCCAGCTTATGAGTCTTCCTTCGCCTCGCGTTGCTGCTTCTTGCGCCGCGCCAGGCGGCCGAACAGCAGGCCCACCTCGTAGAGCAGGTACATCGGCACCGCCAGCAGGCTCTGGGAGATCACGTCCGGCGGGGTGAGCAGCATGCCCACCACGAAGCAGCCCAGGATGATGTAGGGCCGCTTCTTGGAGAGGCTCTCCACCGTGGTGGCCCCGGAGGCGATCAGCAGGAAGGTGGCGATGGGGATCTCGAAGGCCACCCCGAAGGCGAAGAACAGCTTGAGGACGAAGTTGAGGTAGGCGTTGATGTCGGTCATCACCGCCACGTTCTCGGGCCCCGTCTGGGTGAAGAACTGGAACAGCAGCGGGAAGACCACGTAGTAGGCGAAGGCCGCCCCGGCGTAGAACAGCATCACGCTGGAGGCCAGGATCGGCAGCGCCAGCGCCCTCTCGTTATCGTAGAGGCCCGGGGCCACGAAGGCCCAGGCCTGGTGCAGCACGTAGGGAATGGCGACGAACACCGCGACCACCAGGGTCAGCTTGAAGGGCGCCAGGAAGGGCGAGGCCACTTCGGTGGCGATCATCTGTGACCCCTCCGGCAACAGCGCCATCAGCGGCTGGGCTACGAAGGTGTAGATGTCGTTGGCGAAGGCGTAGAGGCCCAGGAAGATCACCAGGATCGCCACCACGGCGCGCAGCAGCCGCGAGCGCAATTCGATCAGGTGTTCGATCAGCGTGGCCTGGTGCTGTTCCGGGCTGTCACCGGTCTTGCTCATCGTGAGGAAGCGTCCTTGTCGGCGGCGGAAGACAGGGGGCGTTTATCGGGCCGTTTGTCGTCGGGGCTATCATCGCTGCCTGGGCCATCACGGCGAGCACTGGCCAGGGCGTCGTCCAGGCGCTGCTCGGGGCCGGGCGCCGATGTGGCGTCCTGGTCACGGGCGCGGGGCTGGTCGGCGGGACGGTCGGGCTCGGCGAGACTCTCCACGTCGCGCTGGACCTGACGCACGCTCTCGTCGAGCTTCTTCTGCTGCTCGTTGAGCTTCTGGCGCAGCTCCTCCGCCTCGAGCTGGGCACTGATCTCGCGCTGCATGCCGGAGACGGTGCGCTTGATCTTGCCGATCCACAGCCCCGCCGTGCGCGCCGCCTTGGGCAGCCGCTCCGGGCCCAGCACCAGCAGGCCGACCACACCGATGAACATGAGTTCGAGAAAGCCGATATCAAACATGGCGGCTTACTTGCGCTCTTCCTGTTCCTCGGGCTTGCGCTCGGCCTGGACGTCGTAGGTGTTGGTCTCTTCCTTGTGGTCCACCCGCGCCTGGACGTCGTCCTTCTCCTCGTCCTTCCCCTCGCCCTTCTCCTCCTCGTGCATGGCCTTCTTGAAGCCCTTCACGGCGCCACCCAGGTCGGTGCCGACGTTGCGCAGCTTCTTGGTGCCGAAGACCAGGATGATGATGCCGAGTACGATCAGCAGCTGCCAGATACTGATACCACCTAACATGAGTGCTTCCTCTGGATCGGGGCCCCGGCCTGTCCGGGAGCCGTGTGAATCTGATGTGTCTTGGAATTCATTGGGGCCTGGGAATTCATTGGGGCCTGGCGGCCTTCTCGTCGTGGCCGGAGACGCCGAAGCGGCGGCCCAGCTCTTCGAGTACGGCGCGGTGATCGAGGTCGAGGTGTGACAGCATCACCAGGCTATGAAACCACAGGTCGGCGGTTTCGGCGATCAGCGCCTGGCGTTCCGCCTCTCCGCCGCCTTCGGCATCCTTGGCGGCCAGCAGGGTCTCGGTGGCCTCCTCGCCGATCTTCTCGAGTATCTTGTTCAGGCCCTTGTGATGCAAGGCGGCGACGTAGGAATCCTGCGGATCTCCCTGGCGGCGTTGATCCAGGACAGCTTGCAGGCGTTCGAGAATATCGCTCATGGATGAAGGTTCCGTGACGTGGATAGAGGAGGGCATCAGTGCCAGGCCAGCAGGGCCAGGCCGATGACGGCGGCGGTCAGCGCCGGCCAGGGCTGGCCGGCGGCCCACTGGGCCAGCGGCTGCCAGGCTAGCGACAGCGCCACCAGCAGCAGCCCCAGGCGCAGCCGCCGGCCGCGTCGCCCCTCGCGTACCAGCTGCTGGCGGATGCCGCCGAGTGCCTCGCCCTGGCGGCGGCGCTGGCGCTTCTCCTGGTCCA